>JALYPI010000023.1 GCA_030856445.1 Bacteroidota bacterium
GAGTGGTAACTTCCAATACTTTTTTGGGCGCCCCTTCTTGCGAAAAAAAAGCAGGAATGGATACTTCTTTAAACACCGGGCTCTCCTCGCTCTTTCCTTTTTGGGCTAGGTATCTCTTTTGCCAATAGTAATATTTGTGAGGACTAATGTTTTTTTGACGGAAAAAATCTTTCTTATGTAATCCGCTTTTTAAGCACTCTTCTACCAGGTTTAACATTTTCCTTTTTTCGCTCATGATTTTTTTTTGGCAAAACTCAGGAAAATGGTGGGGTTAGGCAAGATGCAGTTGGCCGGGGGGATACTCTGTATCTTTTTTACTTTCTTTGATTATGAAGTAAAAAGCGGTTTAAATAATTCCTTTAAAAATTAAAACCTATGAAAACTGTAGCCCTGATTATAAATTTTTTATTGTTTTATTCCATCTATGTTTTAGCGCAAAATAATCTTTCCATTGTAGTAAGAAAACCAGTGTCAAATATTGTGGCTGTAGAACTTACAAAAATGAATGTTGTTTATATTGGAATTGACAATCCTTTAAGAGTGGCAAGTGCCAGGGATATAAGCAAGATTGAAATTAGTAATGGTTCAATGATAAAAAATGATGCAAACAACTATATAATCAGAGTGGCTCAGGGTGCTGAAACTATAATTAAGATCTATGCCTATGATACTTCAGGCAAAGTTGAATTATTGGAGCAAAAAAAATTTAGAGTAAAAAGGGTTCCTGACCCTGTTGCAAAATTTGCTGGTAAAAGTGGTAGTAATATTATTTCGAGAAGTGATTTAACATCTGCCTCTGGGGTTATTGCAGATCTTGAAAACTTTGACTTTGACTTTAAATTCAGGGTTCTTGAATTTGATATTACAGTTGTTATTGGTGGTTTTGACCTAACAAAAACCTCAAAGAGTAATATGATTTCCTCTGAACAAAGTGCTTTGTTGAAAAGTGTTAAACCAGGTGGTAAAGTATATATTGAAAATATTAAAGTTAAGGGGGACGATGGTATAATAAGAACACTCTCACCTATTAATCTTAAAATAGGATAATTTATCTATGAGATAACACTAAACTTTTTTGTTTTCTTAATTTATTAATTAATAAATAAACCAAATGAATAAATATTTTTTTACAATCGCCTTCATTCTAGTAGCTTTTATATGCAAAGCACAAATGCAGGCAAAGGACACTACGCTTGTTATTAAGGTAAGGAAACCAACAGAAGCAAATACATTAAAAGAATCAAACTCAGTGGTTGTATCAGATGTTGTGGAAAATGAAACATTAGTATTTTCAATTGTAGAGCAAATGCCTGTATTTCCTGGTGGGGAAGAGGCTATTGTAAGTTTTTTAAAGGAGAATATTAAATATCCGGTGGAGGCAAAAAAGGCAAATGACCAAGGCACGGTATTTTTGAGTTTTATTATTGATTCAGCAGGAAATGTGACTTATACCAGGATAATTAGGTCTAGTGGAAATACATTTCTGGATAATGAAGCATTAAGAGTGGTAAATTCAATGCCTTCGTGGAGACCTGGAAAACAAAGAGGAGTTGAGGTTCCGGTTTATATTAATTTACCTGTTGTTTTTAAATTAAAATAAAAGTCAGTGAAACTTGTATCTTTTATTCTTTTTAGGATTATAAGTTAAACAAGGCCCAACAAAAAATAAGGATGCCTATGCAAACAGTTTCAAAATACCATAAGAGTGATAAGCAAATAAGAAGCGAAATCGACTTGATAAAAGCGGCACAGAGAAATCCTGCCTACTTTGAAGTACTCTACAATAAGTACTATGAACAACTCCTGAAATTTATTTATCAGAGGGTAAACAGCAAGGATACAGCTTTTGACATAACATCCCAGGTTTTTTTAAAAGCACTTGTTAATCTTCCCCGTTATCAGCCTAAGGGAGTTCCTTTTTCTGCATGGTTATACAGGATTGCCATAAATGAAATGAACCGTATGTTCAAAACAAATGTGGCTCAGCGGGCTTTAAATGTAGAAATGAATATGGTGGGAGATATTATGGAAGAGATGAAAGAAGATAATCAGGAAGAAAAACACAATCAACTAATTGATGCTCTTACCAGACTTGAAGAGCCTGACCTCCAGATGATAGAAATGCGGTTTTTTGAAAAAAGGGCATTTAAGGAAATTGCTCACATTTTGAACATAACTGAAAACAATGCAAAAGTGAAAGTTTACCGAATATTGGAAAAGCTCAAAAATATTATTACAAAAAACGGAAATAATTGAAAGCTATGGAAAGCAATAAAAATATAAAAGTAAATATCAATCGTCCCGGAATAACTCCTCAGGAGATAAAAACCGGTAAGAATTTTCAAAGCGTACTTTATAACTATAAAAAAATGACAAAGCCTTTTTTTAAATCGCCCAAATTTTTCAGTGGATTACTTGTAATGGCGGTAGTTATCGCTTTAGTAATCATACAGGTAAAAGATGAAAACTCTAAAAAGCCTGTAGTGAACCCACCTATTCCCGAATTAGCTTTAAAGCCTAATTATTATAATTTGGATGCAGCAAAAGGTGGAATAATTAAACACTCAACCGGTTCTAAAATCTCTGTACCAGCAGAGGCTTTTGTTGATGCAAAGGGAACACCTGTAAAAGGTGATGTGAAAGTTTCTTACAGGGAGTTTCATCACCCTCTGGATATTATTTTTAGTGGCATCCCAATGGCTTATGATTCTTCTGGAGTTCAGTACCATTTTGAAACAGCGGGGATGATGGAAATACTAGCATATGATAAAAACGGGGAAAAAGTATTTCTTGCCCAGGGAAAAGAGATTGATGTTTCCATGGCTTCCGCAGATGACAGAACTTTTTTTAACCTATACCAGTTGGATACTGTTGGAGGCAATTGGTTGCATTTGGGAAAAGATAAAGTTGAAGTTGTACAGGCAGACCCTGTGATGCTTCAAGACCAGGCAGATGTAATAGCTGTTGCAGGGATTTTAGAAAACAATGGAGAAATACTCCCCCTGAAAAAGAGTAGAGATGTTTTAGAAAAACCTGTAAAGCCTAAAAAAATAAACCCGGAAAGATTCAAATTTGTTATTAATGTTTTTCCTGAAGAGTTTCCTGAATTAGCAGAATACAAGTCAGTGTTTTTTGAAATAGGGGAGGAGAATGAAAATTTTGACCCGAAACTGGCAAATATTATTTGGGAAGATGCTACTCTTGCAAAGGGCGTACCGGGAAAAAACTTCAAATTAAATCTGGTAAAAGGTAAACAAAGGCATGAATTAATTGTATATCCTGTTTTTGAAGCCGGAGATTATGAAATGGCAATGGCTGAATACAACAAACGATTCGATAATTATGAGGAAAGCTTCAAGAAAAGACTAGATGGCGAGAAGCGTAAACAGGATGAATTTGCTCAACTGCAAAAGGAAAGAGAAGAAGAACGAAAAATGCAAGTCATGGAACAGCAGAGAATTGCACTGGAAAATGCAAATGCACTGGCAATACAGCAAAGACAGAATAGAATTGCAGAGAGAACATTACTTGCTGAGGCCCAGGTAAGAAATACAAGAATAAATACAGAATATGACAAAATTTGGAGAACTTTTAGCATCTCAAAAATGGGAATTTTTAATTGTGACAGACCCCATTTATATCCATCAGGGGCACAGGTACTGGCAAGTTTTAAAACTAAGTCCGGAGAGGATTTGTTTTTTAACCAAATCTATTTGGTGGAGAAAGATAGATCAGCAGTATTTATGTATAATTACGGAATGCTGAAACAGTTTAAATTTAACCCCCTTTGTAATAATTATTTAATTGCAGTTTCATCCGAGGGTAAACCATTTTTCTTCTTGCCTGATGGCTTCTCCAAGGTTCCCTCAAATGGCGATTACTGTTTTAGAATGAAAAGTCCTGAAAAGGAATTAAAAGATGCAGAAGAGATTAAGGCTTATTTAAATTTGTAGGGATGAAAAAATACAACCAATTATTAGCATTTTTCTAGCATTTAAAATAATTGTTAGGATAAATCACCATTTGTATTTTACTTTATCCTGTTGATTCTAAAAAAGAGATAAATCGCATAAAGAATAATGTATAAATACTTTTTAGGCATATATAAGGATAAATCGCAGCACGAACTGGAAAAAATTGTTGATACTCATTCCATTCAACATGTTGATGCTGTAAAAGCAGCATTCACATTACTGGATGAAAAATTCAATATAAGCAACCGGGAAGTAGTCCTTGCACCTAATAAATACCCTAATCTATATGAGCAATTTATCGATTTATTAATAAAAGGATATAAGAAAATATCTAAATCTTATTTTATAACTTTTTCATGGCGTGAAATTACAACTGCAATAGCCTTGGCATTACTTTTTATGACAATAACAAATATTGCACGATATTATGGGAGTGAACCATGGATTGAAGATTATTACAGGTTAATTATATATGTAAATTTGTTTTCTTTAGCCATTTTAAATCATATAATTTACAAGAAGGAACACAGAAGAAGAAATTTCTTTATGGGTAGAATTACACAACTTTATTTGACAGGAATTTTATCAGTTGTTTTTTATGAAATACATAACACATTATCTGGTTATCCAACAATTTTAGATAGTGAATTATTGGTCAGGGCATTCTTTTTTCCCCTAATTGCAAGTTTTGTTGTGGAAATTGGAATTTCATTAATTAGAAGAACTTTACTTGTATTCAAATGGCAAATCTGGTAAAAACTAAAAGAAGAATCATTGTCCTGTCTATTTTAGTTTCTGTGTTGATACCAGCTTTAAGTAGTAATTTTTTTAAAACACCGGTAATTAAAAAATGGAGCAACGAAAATCTTTTGACTTGGGAAGATTTTAATGGAATCCCTCGTTTATTTACAATTTATGGCGCTGCTATTAATAGTAAGCTATATCTTGAATATGATAGTTTAAAGGGCTCTTACTATGCTTATGCCGGACAAAACAACAATAGGTCCTGGGCTTTAAAATCAATGAAAACTTCTGAATATGGACTTAGGCATGAACAATATCATTTTAATATAACAGAAATATTTTGCAGGAGATTTAATAAATTTATCCTGGATATTCCTAATGCATCACTCTCTTTTCTTGAAAAAACCCTTGGCAATGTTCATCAAAGTTTATCTGAAATGCAAGATCAATATGATGATGAAACCGATCATAGCTTAAATACAGATTACCAAAGGTATTGGGAATATAAAGTCGATTCTTTGCTAACGGATTTTGATAAGGATAAAGGAATTCGAACTGATTATTTCAGCGGTATATCAGCAAAGTTCTCTTAT
Organism: Bacteroidota bacterium; assembly: GCA_030856445.1. Classification (GTDB taxonomy): domain Bacteria; phylum Bacteroidota; class Bacteroidia; order JACCXN01; family JACCXN01; genus JACCXN01. Next base: position 5,312 of record JALYPI010000023.1, read on the forward strand.
CCGCCAGATACTGTTTTAAATCATGATAAATTTCTTTTGAGAAGTGGATATTGGTTGGAAAAATATTCCATGAGGTTTCGTTATCTCTCAACATATGATGTTGAGCAGGATACAACCACTATGGAAAAAGATTTTGTTTCTTTTTTAGAAAGTCTTCCTTCTTTCACCAATGTTAGCTCTAAAACAGCTAATTACAATGGAATGTTTTTAGTCCAAACGGAATGTGAAGATACCGTGTCCAATAATGTTTTCCATGACTGGATTTATTACAAATTCCCCTATGAATATCAAATTACAGTTTGTTTTCCTTTAGATGACAGGGACAATGTTTTATACAATGAAATGAAAAATACTTTTATCAATAGTATAAATATAGCTAATCGTGAAGCCTACTGGATAGCATTTTTCAAAAACAATAAAAAAGAATTGATTGATAAAACTGTACCTGCCAGTGAAAAGAATTCTAAAGACTCAGCTTTTGCCAGAATTTTTTTCCCCCATTATACTAATTACGCTGTATTTTATCATAATCCATTTGCTTATAAAAATCATTTGTTAATCCCTTTTGGTATTTCAAAACATGCTTTCGAAGAGATTGATGATATAGTTATTCATTTGAATAATAAAAGTATTTTTACTCAACGACCTGATTCAGTCAATCAAATTATTGGAATTGATTTGTCTCTGCTGGAACCTGGAAATAATTTTATACAGTTTGGATATACTATAAAATCTGACAGCTTAACCAGTCATTATCAATTTTATGGCTCAAGTGCTGAATATGAATTTATAAAGAAGTAATCCCTTTGGACTACACTACAAAGTAAGATCCTGTTGTATAGAGCAATATAAACTCAAGGAATTAATAATAAACTAATTACTTTAAATTATTATATTGCAGCGCTTTAAGTTTCGCCTACATAAAGTTAGTTTACAAAAAAGTTAACAATACTCTATTTGTAATTATGAATTTGAATGAGAATATAACTCCTGAAGAAGAAAATTTTGAATTAGCTGATAGTGAAATCCAAAATACACTTCCTGAAGAGGAACATTTTGAATTATCGGACAGAGAAATCTTTACTAAAATTTGGACTTCACCGCGTCTTGTTTTTAAATATTTAAATGATAAAAATTACGATAAGTTTGTCTTTACTTTATTAATCCTGGTTGGGATTGCAAAGACATTTGATAGAGCTTCAGCTAAAAACATGGGAGATAACATGCCCTTAATTGCAGTTTTGTCAATATGTATAATTATAGGTGGACTGCTTGGATGGATATCCATTTACATTTGTGCCGCTGTAATGAGTTGGACAGGTAAATGGCTCAATGGACAAGGTAATACTAATTCATTGGTAAGAATGATTTCCTATGCTTCGATTCCATCAAGCCTTGCTTTAATAGTATTGATTCCACAAATTGCATTATTTGGGAATGGAATGTTTCAAAGTGATTTTAATATCCATGAAGAGGAAATGTTATCCATAATTGTATTTTATTTCACATTTGCCATTGAGTTAATTCTTGTAATTTGGACAATGGTGATATTTTTTATTGGAACATCTGAAGTTCAAAAATTTTCAATTGGAAAATCAATTTTAAATATGATTTTGTCAGTATTAGTAATAAGTGTTCCACTTATTTTAATAGCTTTATTAGGAGTTGTATTAAGGTAATCTTCATTAAGCCAGTGATAAAAAAAATATTCCTGTTTAAATAATCTCTTATTTTTAATTCATATAAAATCCCAGGCCTCTAAATATTTTCTAGACTCATTATCATTGCAGAAACTTGTCCTCCAAAAATCAAAGCTAAGTTTTTAAAGTTTTCTCTAAAATAGAATTTTTGCCAATGAATTATTTTAAAAATTATTTTTTTTAATTCACATAATTATAAATGTTATTTTTGAATTAAACATCTTATAACATGAGGCAAATCAACTCTGAAATTAAAGTTGAATTTATGTGTGCTCAACCCTTTTGGAAGTTCTCTGTGAAAGGGCCAAATGATTATTGCAAGGTTTGCAAACATAACATTTATGATTTTAGGAATGCAGGTAATGAAGACGTATTAAAAGCCATAAAACAAAATGGAGGAGAGGTTTGCGGAACTTTTTACAAGGATCAGTTTATAATCGATGATAATACAAAATACGGAGCTAATATATTGGGTTTGTTTTTAGCGGGAAGTATTTCTTTATTATCGGCAATCATATCAAACGCTCAGACCAATTATCCCGAGAGCCCTAAAACCGAGCAGCATGAAGTAAAGTCAAAAACTGTTTTTGATCAGGAAACAAAAGCTGATTCGCTAACTGCTGATTGTGTTGTTCACGAACCAACAGAAGAAACGGCACCCAAGAAAAGGAAAAGAAAAGTTTTAATGCGCATAGGGAGAACTCATGTTGCCTGTTCTTTAAGGTTTCCTTTTATACATGTTTATAAAATAAGAAGAGGAAAAATAAAAATTAACTCAAATCGTTGGTGATTTTATTGATTTTAATATGAAAAAAAATAAATTCTTAGTTATTGTATTAACCATTTCAATTGCTATTTCTATAGGAGTTTATGTGAATCATCACTATTTCCAAAATAAACTGCAAAAAATATTTCACTCAGGCGTAAATGAAATTGAATTTGCTGAAAAAGGATTACTTAGAGATGGAGATTTAATATTTCAGACCTCTGGTTCAAATCAAAGCCAGGCTATACAGTTGGCTACCGGTTCAAAATATAGCCATTGTGGCATTATTTATAATTTAAATGGAGCATATTTTGTGTTTGAAGCCATTCAGCCTGTTACATTAACTCCTTTGAACAAATGGATTGGCAGAGGAGAGAAAGGGCATTATGTGGTAAAAAGGCTCAAAAAAGCTGACCTCATTTTAACTCCTGAAGTGCTTCAGAAAATGAAACAAAAAGGAGAAGAATTCAAAGGAAAGAATTATGATTTATATTTTGAATGGTCAGATGAGAAAATTTATTGCTCGGAGTTGATTTGGAAAATCTATAAACATGCAACAGGACTCGAAATTGGTAAACTGGAACAGCTCAAGGATTTTGATTTATCCAATAATGTGGTTAAGGAAAAAATGAAGGAGCGTTACGGAGAGAAGATTCCGTTAGAGGAACTTGTGATCTCTCCAGCCAGGATATTTCATTCTGATTTATTGGAAATTGTGAAGGAAAATTAATTTTTAAGGTTTAATTAAATGCTATAAAGCCTTGCAGTCCAGTGCTACAATATTGAGTGCTATTTAAACAGATATAACAATCTTAATTTAAGGAAATTCATAGTGCTTTATATTGAGAACACTTGCACGAACAAACTAAACTTTCAGAAAGTTTTGAAAGTTTAGAAAGTTTTGTATATTTGCATTATGGATTTCAAAGAAGGAAAAGATAAATTTATTCAGGCTTGGGGGAACTTGGGTTCAAGCTGGGGAGTCAGTAGAACAATGGCTCAGATACATGCTTTACTTTTAATTTCGGCTGAACCTTTATCCACTGATGATATAATGAAGGAGTTGGAAATTTCAAGAGGAAATGCCAATATGAACCTACGTGCATTAATGGACTGGGGAATTGTTTTTAAAGTCTCAAAAGCAGGGGAGAGGATGGAATACTTTGTTTCAGAAAAAGATATAATGCAAATTGCTACTCAGGTTGCTAAAGAAAGAAGAAAGAGAGAGCTTGAACCGGTTTTAAAAATGCTTAATCAGGTAAAAGAAATTAAACCCGGTAAATCTAAAGAGGCGAATGAGTTTAAAAAGGTAACATCAGAATTAAACGATTTTGCTACCAAAGCAGATAATATGTTAGATACCTTTATTAAAGCCGAAGAGCATTGGTTCTTTGGTAAATTATTCAAATTTATTAAGTGAAAAAATTTAAGAAAAACTTTCAATAAATATTGAAAGTTATGAAAGTTAAAATCACTAAATACTACTTGTTATGGAAAAGGCAATTACATTAAAGGGTGTTACTTTAAGACAAAATAGGAATCAGGAAATTCTTTCGAAAAGAGAAAAAATACTTCAATACTATGAAAAGGCAGGACCGGATTATGAAGCCTGGAGTAAATCTTTTAATATGCATTTTGGTTATTTTACATTTTTAATGAATCCCTTTAAAAGAGAGGTAATGCTCAATAGAATGAATAAAGAGGTACTTACAAGACTTGAATTAGGCAGTGAAAAACACCATACCATTTTAGACCTCGGTTGTGGATTAGGAGCCTCCTCAAGATTTATTGCCAAGAACAACCCAAAAATTAAGATAAAAGGATTAACTATTGTTCCCTGGCAATTGGAACAAGCGAATATTTTGGCTAAAAAAGAAGGAGTGTCTGAACAAGTTGAATTTATTGAAGCAGATTATACGCATACTCCATTTTCTAAAGAGTTTGCAGATGGTGCTTATGCAATTGAAAGTAGTTGTTATGCTAATGGAAGCAGTAAAGGAGATTTTATTAAAGAAGCCTATAGAATTTTAAAACCAGGAAAAAAACTTGTTGTTGCAGATGGCTTTATAAAATCAGAACCCGACAATTTTATTTCAAAGTTTATTTATAAAAAACTTTGCACCAGTTGGGCATTAAAAGAACTAGGAAATATAAACCTTTTTAAAGAAACTTTAAAGGCCGAAGGTTTTACAGAAATCAAAGTTGAAGATATTTCATGGAAAGTTGCAGTATCAGTGGCTCATGTTCCATTTGTGGTAATTGGTTTTTTACTTAAAAATCTCATTGCCGGAAAGCTTGAAATGTCAAAAGAGCAATGGGATAATTTAACTGGCCCAATCCTAACTATGTTTTTGGGAATGCACCGCAACAATTTTAGTTATTATTTAATTACAGCAACAAAAGGAGTGAAATAAATAAGAAACTATGGAAAATCAAGATTCATTTTTCAACCAGGTGTTTAGCTTAAAAGGCAAGGTAAATAGGAAAAATTATTTTATCTGGGGAATTGTACTTTTTGCAATTAAATATAATATTGACAGATTATTAAGTCTTTATTTTACCGGGGATCCCTGGAAATTTTTCAGTTATTTCACCTCTTATGAGCGGCATAGTATTTTTATGCTTTCAGATTCAGATCAGCTCTTTTATTTAACACTTGTTTTAATTGCGCTTCCCTTTATTTGGATTGGAACTGTTCTTACTATAAAACGGCTTCAGTCTTCTGGTTTATCTCCCTGGCTTGTATTGATTTTCTTTATTCCTTTTATCAATATTTTATCTTTCTTAATATTATCAATTTTACCTGAAAAGGAATCAACTAATGCTTCTTCTGAGTCACTAAAACCATTAAGTAGGATAATCCCAAAAAACAAAACAGGAAGTGCTCTCTTTGCAGTAGGGTTTTCAATATTTGTAGTTATTATTCTAACACTTTTTTCAACTCATTTCTTAAAAGATTATGGATGGGGTGTTTTTCTTGGTCTGCCTTTTATTCTTGGTTTTTCATCGTCTCTAATTTATGGATATCATGTTCATAGAAAATTCAGTCAATGTGTTGGAGTAACCCTGACCTCACTTTTTTTAACATCCGCATTATTACTGATACTTGCCATTGAAGGAATTATTTGCATAGCAATGGCCTTTCCGATTGGACTAATTATAGCTTTAATTGGTACTGCCCTAGGTTATGCTATTCAGTCAAAAAATAAACCGGGTGCTCCAATGTCATTAGGTTCAATCATTGTAATGATGCCCCTATTAATGAGCTTGGAATCTGCTACAAGACCTGAGGCAGAGATTTACAGTGTTTCAAGTTCAGTTATAATTGATGCACCCTCAACTGTTGTTTGGAATAATGTAATAGCGTTTTCTACTTTACCTGATCCTGAAGAGTTTGTTTTTAAATCAGGAATAGCTTATCCTATAAAGGCTGAAATTCAGGGTAGAGGAGTAGGAGCGGTGCGATGTTGTATTTTTAACACAGGAAAATTTGTGGAGCCCATTGTAGTTTGGGAAGATGAAAAAATACTGGAATTTACCGTGGATGAACAACCTCATCCTATGACTGAATTATCACCTTATGGAGAAATTGATGCCCCACATTTGGATGGCTATTTTGCATCAACTCGCGGACAGTTTTTATTAATACCCCAAAAAGATGGAACTATTTTACTAAAAGGAACAACCTGGTATTATAATAAATTGTGGCCAAACAGCTATTGGAAAATCTGGTCGGATTATCTGCTTCACAAGATTCATTTAAGGGTCTTAAATCATATAAAAAAGCTTTCTGAGCAAACAGTGTAAATAGAATTTTACAAATAAGACATTTGTTTATCCAGTAATTCCTTTTTTATTTTAAATGATAGTTCAGTTACAATGTAATAATAGATACCCATTGATTCACTAAACAGTTCTAAAGCTTCATTGTCAAATTCGGATTGATTGTAATAGTGCCACTTTTTTGATAGATATTTCTTTAACAATTCTGTTTTATTTTCATCCAGGAATTCTTTTATCATTATATCCTCAAGCATCTGTTCCAGCCTTTTCTTAATAAATTCTTCTTTGTGTTTCACGTTTCTCATGATAGAATTTACTTCTTCTATGGGCAGTGCTTCATTATAAATTGGAATTATCAAATTTATGACATCCCTATGGTATTCCAGATCAATTTCTGATTGTTTAAAAATCGCACATGAAATAGTATAGGTATTTATTAATTCTTCCGAAGAGTTTTTTTCTTTAGCTTTTTGTAGAAAGAAGTTCAGGATTGATATTTCAAGGATCTCAATGTCTTTTTCTTTGTTTTTTAAATCTATTTGTAATCGTTTTAGAATCTCTCCTGCATCTGCTTGTTTAAACTTTTGTCCTTCATATTCAAATGTTTTTACTTTCAACTCTTTTTTGTTAATTGCTTCTAGTGAAAAGATATCTTGCTTTAATCCCTCAATCTGGTATATTACGTTTTTATTTTCGTTTGTAAATATTTCCTTATGATCATTAAAATGCAGCTTTTTTAATTCCTCATCAACTTTAAGAGGATCAAAAAATGAAATATTCCGATTTTCATAAAATCCATTGTACTCTTTATGCAGCTGATATTTTTTTCTTTTTTCATTAATTCTCAGTTTAAATTCTTCATTGCTTAAATCGCATGGTGTACCTGTAAATGTTACATTTTTATATAGAAACTCAGTCATTTCTTTTTGTAGCTGATTTGGATTTTTAAAAACAAGCCATGCTATCCCGTTTATATTTTCTGATTTGATATTCAGTTTGTTTAAATGTGTTTCTCTGTCTTCAGTTGAAGGATGTGAGGCCCATTGATCTTTATAAACTAATTTGCTTTGATTGTATAACCGGAATGAATCTTTGTTAATTTCGGGTAGCTCATTTATTACCGGTAGTCCAAGCTCTTCAGCATTGCTAATCATCATAAAAGAATGAGAAGAATAAATGTTTTCAGACTTTAAATTTTCAGCAACCATTTGATCCAATTGGTTTAATACTGTGTTATAACATTCATTTGCCATATCCAACCTTCTTAGTGATGTAATCAGCGGAAGCGAACCTGAAACTGAAGCAGCTATTGAATCAGCATGAAACTCCATTTCTCTTGAAAGACCCATGTAACTTAAATTTACCACTGAATACATTTGGCGAAGTATATATTGAATTC
>JALYPI010000244.1 GCA_030856445.1 Bacteroidota bacterium
GTATACGGGCAGCCGGAGAGCTTACCTGTGGATGAGAAGACTCCTGTTCAAAAGGCCTCCTCTCCTTATGGAGAAACCAAGCAAATAAGTGAAAAAATAATTGCAGACACAGTAAAAGCAAGTCAAATAAACAATATTTCCTTAAGGTATTTTAACCCAACTGGGGCACATGATTCGTCTTTAATTGGAGAATTACCTGTTGGCATTCCTAATAACCTGGTTCCGTTTATTACCCAAACTGCAATAGGAGAAAGAGATGAATTAAAAGTTTTTGGGGGAGATTATAATACTCCAGATGGAACTTGCATCAGGGATTTTATTCATGTAGTTGATTTGGCAAAAGCCCATATTATTGCACTTGAAAGATTACTTACCAATGAAAATAAATCTAACAATGAAATTTTTAACCTGGGCACCGGATTAGGTTATTCTGTTTTAGATACGATTAACAGTTTTGAAAAGGTAAGCGGAGAAAAATTGAATTATAAAATAGTTGAGCGCAGACCTGGAGATGTGGAAAAAATATTTGCTGATACATCTTATGCCAACAATGTATTAAAATGGAAAGCAGAAAGGGATCTGGATAACATGATGCTTACAGCCTGGAACTGGCAGCTTGCCTTGAATAAAAAATCAAAAAAAACTGAAGGTGAACTACACTAAAACAATATTAATTACTGGAGGAGCTGGTTTTATTGGTTCTCATGTGATTCGATTATTCATTAAAAATTATCCGGATTATAGGATTATCAACCTGGATAAGCTCACTTATGCAGGCAATCTGGTTAATTTAAAAGATGTGGAAGATGCACCAAATTATCTTTTTATAAAAGGAGATATAGTGGACGCTGATTTTATTTATGATCTATTTGAAACATACCCAATTGACCATGTAATTCATCTTGCTGCTGAGTCTCATGTGGATAGGTCAATAGCAAGTCCCATGGATTTTATTAATACAAATATTATTGGAACAGTTAATCTTTTAAATGCAGCAAGAAAAGCATGGGTAGAACCAAACAGCAGAAAAAATCTATTTTACCATATTTCAACTGATGAAGTTTATGGTTCATTAGGAGCAGAAGGTTTTTTTACTGAACAAACCGCTTATGATCCAAGAAGCCCTTACTCTGCATCAAAAGCAAGTTCAGATCATTTGGTAAGAGCATGGTATCACACTTATAAAATACCTGTAGTTATTTCTAATTGTTCAAATAATTATGGGTCACACCAGTTTCCCGAAAAGTTAATTCCTCTTGCTATTCATAATATAAAAAATAATATTCCGGTTCCTGTTTATGGGAAGGGCGATAACATTAGAGATTGGTTGTGGGTGAATGATCATGCAAGGGCAATCGATAAAATTTTTCATCAAGGTAAAATTGGAGAAACATACAATATTGGTGGAAACAATGAATGGAAAAATATCGATCTGATAAATTTACTATGTTCCATTATGGATGAAAAGCTAAATCGGGAAAAAGGAAGTTCTTCAAAACTTATAACTTTTGTAAAAGACCGTGCTGGCCATGATATGCGTTATGCCATTGATTCAAGCAAATTACAAAATGAATTAGGCTGGACACCTTCTGTTACTTTTGAACAGGGTTTAGAAAAAACTGTTGATTGGTATTTACAAAATGAAGAATGGCTTGGTTTAGTTACCTCAGGGCAATATCTTGAGTATTACCAAACTCAATATTCAAAAAGATAGATAAATGTATACTAATCCCTTCCACTCTATTGATTTAAGTAAATACAGTTTTTTAATAACAGGTGGAGCCGGATTTATAGGGTCAAACATTGTTGAATATCTGGTAAAATACAAGGCTGGAAAAATTAGGGTGCTGGATAATCTTTCTACTGGTTTTTTGGAAAATATTGAACCGTTTTTAGATAAAATTGAATTTATTCAAGGATCCGTTGAAGATTATAAAACCTGTGCAGATGCTTGTAAAGGGATAGATTTTATTTCTCATCAAGCAGCACTTGGATCTGTACCCCGTTCAATAGAATTTCCACTTGCAACAAACAACGTTAATGTAAACGGTTTTTTAAATTTAATTACTGCTGCCAAAGAAACAAACGTTAAGAGAATTGTTTATGCCAGTTCCTCCTCCGTATATGGGGACAGTAAATTACTCCCAAAAACAGAAGATAATATAGGAAAGCCATTATCTCCTTATGCAGTTTCAAAATATGTGAATGAACTTTATGCAGGTGTTTATGCATCAGTTTATGGAACTGAGATTATCGGTTTAAGGTATTTTAATATTTTTGGGCCAAGGCAAAATCCAAATGGAGCTTATGCTGCTGCTATTCCCTTGTTTATGGATGCTTTAAAAAACAATTTATCACCAGTTATTTTTGGAGATGGACAACAAACAAGGGACTTTACTTTTGTTGAAAATGCTGTTCAGGCAAATATCAAGGCACTTTTTACAGATAACAAGAATGCATTAGGAGGGGTTTTCAATATTGCTTATGGGGACAGAACATCTGTAATAGATATGTTTGATATATTGAAAAAAGTCACAAGAGCAACTGCTGAACCTCAGTTTAAAGAAGAAAGAAAGGGGGATGTTCGTGATTCTCTTGCAGATATTACAAAAGCAAAAACCCTTCTTGCTTATTCCCCTGTTGTGAACTTTGAACAAGGATTGAAAATCACCTTTGAATGGTTTAGGGAAAGATTTAAATAAGATTCCTCCCTACGGTCGGAATGACGGTCTTTCAAGTCTTTTTTGGGAGATATGGATTAAGTTGCGGCTTTGCCCGCAACTTAATCCTAAAAAACGCCTGTATTAAACAAATCAGACGTTTTTTTATTTACGGTATTTCTACATTATGTAACTCTTACTCCTGAAGGTCTTGTTTCGGTCATTAAAGCTGTACCTGCCATAACTATACCTAGTATAACATGAGGCCAAACTACAAATCCCCAAAATCCGAATATCCAAGGGGAAAGCAATAAAAACACGCCTAAAACCCCATCAATCCATAAATGGGTGTTCATAGGAATTGTTTTGGCCACTCCATATTCATAATCAGTTAACAAAGCCATAACAATAACTGCAATACCGATTGCTACGGGAACCCAAGTTTCAGGCCCTCCCCTGGCAAACTGAAATAGCCAGGGAGCAACAATTAGAACTATACCATAAATATAATCCATTACTCCGTGGGCTTTTGATGATATAACTTTCATTTTCTTAAATTTTTAATGGTTAGTAATTATCTTATCGTGGTAAATGGTAATAAAACTGTGCCCTTTTTTAAACAAAGGCTTGCAAAGCTCAACTATTGCTTGCTTTTAAGAAAAACATGCTCTAGAAGTCCCATTTATAGGAAGAAGTATCCGATTATGGAATAAAAATATTAGATGGTGGCTGTTGAGGGAGTAGAATGGTACTAAGGATGGATGAATTTATAAGGCAGGGTACTAAGGTTGTTTAAAAATTAGAAGGCACTAAGGGTGGATGAAATTTATAAGGTTTTTTCTTTTATTTTATTAAAGTACTGAGGTTGTTTGAAATTTATAAGGCTTTTTTATTTTAAAGGTTAAAATTTCATCTATATAATAAACCTTATTATCTTTTCTTTTAACCTTAGTAGAAAAATTAAACCCCCATTTTATTTTAACCTTATTACCATAGTACCCTATTTTCCTGCAGGTATAATGGAGGTTTGGTAAAATTCCATTAATTCATCATATTCCTGAGCGTAACTTACTTTCCTATGATGTTCGGGTTGCTTTTGGATGTATTTGCAAACTCTGTTAACGTCTGATTTGGATACCGAAAAGGCTGCTGCGCTTTCTTGCCAGGAAAAAAATTCCTTATATAAGTTATTTTGAATTATGAAGCGTTCACTGCTGTCTGCTATAATGGTTGCCAGTGTTTCTTCAGATAATCCTGGAGATCTGGATACAAGAATATGAACATGCTCCGGATTGGCATATATGGAATACAGTTTTGAACTATTATTGTTTACTATTCCTGTTATATATTTTTCGATCCGAATCCTGTGTTTTTCCATAATAATTGGCCTGCGGTGTTTTGTTGTAAAAATAAAATGGGTGTATAAATTGTTGTATTCTATTTTCATGGGCATATGATTTTTTCTACTAAGGTTGTTTGAATTTATAAGGTTTTTTATTTCTATTAAAAAAAATAAAATGGGTGTATAAATTGTTGTATTCTATTTCCATGGGCATATTTCTACTAAGGTTGTTTGAATTTTATAAGGTTTTATTATATTAAGTTAATTAATTTAAAGGTTACAATACCATATTTTTTTCAAATATTTATATTAAACCTTATAATATTTTCTTTTAACCTTAGCCGAGTTGTTTGAATTTTTATAAGGTTTTATTCAATAAGGGTAATTTATTTGCAACATTGCAACACCATCAAATTTTGCCAAATATTTTATATTCCTGTAAACACCAATAAACACACATGGCTTTTATTTTTTTTTAATACCTTTAACTTTTATGAACCATTGATTGAATATGAATTTTCTTAGGAATATATTTTCTGCCTCTCCTAAATATGCACCAGCTGACCTGTCAGTTTTAAAATGTGATATTCACTCCCATTTAATTCCTGGAATTGATGATGGGGCACAGGTTATGGAGGAATCTCTGGAAATAATTGAATATTTCAAATCTCAGGGCTACCAAAAGTTAATTACCACGCCTCATGTAATGAGTGATTATTATAAAAACACTCCTGAGATTATTTTATCAGGGCTGGAAAAATTAAAGGAAGCAGTGAAAAATGCAGGTATTGAAATTGAACTTCAAGCTGCAGCAGAATATTATCTTGATTTTGAATTTGAAAAGAAAATTGAACAAAAGCAATTACTTACATTCGGAGATAATTATGTTTTATTTGAACTGGGATTTCTAAGTCCGCCTGATTCCATGAATAATGCTATTTTTTTAATGCAGACCAATGGATATAAACCTGTGCTTGCTCATCCGGAAAGATATACCTATTGGTACAGGGACTTTAATAAATATTACGAGCTTAAGGAAAAAGGGGTGTTATTTCAGATGAATATGAATTCTTTAACTGGCCATTACTCAATCGATACAAAGAAGATTGCAGAAAAAATGGTTGATGAAAATATGATAGAATTAATAGGAAGTGACTGCCATAACATGAATCATGTTCATTTGCTTGATCAGTGCAGAAAGGAACCTTATCTAAACAGAATATTACAAAATCAGAATATTTTAAATAAAAATTTATAAATAAACCGGAGGGCAATCGTCTCTATAACGTCCACCGCCTACTTTCTTTTTAATACCAATTCTTAATTCAAAAGCACGGTTTCTTATTGTTTCTCTTCCTAAATTTGCAGCAGTGGTAAGATCTGGATTATAATGAACTTCAGTAAACAGAATAATTGGATCCCAATAATTAAAATCACACCCTACTCCACCTGAAACGCTAAAATGCAATTGATTAAATGCTAAAGGAGCATTTTGGGAAATTAAATATTCTATTCTTGGCCCTGCCAACACATATAGATTAATGTCTATGCCTTCTGCCCTGGCTTTTAAGAAATTATTAAAACTACCGTAATTGGTTCTGTGTTTAAAAACAACATCATCAAATTCATTTACCCATCTTGCTCCCTTTTGATTGTACTGTGCTTCCATTACCCAGGTAAAAACATCATGATTGAAAAACTCTAAAAACAAACTTCCATTAAACCCCGTTCGATATTTCATGTTCTGAGGAGTATCTAAAGGGGAGAGCCATCCTTTTTGAGTTGCTCTGGTAAGCCCAATAGTAGCTCCATAAGAATGTAAAAACTGAGCCTGAGATTCAGAAACGGCTATAAACAGAAAAAGCACTAAAATATATTTTTTCATCCTGATTTCTTTAGTGATTACACTTTTGAACTAATAAGCTTCGAAATAACTTAAGCACTATATGCTTCTGCGCTTCTCTCTACTTTTTTCACTAATCCTTGTAATACTTTACCCGGGCCTACCTCAACAAAAACGGTTGTTCCATCTGCTAACATTTTTTGAACTGTTTGGGTCCATTTAACAGGGGCAGTAAGCTGCTTTATTAAATTCTTTTTTATCTGTTCAGGATCAGAAACAGCGCAAGCAGTAACATTTTGATAAACAGGACAAAAAGGATGCATAAAATTAGTTAAACTAATTGCTTTTTCCAGTTCATTTTCTGCTGGTTCCATTAAGGGAGAATGAAAAGCACCACCAACTGGCAGAATCAATGCTCTTTTGGCACCAGCATGTAGCATTTTTTCGCAAGCAATGTTTACCCCTTTAATAGAACCTGAAATCACTAATTGTCCGGGGCAATTGTAATTTGCTGGTACAACTATTTCAGTAATGGTAGCGCATATTTCTTCCACTAAATTATCTGTAAGGCCTAGAATAGCTGCCATTGTTGATGGCTGGGCTTGACATGCTTTTTGCATTGCCATTGCTCTTTTTGAGACAAGCACCAGAGCATCTTCAAAACTTAAGGTTTCATTTGCAACCAAAGCTGAAAATTCTCCCAGTGAATGTCCTGCAACCATATCTGGACGAGCTTCTGCTTTCATCAATTTAGCTTTTACAACTGAATGTAAAAAAATTGCAGGCTGTGTAACATTAGTTTGTCTTAAATCTTCATCTGTACCATTGAACATTACATCTGTAATCCTAAAACCCAATATATCGTTAGCTTGTTCAAAAATCTCTTTAGCCTCAGCGGATGCATCATAAAGATCTTTACCCATTCCTGAAAACTGAGAACCTTGTCCTGGAAAAATGTATGCTTTCATTTACTTTGATTAATTAGTTTGTTTAAGATATATAAATTTGGCAACTAAATATTGCAACTGTTTTTCAACTAAGTTTTGCTGAAATTAAGCTAATGAATTCTGAACGTGTTGTATCTTTTAAAAACTCCCCTGTAAAAGCAGAAGTGGTTGTCACAGAATTTTGCTTTTGAATTCCACGCATTTGCATGCAAAGATGCGAACATTCAATAACTACTGCAACACCTAGGGGATTTAAAGTTTTTTGAATGCAATCCCTGATTTCATAAGTCAGGCGTTCCTGTACTTGTAATCTTCTTGAAAAAGCATCAACTACACGGGGTATTTTACTCAGTCCTGTAATTACCCCGTTAGGAATATAAGCTACATAAGCTTTTCCAAAAAACGGAAGTAAATGATGTTCGCAAAGAGAATAAACTTCTATATCCTTAACAATCACCATTTGCTTATAATCTTCCTTAAAAAGGGCTGATTTTAGAATTTCAGAGGGATCAAGATCATAACCATGAGTAAGGAACTGAATTGCTTTAGCCATACGTTCAGGTGTTTTCAATAACCCTTCCCTGTTAGGGTCTTCTCCAACTTCTTTTAAAATTGACCTGTAATTTCCGGCTATAGAATCTATCTTCTCTTTATTGTAATTGTCAAGCTTAGAATAACCCTGAATTTCTGTTTCTTCAAAATTCTCAAAACTAGTATTGTCTTTTTGTGCCATTTATTTTTTTTTAAAGGTCCAATAGAAGGAAAAAGTTGTATATTTTTTCTCTTCCAAAAGATTTTTCATTAAACATTTTAATCGCCAAAATATTCAACAAAATTATTTTCTGTTTCGTAGAGTTTTATAGCATGTAATTTACATCCCAATTCCTCAATATCTTTTTGCAGTCGTGCCCAGATTTCAATTACTAAAATTTCTGTAGATGCCATTTTTCCATTCATCCAGGGAACATCCAAATTAATATTTTTATGATCCAGATCCTCAATCACTTTTGTTCTGATGAGCAAACTCAGTTTTTTTAGATCAACCACAAAACCTGTTTCCGGATTAGGATCGCCCTTAACAGTCACAAATATATTGTAATTATGTCCGTGCCAATTGGGATTGGAGCATTTACCGAACACTTCCATATTCTGTTCCGGGCTCCACTCTTGTCTCCATAATTTGTGAGCAGCATTAAAATGTTCTTTTCGTGTTATATAAATCATTTTTCTAAAAAAATAAAAAGCAAAGATAAACCAAAATTTAAAGGCTATACTAAAATAAATATCTTTGTATTATGATCATTATCCTGGTTGCCGCTACTCAGCAAGAAATATTGCCTCTTATTAAACAGCTTGAAATGGTTGAAATCATTGATAAGCGACTTTCCAGGTACAAATGTAATGATTTATCTATTTATATACTCATTACCGGTGTAGGTATGGTTGCTACTGCTTTTGAATGCGGCAGAGTATTTTCTAGGTTTAAATTTGACCTGGCCATTAATTTTGGAATTGCCGGAACATTTAATTCTGATTTTAATAAAGGTGATGTTTTTGAAATAGAATCAGATATTTTTGCTGACATGGGAGCTCAGGATGGAGAAAATTTTCTATCATTGGCTGAGCTTGGGCTTATAAAAGAAAATGAGTTTCCCTTTAGCAATAATCAATTAGTAAATAAAAACACTATTAAGAACACAGTAATTGAAACTTTAAAAAAAGTAAAAGGTATTACAGTAAACCTTGTTCATGGAGAAGAAAAAAGTATAGAAAAAACTTTAAAACTTTTTAACCCTGAAGTAGAAAGCATGGAAGGAGCTGCTTTTTTTTATAGTTGTTTTTGTGCTGATATCCCTTGTGTTCAAATAAGGGCAATTTCAAATATTGTAGAAAAAAGAAACCGGGAAGCCTGGAACATCCCTATTGCTGTAAAAAAATTAAATGAAACTGCTATTCAAATTCTTAAAGCATTTTAAATTATGAAGTTTTTTTGTCTGTTAATCTTTTTGTTTTCAATTTCTTTTTCTTTGTTTTCTCAAAAAAATGAACCAATTACTTTTAAAACTGCAGGCTCCTATAATTCACCTGTTTTTTCTTCTGTAAGTTTTGCAGAAAAAAATTGGGAAAAAGCGTTTAAGCTTGATTTAACAGAGCAATATTATGAAAAAGAGCAGCAAAAATTTCAAAGCCTGCGCTATCTACAAGCATTACAGTTTGGGAGTAATTTTGTTAGTTTATTACCAAATGAAATATGTGAACTTGAAGGACTTCTTTTTTTGTCCAGTAGAAAAAATGAATTAACTGCTTTACCTAATGAAATAGGAAACCTACATAATTTAATGTTCCTGGAATTAATTGGGACCAAATTGGATTCATTTCCAACTTCATTTAAAAACCTTTCCCGCTTAAAGTCTATTAATATTCAGAACAACTCAGACACTTTTTGCTTACCTTCCTATTTAGCATTTATGCCTTCGCTTTCGGAAATAACATTTTATAATACCACTTTAGATACAATTCCTCCTGAACTTTTCCAGTCAAAAAGCATTTCAAAATTAACTTTTGCAAAATGCAATTTAAAAGAACTCCCTAAAAACATAGGACAGCTAACAAGTCTTGAAGAATTAACTCTGGATGATAATGATATCAGAGAATTGCCAGTTTCATTTATTTATTTGAAAAACCTAAAACATCTGTCATTAAAAAATAATAAGATAGAAAATTTAGATGAAAACATTTCAAATCTCAGAAAACTCCAAAGCCTGGATTTGCGGGGTAATTTAATTGCCTCTTATGAGGTTGATATTTTAAGAGTCCTATTACCTCGATGCGTTATTCTAGTGGATTAAAAACCAGATAATACAAAAATGGTTTGACTAATTTAAACACTGTTATTTTTTCTTTGATTTCTTTTTTTGAGGTTTTTCTTTGGCATCAAAATCAATTTTTTCAAGGTTTCTCATTTGCCTGAGAATCCAATTTTGTCTTCCCTGGATATAAGGAGTAGGTCTTAGGGCAGAATACTTTCTTGGATTTGGAAGAATTGCGGCAATTAGCGCAGCTTGTTGAGCTGATATTGCCATGGCATCTTTATTAAAATAGATTTTGGATGCAGCCTGTGCTCCATAAATGCCATCACCCATTTCTATTACGTTTAGGTAAACTTCTAAAATCCGCTCTTTGCTCCATAAAAGTTCAATTAAACCGGTGAAATAAACTTCAAGGCCTTTTCTTAAATAATTCCTTCCCGGCCATAGAAATACATTTTTTGCTGTTTGTTGGCTAATGGTGCTTGCCCCTCTAATTTTTTTCCCTTTTTTATTACTTTCATACGCTTTTTCCATTGATTCAAAATCAAAACCCCAGTGGTGCAAAAATCGCTGGTCCTCGGAAGAAACAACAGCTAATGGTAAGTGTAGGCTGATTTCATCTATTGATTCCCAGTCTTTGTTAAACTTCACTTCTTTCCCTTGAATGGTTTTTTCAGTCAATCTTATTAACATTAAAGGAGTAATAGGTACAGGAACCCATTTAAACAGCAATACAATGAGTATGCTAAAAACAAATAGCCCTATAATTAGTTTTAACAGATAAAGGGAAATCTTTTTAAGTATGCCGGCTTTTTTTTTCATTCCTTAATTAATAAAGGGCAAATCTAGGTAATTTTATAACTAACTTTCAATGTGGGTATTGTTTTCATCTATTTATAATAAACAAACTTTTTATTTAACAGGATAAAGCTGGACTTTTCAAGTCTCTTGTGTGAGGGAGGGATTAAGTGAATCCAAAGTTATTCCGAATGGAGCGAAGGGGAATGAGGAATCTCTAATTCTTTTTCCTTGACAATAATGATTTTTAGATTAAGAATATAATAAAATAAAAGTTTAAAGTTTACACTATACTAAAGACATTGTTCTGCTTTAATCGTCTTACCTGATATTCTACACAAAAATCTATCTTTGCCCTATATTTACAAAAACAGTCTTTTTCGATGCGCTTATTTCTTTTACTCCTTTTAATTCCCTTCTTTGCTACAGCCCAACCCTACAAACAAGCTGATGCTGCACAAATAAGGCTTGATCTTGAAAAGCTAAAAAATCCAGCCAGGGTTTTATATATAGCTGCTCATCCGGATGATGAAAACACAAGGCTTTTGTCCTGGATGGTAAGCGAGAAAAAATGTAAAACCGCTTATTTATCTCTTACAAGAGGAGATGGTGGGCAAAATTTAATTGGAACTGAAAAAGCTGAATTATTAGGAATAATAAGAACCCAGGAATTACTAGCTGCCAGGAGTGTTGATGGGGCTGAACAGTTCTTTTCAAGAGCAGTTGATTTTGGATATTCAAAGAATCCTGAAGAAACTTTTGACAAGTGGGGAAAAGAAGAAATTCTTTCTGATGTTGTATGGGTGATCAGAAATTTCAGGCCAGATATTATTATCACAAGATTTCCAGCAACTGGTGAGGGAGGGCATGGTCATCATACGGCTTCTGCTATACTTGCTATTGAGGCTTTTGAAGCAGCGGCAGATCCTTCTAAATTTGCATGGCAACTGGATTATATCCAACCTTGGCAAGCAAAAAGACTTTTCTGGAATTCATTCCAACCACAAAGAAACCCCTCAGCAGACACAACGGAATTGTTTAAAATTGATGTGGGAGGATATAATGCTTTATTAGGAAATTCTTATGGAGAAATTGCTTCACAAAGCCGCAGTATGCATAAAAGCCAGGGCTTTGGATCGGCCCGATACAGAGGCCCGCAAACAGAATGGTTTAAATTTCTGGCTGGAGACAGGCCTAAAACTGATATTTTTGAAAATGTTATTACTGATTTTTCAAAGATACCAGGTGGGGCTTCCTTTGGTAAATCTATTGAAGAGTCAATAAAAAACTATGATCCTGCTGCTCCCGAAAAAACTATTCCCACCCTACTAAAAGCTTATGAGCAATTGAATGAAATTAAAAACACTAATTTACAAACTGCAAAAAGAAAAGAACTCGAACAAGTAATTATAGATTGCGCAGGATTGTTTTTTGAAGCTGTTGCAGAAGTTTACTCGGCAAATCCTGATCAAGCAATAAATTTAAAATCAACTGTTTTATTAAGGAACAACACCGCTTTTAAATTAAAAAGCATTTCCATTGATGGAATTAAGGACACTTTAATAAATCTGGATCTGATAAAACATCAGCCACTTTCTATTCCTATGTCAATTACTATTTCGAAAGATAAAAATTATACAATCCCCTTTTGGTTAAAAGAAGAACCTAAAGAAGGATTATTTCAAATTAAGGATACTCTTAAATTAGCAGCACCAAAAGGCCCGGCAGATGTTCGGGCTGTTTTTACTTTTGTTGCAGGGAATAAGGAATATAAATTTATCCGCCCTTTAGTATATAAATGGGTAAGTCCGGTAGATGGAGAACTTTACAGAGAACTGGAAATCATTCCTGAAGTTATGGTAAATTTCAACAAGAATGTATATTTATTCAAAGAGCAGAAAACAAGCCAGGTAAATTTAACTGTAAAAGCAGGGAAAGACAATTCAGAAGGTACTGTTAAATTAATATTACCTGATGGTTGGAAGTCAGAGCCTGAAACCAAAACTTTTATCTTAAATCAAAAAGAAGAAGAATTAACAGTAATATTCAATGTAATTCCACCTTCAAATATCCAGGGAAATGGTCCTTTTGAAATAAAAGCAGCTGTAACTTCCAGCAACAAAACCTTTAATCAGAGTATTACAAGAATTAATTATCCTCACCTTCCAATACAAACGCTTATAAGTGAAGCTAAATCAAATTTATCGCCACTTGATATTACTTTACAAAAAGTTAAACTCGCTTATATTCCAGGAGCGGATGATATTCCTATTTATCTGGAAAAACTGGGTTTTGATGTTGCTATTTTAACTGATGATATGATTGAGGCAGTTAATTTGAATCAATATGATGTTATAATTACTGGAATAAGGGCTTACAACACAAACGAGAAACTTAAAATGAGTAACAGGAAATTACTTCAATTTGTTGAAAACGGAGGCAATCTTGTTGTTCAGTACAATACCAGTAACTTTACTGGCACAATTGACTTTCAGATTGGACCTTATCCTTTTAAAATAACCAGAAACAGGGTAACAGATGAAAATGCACAAGTTAGTTTTACTAATCCAGACCATGCTTTATTAAATTACCCAAATAAAATCACAAACCAGGATTTTGAAGGCTGGGTGCAGGAAAGAGGAATTTATTTTGCCGGTGAATTTGAAGAAAACTACCAGTCAGTATTGTCTATGCATGATAAGGATGAAAAACCTCAACAGGGCAGTTTGATTGTGGCAGATTATGGCAAAGGAAGCTTTATATACACGGGGATTTCTTTTTTCAGACAATTGCCAGCAGGAGTTCCTGGTGCATACCGACTTTTTGTAAATCTAATCTCATATAAAAACACCAGTGGAAAAAGATAACGAAGATAAGCCCCCCTTTTTTAACAGCTGGAAAGGCATGTATATTTTTGTGCTTGGTTTTACTGCTGTATTAATTCTTGTTTTTTATATTTTAACCCTCCTTTACAATGACCAGTCTTGATTGGATAATCCTTTTTAGCACCTTAGCTTTTATTGTAATATACGGCACCTGGAAATCAAGGGGCAGTAAAAACATTGAAGGTTATCTAAAGGGAGATAATGAAATGAAATGGTACACAGTTGGTTTGTCCATTATGGCAACTCAGGCAAGTGCTATCACATTTCTTTCCACTCCAGGACAGGCTTTTGAGGATGGCATGCGATTTATCCAATTTTATTTTGGATTGCCAATTGCCATGGTAATTATTTCTTTTACTATTATTCCTATTTACTACAAACTCAAGGTTTATACTGCATATGAATATTTAGAAAACCGTTTTGATTATAAAACCAGATTACTTGCAGCCTTTCTCTTTCTTGTGCAAAGAGGACTAGCAGCAG
The DNA here is from genome assembly GCA_030856445.1 of Bacteroidota bacterium. Classification (GTDB taxonomy): domain Bacteria; phylum Bacteroidota; class Bacteroidia; order JACCXN01; family JACCXN01; genus JACCXN01. Next base: position 13,769 of record JALYPI010000244.1, read on the forward strand.
GAATAACAATTTATGCTCCCGCAATTATTTTGTCTTCTATATTAGGATGGAATTTAAATTACACCAATATTTTCATTGGTGTTTTGGTAATTATTTACACGGTTGCCGGTGGAACCAAAGCCGTTAGCCAAACCCAAAAACAACAAATGCTTGTTATACTGGCGGGCATGACAGTGGCTTTTGTAATAGTAGTTAATTCTTTGCCTGCTCAGGTTAGTTTTTCAAATGCAGTTTCCATAGCGGGCACAATGGGCAAAATGAATGTTGTAGATTTCTCTTTTGATTTTACCACCCGTTATACTTTTTGGTCAGGAATTACAGGGGGCTTATTTCTTGCCATGTCTTATTTTGGAACAGATCAATCACAAGTTCAAAGATACTTATCAGGAAAATCATTAAAGGAAAGCAGACTTGGATTAATGTTCAATGGTCTGGTAAAAATCCCTATGCAGTTTTTAATTTTGTTTACAGGGATTATGGTCTTTGTTTTTTATCAGTTTGAGCAATCTCCTGTTTTTTTTAATGAAACATTAAAAGAAAAGGTTTATACCACGCCATTGCAAGATGAAATGAGAGATGTGGAAAAAGCCCATACCAGAAATTTTGAATATAAAAAAGAGCAAATCAACCAGTATGTAACAGCACTTGATAAAGGAGATAAAGCAGAAGCGGAAAAGGCAGCTAAGAAGGTAAGAATAGCCGGAAAACTCGATAATAAATTAAGAAAAGAGAGTCAAACTATTATAAAAAAAGCATTCCCTGAATCAGAAGCCAAGGATACCGATTATATTTTCATTTCATTTATTATGAAATATCTGCCCACAGGAGTAATTGGATTACTGCTTGCTGTAATTTTTTCAGCTGCAATGTCCTCCACTGCAGGCGAACTTAATGCCCTTGCATCCACCACTGTGGTTGATTTTTATAAAAGGAGAATGTATACCACCGGTTCTGATACCCATTATTTGCAAGCATCCAAGTGGTTTACTGTTTTTTGGGGTGCAATGGCTATTTTATTTGCTACCTTTGCTTCACTTGTTGACAACTTAATTCAGGCTGTAAATATTTTAGGATCTATTTTTTATGGCACCATCCTTGGAATTTTTCTTTCCGCATTCTACATTAAGATAATTAAATCAAAAGAGGTATTTATCGCTGCAGTTATATCCCAAATAACTGTTATTTTACTTTACTTTTATTCTGAAATTGGATTTTTATGGTATAATGTAATTGGGTGTGGATTAGTAATTGGATTGGCTTTGATTTTTACTTTTGTTTTCAAAAAGCAATTCAACTAAGCAGTTTCTAGATAAATTTCATAGTCCAAGTGTTTCATAGAGTTGAACAGAGAAATACAGTGCGGAATGTTGCAAATAATTTTATTTCAGAAATCTAAAAACCATTTTTTTGTGAATTCTATTCATCTCTACATTACTTTGTGATTTGAACATTTTTGTTTTGACCCTGAAAACATAGTTTTTCCTGGATAAATAGTAAAAAATTATTTTAACTTCTGATAATTAACTATCTTTCTTTTCTCAAACTGCTTTCTCTTTGTTTAATTTTTTTAAAAAGTGTCATTAATGTATAAAGTGAGAAAATTCTTGAAATATTATCATGAAAATTAAAAAGCGATTTGAGAACTTCAATTTATGTGTTTGTTTTCTTTCTTCTTGTTTCTAGTTCATATAGTACTACTATTTATACAATATGTAATGGCAATTGGAATAACCCCAATATATGGCAAGGAGGAACCATACCAGCAGCAGGTGATTCTATATTTATCAATCACAATGTTCAAATAACATCCAATCTAAATCTGAACAACAACTTTCTGAATATTTCATCTAACTCAGAGATATGTGGACTTTTTTCACTTAATGTTGATACTGGGTCTTTTGTAATAATTGATGGAGTCGTTCGATTCGCGTCAGTCATCATTTATGGTCAGATGATTGTTAATGGGTCCTTATGGACAAATTCTCTCACTATACATGGTTTACTTACTACTAATGGTTTGGTAGTAGTTGGGTGGAGTGGCACTTGTGCTGCTATTAGCAGCTCAAATATAAATGAAACCACGTGTATTAGTTATACATCACCCAGTGGTAACAATGTATGGAATACTTCAGGTATTTATATGGATACTATTCCTGGAGCTTCTGGTTGTGATTCAATAATAACTGTAAACCTGAGCATTAATAATAGCAGCATTACAATTAATGAAGTGACCTGTAACAGTTATACTTCTCCAAGTGGAAACTATATCTGGACTTCTTCAGGCTCCTATATTGATACAATTCCAACTATTTTTGGTTGTGATTCTGTCATCACTATAAACCTAACAATCAATAATAATAGTTCGGGGATTATTAATGAAACATTTTGTACCAGTTACACTTCCCCAAGTGGTAATTATATTTTTACCTCTTCGGGTACTTATATGGATACTATCCCAAATTCAGCTGGTTGCGATTCTGTTTTAACAATAAATCTAATTATAAATAATAATAGTTTTATGACCATAAATGAAACTGTTTGTGACAGTTACACTTCTCCAAGTGGGAACTATATCTGGTCTACTTCAGGCACCTATACTGATACTATTTTCAGTGCATCGGGCTGCGATTCTATTATAACTGTGAACTTAACGATTAATAATATCATTTCAACATTCAACGCAATGGCCTGTGCCAGTTACACTTCTCCAAGTGGCAACCATATCTGGACTTCTTCAGGTACATATTCTGATACAATTTCTACAGCTTTCGGTTGCGATTCTATTATAATTTTCAATCTAATCATTAATAACAATCATATTACCATAAATGAAAAAGCATGCATAAGTTATACTTCCCCAAGCGGAAATTATATCTGGACAACTTCAGGAACCTATTTTGATACTATTCAAAATAGTTCTGGTTGTGATTCTATCATAACTGTAGAACTTTTTATTGTCGATGAAAATAAATTTGATTTATTAATACCAAATGTATTTACACCCAATGGTGATGGCATAAATGATGAATTTATAGTAAACTATGAAGGCGTATTATTAAATTTAGATTTAAAGATTTACAACAGATGGGGAATCTTAGTTTTTCAAGGAGGAATTGATGATTACTGGAAAGGCGATACAAATTCAGGAAATAAATCACCAGAAGGTGTATATTTTTATGTAATGAGAAATAGATTGAAAATTTGTGACGAAATATTTGAACATTTATTTCAAGGCTCAGTTTCTTTATTTCGATAAAGAAACTAATTTAATATTCCTTTTCCCGCTTATATTATCTCCCTTTACAATTTACCGTTTTACTGGCCTGTAAACCTTGTCAAAATACAACTATTCTCTATCAAATTAATTAGCCACCTAAACCAATCCGCAAAAACTATAATAAATATGTGGAAAATTCTGGAAGGCAATTCCAAATTTTTCCACATATTTGTCATTCATAAGCTCTCACTATTAATTTCAGGAATTATTCAAAAAATTCTTCTTTTATTTGAAAGCTGCTTCATGAATTTTTATAAAAAAAATAAATGTGTAAAACTTTCTTTTCATAAAAAAGGGAGATTATTCAAAAATTGTCTAAATTGGTAAAATGGAACATAAAGCAGGATTCGTAAATATAATCGGGAATCCAAATGTAGGTAAGTCAACTTTAATGAATGCGCTTGTAGGAGAGAGGATTTCTATAATTACTTCAAAGGCTCAAACCACAAGGCACCGGATAATGGGCATAGTTAATGCCGAAGACTTCCAGATAGTTTATTCTGATACACCAGGGGTGCTTAACCCACAGTATAAATTGCAGGAGTCCATGATGGGCTTTGTAAAAACTGCTCTTACTGATGCTGATATTATTCTTTTTGTTACTGATATATTTGAAGATCAGATGCAGAATGAAGAAATATTTAATAAAGTACAAAATGTAAAGGTTCCTGTTTTGCTATTGTTAAACAAAATTGATTTATCAGATCAGGAAAAAGTGGAAGAAAAAATGGCATTCTGGAAAGAAAGAATGCCAAATGCTGAAGTTATTCCTGTTTCTGCACTTGAAAGGTTTAACACAGAAAAAGTATTTCAAATGATTTTGGATAACCTTCCTGTTGGTGAAGCATTCTATCCAAAAGACCAGTTAACTGATAAACCCGAACGTTTTTTCGTATCAGAGGCTATCAGGGAAAAAATATTTATCCACTATAAAAAAGAGATCCCCTATTCCTCTGAAGTTGTTGTGGACACTTTTAAAGAAGATGAAAAGATTATTCGAATAAGGGCAGAGATTATCGTTGCCAGAGATTCACAAAAAGGAATAATCATCGGCCATAAGGGTTCAGCACTAAAAAGAGTTGGTGTAGAAGCAAGAAAGGACCTGGAAGCATTTTTTCAAAAACAAATCCACCTGGAATTGTTTGTTAAAGTGAAAAAAGACTGGAAAGATGACAAACTTATGCTGCGCAGGTTTGGATACGATGATTAACAGATAGTCCAAGAAGCTGTTGAAATTAACATTCCAGAAGCAAAATCAACTTAAAAGCTAATTTTAAGAAAGTCCTAGGCTTTATAATTCATGCAAATTTGCTGATTCATACAAATAAAGCGACATTTGCGTTTTTATAACATACAATTAAATTAATAACAATAGAATGAGTAATATAGTAGCCATAGTTGGCAGGCCGAATGTTGGTAAATCAACCTTATTTAACAGGTTGACTGAATCCAGAAGTGCGATTGTTGACCCAACCAGCGGTGTAACCCGGGACAGGCATTATGGCAAAGGAGAATGGATAGGCAAGGAATTCACTCTAATTGATACAGGTGGATATATAAAAGGCTCAGAAGATGTATTTGAAGGAGAAATAAGAAAACAGGTTCAATTGGCCATTGAAGAGGCTGGTGTAATAGTATTTGTTGTGGATGTAGTGGATGGCATTACAGACATGGATAAAGAAGTGGCGAATTTATTGAGAAGAACAAAAAAACCGGTATTTATGGTTGCCAATAAAGTTGATAATCCTTCCCGTATAGCTAATGCTGCAGAATTCTATGCCTTTGGATTAGGCGAGCCTTATTGTGTTTCTTCTATTAATGGAAGCGGAACTGGAGAATTTTTAGATGCGCTTGTTGAAGCCATGCCAAAAGAGGAATATGAAAAGGAAGAAGAAATAGATCTGCCTAAAATAGCAATTGTGGGTCGTCCGAATGTGGGTAAATCCTCGCTTTTAAATGCATTTTTAGGAACTGATAGAAATATAGTTACAGCTGTTGCAGGAACCACAAGAGACACCATTAATACCCGTTTTCAAGCTTTCGGACATGATTTGATTTTAGTGGATACAGCAGGAGTAAGAAAAAAAGCAAAAGTTCACGAAGACCTTGAGTTTTATTCAGTACTCCGTAGCGTAAGAGCTATTGAACATTGTGATGTTTGTATGCTTGTTATAGATGCAACGTTAGGACTGGAATCCCAGGATTTAAATATCTTCCATTTGGCCCAGCGTAACAATAAAGGCCTTGTGATATTGGTAAACAAATGGGATTTGATGGATAAAGAAACCAACACAGCTAAGCAATACGAGGAGCAAATTCGCGATACTATAGCTCCATTTCGTGATGTTCCAATTGTATTTATTTCAGCTCTTAACAAACAGAGAATATTAAAAGCACTTGAATTAGCAGTTGATGTTTATAAAAACAGAACAAAGAAAATATCAACAAGTAAACTAAATGACATAATGTTGCCTATTATTGAGCACAATCCTCCACCGGCAGTGAAAGGCAAGTATGTTAAAATTAAATATGTTACTCAAATTCCAACGCATTACCCTAGCTTTGTTTTCTTTGCTAACCTTCCTCAATATGTTGATGAATCATATAAAAGATTTGTGGAAAACAAAATGAGAAAACTTTTTGATTTTACTGGAGTGCCAATAACCATATATTTTAGAAAGAAATAAAAATTCAGATGATAAATAAAAAAAGCTGCAAGGGTATTGAACCAGTGCAGCTTTTTTAGTTAGTGAAAGATTGATTATTTCAATGCAAATTCCTTTTTGATTTTATCAACATAATCCAGCTTTTCCCAGGCAAAAAACTCAACTTTCTTTTTAGATTTTTTGCCATTATAACAAACATCTACTTCCTTAGTGTAAGAACTTCTTCCCATGTGACCATAAGCAGCAGTTTCAGAAAATATAGGAAATTTCAAACCGAATCTCTCTACAATTGCAGCAGGACGCATGTCAAATAATTTAGAAATGCGTTTTGCAATTTCTCCGTCAGACAATGCTTTGCCTTTTTTATCTGTTACTTTAGAAGAATTGTAAGTGTTTATATAAAGACCAACCGGTTGTGCAACTCCAATAGCATAAGCTACCTGAACTAAAGCTTCATCAGCAACGCCTGAAGCAACAATATTTTTAGCTATATGCCTTGTTGCGTAAGCTGCAGAACGATCCACTTTTGATGAATCTTTTCCAGAAAAAGCACCACCACCGTGAGCTCCCTTACCACCATAGGTATCAACAATTATTTTTCTTCCAGTTAAACCTGTATCCCCATGAGGACCACCGATTACAAACTTACCTGTAGGATTTACATGTAATTTGTAATCTCCTTTAAATAAATTCTGAACCCTTTTAGGCAATTGCTTTACAATTCTCGGAATTAATATCTCCTGAACATCTTTCTTTATAGTAGCAAGCATCTCTTTTTCTTTTCCAAAATCATCATGTTGGGTGGAAAGAACAATAGTGTCAATTCTTATTGGCTGATTGTTATCATCATATTCAATAGTAACCTGTGATTTAGAATCTGGACGCAGGTATTTCATTTTTTTACCTTCTTTTCTTATTCTTGCTAAGTCCTGTACTAAAAAATGAGCTAACTCAAGAGCTAAAGGCATATAATAATCAGTTTCTTTTGATGCATA
>JALYPI010000245.1 GCA_030856445.1 Bacteroidota bacterium
CATATACACTCTGAACATAGAAAAATCTCCGGTATGCCTAGGCCACATCCAGTTATCAGTGTCACCACCAAATTTACCTATTGAGGAAGGAGGAGCACCAACTAAACGAATATCCTGAAAAGTTTCATAGATAAACAAATAAAATTCATTGCCTTCAAAAAAGCTTTTAACCTCTGAATTATAATGAGTTCCAGTAGTTGCTTCACTTTTAATTTCTTCAGTAATCTTTTTAATGGCAGCCTTTCTTTGATTCTCAGTCATATCTGGAGTTAATTGACTAAGCACCTTTTCGGATACATCTTCCATTCTTACAAAGAAAGATGCAGTTAAACCCTCATTTGGTAATTCTTCTGCATAAGACTTTGCCCAAAAACCATCAGTTAAATAATCGTTTTTAACAGAGCTATGGGATTGAATTGCATCAAAAGCACAGTGATGATTGGTAAGCATTAATCCATTAGGAGAAATTATTTCACCAGTACAAAAACCACCAAGAGAAACAACAGCATCTTTTAAACTGGAATTATTAACACTATAAATATCTTCAGCAGTAAGGTTTAAGCCCATTTTCTGCATGTTATCATAGTTCATTTTCTTTAACTTCATTAAAAGCCACATGCCTTCATCTGCTTTTGCATTAAAAATAATGCTCACAGCGACCGCTAAACATAAAATTTTCCTGATCATAATATAATTAATTTTGAGTTATAAATAATTCTACATCCCTATAAAGGAGTGCGAAAATAACAATAATTTAATACATAATTGCCTTAAATTAAAAGCCACATCAGGTAATTTATTGTTTTCCACTTTATAAAGTTAAAAAAAAACGGTATTTCCTTTTAGTTTAGACTTAATTAATCTCTATTTTTGTAAAAAAATATCATGTTTCAGAAAGTCCCAAAATGGTTTAAAAATAAATACGCTCTTACAGGAATGGTATTTTTATTGTGGCTTTTGTTCTTTGACCGAAACGATTTGATTTCCCAATTTAAAATTAGTAGCGAGTTAAATAAACTAGAAGAGGAAAAAAGGTTTTTTCTTGAAGAAATAAAAAAAGATCAGGAAAACCTTATTGACTTAAAAACAAATCCAAAAACCCTGGAGAAGTTTGCACGTGAAAATTACTTGATGAAAAAAGAAAATGAAGACATTTATGTTATTGTAAAGGAAAAAAAGTGATTTCTTTAATAAAAAGTGTTTAAGATGGGGTATAATATGAGATGTACCTGTGCCGTTTTATGAGTATTGATTATAAAACTAATTGAGGCTAAATTAAAAAAAATACAAAACATAAATTTTTCCGTTTAACAGATAATTTATGTTTTCCCTATAAATACAGGCGCTAAATAGCTAACTTTGTGATAAATTTTAACAATGATTGAAAAACTAAATACAATAGCAGAAGCTATTGAAGACATAAAATCCGGGAAAGTAATTATTGTAGTTGATGATGAGGATAGAGAAAATGAAGGAGATTTCCTGGTAGCAGCTCGTAGTGCCACTACTGAAGTAATCAATTTTATGGCTACTCACGGACGGGGATTAATTTGTGCTCCACTTATTGAGGACCGTTGCGAAGAACTAGGTTTGGAACTAATGGTATCTTCAAATAATTCATTGTATGAAACTCCTTTTACTGTGTCAGTTGATTTGATCGGCCATGGTTGTACTACAGGAATATCAGCAAGTGACAGGGCAAAAACAATTAAAGCACTTATTAATCCCGATATAAAAAATGAAGAACTGGCAAGACCAGGTCATATTTTCCCCTTAAAAGCAAAACGAGGTGGTGTATTAAGAAGAGCAGGACATACAGAAGCCGCAATTGACTTTGCAAGGCTTGCCGGATTTGAACCTGCCGGAGTGATTGTTGAAATAATGAATGAAGATGGAACCATGGCTCGTCTTCCTGACTTATTTAAAATCGCAGAGAGATTTAACTTAAAGATAGTTTCAATTAAAGATTTAATTGCATACAGGCTTCAAAACGAAACTTTAATTCAAAGAGAAGTTAGTGTTCAACTCCCTACAGTATGGGGTAACTTTGAACTTACTGCATATAGACAAACTACCACAGGACAAGAACATTTGGCTTTAACTAAAGGCAGCTGGAAAGAAGATGAATCTGTACTTGTAAGGGTACATTCTTCCTGTATGACAGGAGATATTTTTGGATCTTGCAGATGTGATTGCGGGCCACAACTCCATAAAGCAATGGAAGTAATTGAAAAAGCAGGGAAAGGCGCAATACTTTATATGAATCAGGAAGGAAGGGGAATTGGCCTTTTAAATAAACTTAAAGCATATAAACTTCAGGAACAAGGTCGTGATACTGTAGAGGCCAATATTGAACTGGGATTTTCAATGGATGACAGGGATTATGGAATAGGAGCTCAAATTTTAAGAGACCTGGGAATTAAGAAAATTAACCTCTTAACCAATAATCCTAAAAAAAGAGCTGGCCTTATTGGGTATGGACTAGAAATTACCGAAAACACAGCTATTGAAATAAAATCTAACATACATAATGAGATTTATCTAAAAACAAAAAAGGATAAAATGGGCCATATTCTCAATTTAGGAGAATAATTCCCCCTGATTATTTCTAAATCAACCCTTTTTTAGGTAAAAAACAGCCAAAATCTTACATCTGAATTTATCCTGCTTTTTTTAGTTATTCTGTTTTATAGGATTCATACACCTTTGCTAATGAAAACCAAAAGCAAAATAATATGAAAAACCAGGCAAATATTTTTTTAACTACAGGGTGCTTTATAGCATTAATGTTTTCCAATTCCTTATCTTTTGGTCAAACTGAAACTGCTAAAATTGATTTTAATAGTGAAACTAATGTAGCTGAATGTGATTTTCTCAAATTTGAAGCTAAGTATCATGGAGATAAAGTGTATATTAATTGGGTAGTTATAAATCGTGCAAAGGAAAGTGTTTTTGTTGTGGAACATTCCACTAATGGAAAGGAATTCAAATCAATTGCATTAAAAGAAGGAGCAATTTCTCCTGGAGAACTCCCATTATTGTTTTCACATATTCATGAGGATTTGCAAGTATCTACAAACTATTACAGGATTAAATTTTATGGAGAGAAAAATGAAATTTCCGTTTCAAATACATCTACCGTTAGTGTACCGAAAAATATAGCTCAAACTAATTTTAAAGTGGGTAATTTTCCAAAATGAGAAAATAAAATAGTTTTTGTTTTTAATATTTTTGATCTAATAACATCTTTTTTATTATAATTGCGTATAACAACGAACAATAGATTCGTTGTTATACATCTTTGTAAAAAATTCAAATGCTGAAATTAAAGAATATCATTGCCCAATTAGAAGAGGAAGTGTATAGTAGCTTAATTGAGAATTTTACTCATAACAAAGCTGATAAATTTTCCACCCTCCTTTCCTTGTATCGTGAAGATAAACTAAAGGATGAAGTTATCATTGAGCAGCTTCAGGTTAACATAAATTCTTTTTACACACTAAAATCAAGGTTATTCGATAAGATTCAGGAAGAATTAACCACCCAGATTGTTGGTTCAAAGTATGATCTGTTAAAAAAAGCAAGCAACATACCAGAATTACTCTTTAATACGAATAAGGAAATTGCATTAGCTATACTTCTTAAAATGGAGAAGGATATGCTGGAAAATGATTTACCTTACGAGTTAACTAATGTATATGGAGCATTAAAGAAGCTGTATAGAGATCATCCAAAATATTATGAATATTCCCAACTTTACAACAAGCATATAGCTTATATGCTTGCTGCTGATAAAGCGGAGGATCTACTCTCTTCATTTAATAAAATGCTCTCACAGTACTTCATTTCAAATGATACATCGCAAATAGAAGTATTAAATCTTATGAAGCAGGAAATGGTAAATATTTCCAAATTGTATCAATCACATCATCTAATAATATACAGGAATATTGTAAATATTTCTTTTGCCCTTTTTATTCCCTTGCCTGGCGCATTCAACAATGATGAGCCTATAGAGGATTATTTAAAAGAATGTGATGCTGTTTTTGATGCCTATCCAAAAGACTCTACCTATCCATTTTATAAAAAAGTTGTGATTTTTCTGGCATTTGAATATTACATGCAATTAAAACAATATAAAAAAGCACAACAGTACTACGAACAGTTAAATGATAACATCGCCTCTTTTCTACTTTACAATCATTGTACTGTTCCTTCTAAAATATTACTTTCATCCTTAGAATTTTATAATAACACGGATAATAAAAACGGTTTTTTAGAGGAATCTATAATTCTTAAGGAAAAATACAATCCTGATATTTCTGACCATGCAGGTTTTATTATGTACAATCAATACCAGGCAGCTTGTGCATTTTACCAAGGAAAATACACTGAATGCAATACCGTGTTAAATAATGTCTTAAATACCATTAGTTTTAAGAATTATCCTCATGCAGAAATTGAAACAAAATTACTTTTATCACTGGGTTATTTAATAGAAAATAAATTCGACCAGGCTGAAAGCGTTATACGGAGCGTGTCCAGAAAAGTAAAGGAGATGAATGAACTGGGAGAGTATGAAAATGCAGAAATATTTTTGAAAGTGCTTAAAATAATTTGCGCTAATAAAAATTCTTCATCTGCACCTGATAAAATCAAAAAATTGGTCTTTCGTTTTAATCAATTTAATATGGTACAACTCCCTTTGTTTAAATATATTAAAACTGATGAGGACTTTGTTCAGATTTTAACAAAACAACTATAAACTTTTTAAATGAGCAGAAGTTAAGGGCTTATTTATAAATTGAAGAATTCTCTTATCATTATTTGAATTTTCTATATCAGCTGGATTAATTGAGGTAGTTAACATAAGAATTTTTATTCCTTTTCTTAAATCTGCAGGCAATTTATCAAACTCTTCAAGAAATTGAAAACCATCCATTATAGGCATATTAATATCCAGGAAAATAAACTGAGGAATTAATTTGTTAGTAATATCCTTTGCAAGGGCTAAATTGCTAAGAAATTCCATTGCACTTTTGGCACTTGTATTAACATAAATTCTTTCTGCAAAATTGCTTCCCTCAATCATTTTTTGATTAATGAAATTATCAATTTCATTATCATCAATTAACATTACTGTTTCGTATTTAGCTGCTGGCTTATTCATTTCTATTGTATTTTGAAGGTAAATATATTAAAAATTTGCTGCCTTTGTTTATCTGGCTTTGAACAGAAATAGTTCCGCCAATTTTCTCAAGAGATTTCTTCACAATATATAGTCCTAGCCCTGTTCCTTTTGAACTGGTATTTCCTCTATAGAACATTTCAAAAATTTTCTTTATCTGAAATTCTTCAATTCCAACTCCATTATCATAAATCGAAAGCAGCACACCTTGTTTATAATCCACTGTTTCAATTAGAATTTCAGCTTCTGCTAATTGCTGATTTTTATACTTTATAGCATTGTCAATAATATTTTGAATTATAGATTTTACACTTAATGGATCTGAAACGATTTTGGCATTAGCTGCATAATTAAATTTCATTTTAATATTCTCATAAGCTTTGGAAAATTGATAACTCTCTATTATTGTATCTATAATTTGAGCAATATCCAGCTCTTCAAATTTTCTTACCCCATGCTCTAAATTAGATAAAAGCAATAATTCAGTTAAAACATTATCCAGGCGGTCAGTACTTTCTTTTATTGTTTTGAAAAGTTTAATTGCCTGAGTGTCCTTTATCTGTTCAATTCCTAAATTACTTAGCCCCTGAATAGAAGCTAATGGGCCTTTAATATCATGACATGCCTTATATACAAAGGAATTAAGCTCGATTAATTTTTCATTCAAAAGTTTTTCCTCTTTTGTTTTTTCAGTAATATCAGTAAACGTAGTAACAAAATAAGTAGTGGAGCTTTTTAGGCTCTTTATAAGAGGGTAAGCTTTTAATAAAAAACATAAAGACTTACCACTATGATCATGAAAGTAAAATTCTCTCTTGTAATTATTATTTTTATTTATTTGAACCAATAATTCCTGACCTAGTTCATTATCAATATTGAATAAAGATAAAAAAGACATGATATTATTTCCGAATACCGAATTAAGATCCACATTGAACAACCGGCATAATTCCTTATTGGCATAAATTATTTTGTTCTTTTTACCACCAAATTCATTAATTAATACTCCATCCACAGTATGCATT
>JALYPI010000267.1 GCA_030856445.1 Bacteroidota bacterium
GCTTACTTCTTTTGGGCTGAATTAATTGGAATCACGCAAAGGCCGCAAAGGGCGCAAAGAAAAAAAAATTATTCTGGTGCTTCTTTGGAATTACTCCTCCATCAACTCTGCCAATTCTAACCAGCGAAGGGATTTATCTTCAAGGTTTTGAATAAGTTGGCCTAAATACAAGGCTTTTTCTTGCAAAGCTTCTGCATTTAAAGAACCTGAATTTAAAAGTGTTTCTAACTCAGTTTTTTCTTTCTCTAATTTGGCTATTTCCTTTTCAAGATCATCATATGCTTTTTTATCTTTAAAAGACACCTTTTTATCTGTAGCCTTTTCAGCGATAACAATGGCAGGCTTCTCTGAAATTTGTTTTGATTTTGTTTTTTCGGCTTTTTCCTTTTCAATTAACCATTCTCTGTAGTCAGAGTAATTTCCGGTAAAATCTTTAATTACTGCATCTCCTTCAAATACAAAAAGATGATCGGCCAGTTTATCCATAAAATACCTATCATGGGAAACAATGATCAAACAGCCTTTAAAACTTAAAAGGAAATCCTCCAGCACATTAAGGGTGAGAATATCCAGATCATTTGTGGGCTCATCCAGGATAAGGAAATTGGGATTTTTGATTAATACTGTAAGCAGATAAAGCCTCCTTTTTTCTCCACCGCTTAGCTTGCTAACAAAAGTATATTGGGATTCAGGAGAAAACAAAAAATGCTGAAGAAATTGAGAAGCAGTTAGTTTGCTACCATCTCCCAAAGGAATAACCTCAGCAATGTCTTTAACTACATCAATTACCCTTTTGTCTTCGTTAAGCTTAAGCCCTTCCTGAGAATAATATCCATAAACAATTGTTTCTCCAACAGCCACTTTTCCTGAATCCACAGGTTCTTTTCCGGTTATAATATTTAAGAAAGTGGATTTACCTGTTCCGTTTTTTCCAACTATACCAATTCTTTCTCCTGTTTTAAAAGTATAATCAAAACCTTTTAGAATATCCAGCTTATCATAGCTTTTATAAATCTTTTTTAACTCAAGGATCTTACCACCAACACGAGTCATTTTCACATTCAGGGTTAATTCTGCATCTTTCTTTTTACTGTTTGCCTTTTCCTCCACATCATAAAAAGCATCTATTCTTGATTTTGATTTGGTGGTACGCGCTTTGGGAGATTTTCTCATCCAATCCAATTCTTTTCTGTAAAGATTCTTGGCTTTGTCTATTTGTTGGCCCTCATTAAACTCACGCTCTTGTTTTTTCTCAATAAAATAAGAGTAATTGCCTTTATAGTTATATAAAACACCTCCGTCTAATTCAATAATTTCATTACATACTCTGTCAAGAAAATATCTATCGTGAGTAACCATCAATAAAGTCACGTTTTGCTTTACCAGGTAATTTTCAAGCCATTCGATCATTTCAAAATCCAGGTGATTGGTTGGCTCATCAAGAATTAACAAATCAGGCTCCTCTGTAAGTACTTTGGCTAGTGCTATTCTTTTTTTCTGACCACCGGAAAGTTCAGTGGTTAATTGATCAAGGTTGGTGATTTTTAACTGAGTTAATATTTGTTTGATCTTTGTTTCATAATCCCAGGCTTTTTGCTGCTCCATATTCTCAAAAGCTGCTTGAAATCTGTCCTGATCATCCTCTCCATTTTCCTGGGCTATAAGGCACTCTTCATATTCTTTTATTGCGGCAAGCACTGGATTATCATTTCCAAAAACTTCCTGCATAATGGTTTTAGTTCCATCAAATTCTGGCTCCTGATTTAAAAAGGCGGTTTTAACATCCTTTCTGAAAGTAACATTTCCAGAATCAGCTGTGTCTTTTCCGCTTATAATGCTTAATAAAGAAGATTTACCTGTTCCGTTTCTGGCTACCAGTGCAACTCTTTGTCCTTTATTAATACCAAAACTTATGTCTTTGAATAATACTCTTATTCCATAAGATTTGGATAGGTTTTCTATTGATAAATAATTCATGTTGGTATTGTGTATTGTATTTTAATCTCTATTTAACTTAGAATATAACTGAATATATTGTTAAGCATATATATAAAACTCTGTTTTAACGCTTAGATTGTTGGTAAAAAGTGCAAAGAAAAGCAAATTTATCAAGTAGTCAGGATTTAGATTTGAGTTTAATTGGATAATAAAATTACAAGGCTGAACTTTGGTACTATTCAATTGAAAATCAAATAATAGAAAAAAATAAAAGGTTTGTCTTTTTTATTACACTCTTTCATGGTTTGAATAGGAAAGCAAAATCGAAATCAGTTTACAAGATAATTCTAAGGTACGAGCAATACTTTTTACATCTGCAAACCTTATAGAAATTAGTGTTGAAAGCCTATTTAATCAAGGGTTCAAAAGTGTTTTCACTGCAATTTGCCATTTCAAATTCAAAATGTGCTGGAAATGGATGTTCCAATAAACTTCCTCTTAAAACATAGGGATAAGTTTCTGCATAATTTTGTATTTGACCTGCACTCACTCTTCTATAAATATAAGAACGGTGAAGTTTAGAAGAATCAGCAATGCCTGCTGCACACATAAGCTCGGCTGCACTTTTTACTGTTTCATTATGAAAATTAGCAACACGGATTTTTTTATTAGAAACAGCCAATCCTTTCTGTAAATTTTTATTCTGAGTGGCAATTCCAGTGGGACATTTATTTGTATTGCATTCCAAAGCCTGTATGCAGCCAAGTGCCAACATCATGGCTCTTGCGCTAGAGCACATATCAGCTCCTAAAGAAAGGTTTTTTACTATATCAAAACCTGTTGCTACTTTTCCTGAGGCAATTATTTTAATATGTCTTTTTAGCGCAAATCCATTTAATGCATCAGCTACAAAAGCCAATCCATCCCTTAGGGGCATTCCTACCGAATTAGAAAATTCAAGCGGGGCAGCACCGGTTCCTCCCTCTCCTCCATCAACAGTAATAAAATCAGGCATAATTCCTGTTTAAACTATTGCTTTACAAATAGCAAAAAACTGGCTTTTCCTACCAACGCACATCTTAAATCCTATTGGCTTACCACCTGAACAATCCCTTAATTTTTTTACAAATTCCAATAATTCAATAGGTGTTTGAAAAGCTCTGTGAAAAGGCGGAGAAATTACATCTTTTCCAATTTCAACAGACCTGATTTCAGCAATTTCCTTTGAAACTTTTTTTCCTGGCAAAATTCCTCCATGACCTGGTTTGGCTCCCTGGGAAAGTTTAATTTCAATCATCTTCACATTAGGGATGGCAGCTTTTTCAGCAAACATTTCAAAATTAAAAGTTCCATCAAGGTTTCTACAACCAAAATAACCTGTTCCTATCTGCCAAATTAAATCTCCTCCAGGTTCAAGATGAAAAGGACTGATTCCGCCTTCTCCTGTATTGTGAGCAAAATTGCCGATTTTTGCCCCGGAGTTCAAGGCTAGAATGGCATTTTGACTTAATGAGCCGTAACTCATTGCTGATACATTTAAAATACTTGCCGAATAGGGTTGTAAACAGTCAGGTCCGCCAACTGTAACCCGTGGATGATGATTTGCCTTATAGGGATCAAGAGGAACAATAGAATGATTTAACCATTCATAACCTACCTGGTAAGTATCCATTTGAGTTCCAAATGGAGTAGTATCCATAACCTTTTTTGAACGCTGGTAAATAACATTACGATTTAGTCTGTTAAAAGGTACACCCTCAGTATCTGATTCTATAAAATATTGATAAACCTTAGGACGGAGCATCTCCATCCAATAACGCATCCGTCCCAGCACAGGAAAATTTCTTCGAATGGTTTGTTTAGGTTGTACCAAATCATTTATACCCACAATTATTAATGGACCGATTAAAGCTAATGACCATAATAAAGGTGGCCAGAAATAAGAAACAACTGCAATGGCTATTAGTGTAATGATGGAAAAGTTGACAAAAAATCTCATAAAACTATTTAATTATTGGTTTTTTTGAAATTCAAATATACAAAACTCATTGGAAATCAACATAGTCTCAACTGGCTTATCCTCTGATTCTTGTTGATTAAATTTTATAAATACAATTAAATAAAAAAACCAAAAAAGGCTCTACAAAGATTGGTTTTATTGAATACTAGATCAAAGCTCTAAATTCAAATTTATTAGTTTTAAAGTACTCCTGATGATTTAATAGGTTCAGAAATAACAGCATTAAATACATTAAATAAAAAAAATGTCATCTCATTTTTCGATAAGTTATTTAAACTTTACTTTTGTATGCCTATAAATAATTAAATATCACCTGATGTTTTTACTAATTATTCTTGCTTTTATATTATTCTTTGATATCTACTTTTATCTTGGTTTAAATTCTCTTATTAAAAATTTATCCCCTAAAAGAAAAAAAGCAATTCTCTATTCCTACTGGGGTTTTACCCTTTTTGTAATTGTTTATATGCTTACAGCACTTGCTGTGCCTTCACAGCACTGGCCTTTGTTTATTCGGGTTTATGTTACTTCTGTAATTATTATTGTTACTGTTTCTAAAATTTTTGCATGCATAATTCTGCTTATTGATGATATTATAAGGATTTTTAGATGGTCTGCTTCCGCAATTTTGAAATCAACTTCTAAAAAAGAGCAGCCAGTTGAAAATATTACCAGAGTAAGCAGGCTGAAATTCCTAAATCAATTTGCCTTTATTCTAGCTGCAGTTCCATTTATCTCTATGTTTTATGGAATGTTCAAAGGAGCTTTTGAATATACAATAAGAACAAATAGAATGACTTTCCCGGGACTTCCTAAAGCTTTTGATGGATTGAAAATAATACAAATTTCTGATATACATTGTGGAAGTTTTTATTCTACTGATCCAGTTCAAAGAGCAGTAAATATTATAAACAGCCAAAAAGCAGATATGGTTTTTTTTACTGGCGACCTGGTTAATGATTTTGCTTATGAAATAGAACGCTTTACTTCTATCTTAAGCCAGATAAAAGCTCCTATGGGCGTTTTTTCTGTACTTGGAAACCATGATTACGGGGACTATCCTCGCTGGGAATCAAAAGAAGACAAAATAAAAAATTTTATTTCCCTTGTAAATACTCAAAAGAGCATGGGCTGGGACCTTTTAAGAAATGAAAACAGGATTATTGAAAAAAACGGAGAAAAAATTGCCATTGTGGGGGTTGAAAATTTTGCCAGAACCACCAGAAACCCTCGATACGGTGACCTGGGAAAAGCACTTATAGGAACAGAAGGTATTCCTTTTAAACTATTGCTTTCCCATGATCCTTATCATTGGAGCGAAGAGGTAATAAAAGATTATCCGAAAGTAAACATGACATTTTCAGGACATACTCATGGAATGCAATTTGGTGTAGAAATCCCTGGCATAAAATGGAGTCCTGTACAGTACATTTATGAACAATGGGCTGGTCTTTATCAAAAAGGCAGGCAATATATTTATGTGAACCGAGGGTTGGGTTTTATTGGTTATGCAGGCAGAGTGGGTATTTTACCGGAAATAACTGTGCATGAATTCCATCAATAAAAAAGGGAACTCCTTTTCAGGAATTCCCTTTGCAATAGTTCTGCTTTTAACTTTATTTAATCAACAATAGTTTCTTTTGAATAGTTTGCACTCCATTAACAGAGATATTTACAAAATAAATACCATCAGTAAGCTTTGAAGTATCCACGTTGATATTTCCTTTTTCACTCATTGAAGTGGAAGAAAAAACTACCTGTCCCAATACATTGCGTATTTCTATTAAGGCTTCTCCTTTTACTGTATTAATATCGTATGAAATATTTACATTGTTTACAGCAGGATTTGGAGAAACTGAAACTACATCAATAAAATTAGCATCAGTAAGTTTTTCTTCTGATTTACCTTCATAACCATTAGATGTTCTTTGATTACTACCTGCATAATTTTCAATTGGCTCTACAATATTGGAAAAAATAGTATCAAAAGCCAGCATGTATAATGCTTTTCCTTTTATAGAGTGAAATTCATCCATTGGATCAAAAGCTAAACTTTCCACCTGGTTTTTTAATATGGGGTCTGTTTGGATTGATTCCTTAAAAGGCTGATTCTTTGAAAGTAATCCTTTATGCATTTCAATTATTTTTGAAAAGTTTGAATAGCCCATTGTTGCCTCAACATCATTTTTCACTGAAACTGAATTAGTGGTGTCATTTTTAGCATCATAAGCAAAAGCAAGCAGAACCTTATAATTAATATCTGACTCTTGGCTAAGCAACGAAATAATGCTGTCCATAGGCTCTTGCATATTTGAGTGATGCAAGTAATAATGAATCTGATCATTTATAGCCTCATTTTTCAAATCCAAAAGTTGCTGTAATTGATTTCCAATGTTGCTATTTCCATTGTTACCATTTCCGTTATTCCCATTTCCGTTATTCCCATTTCCATTCCCGTTATTGCCAGGCGGGGTAATAATTCCATCAATTACTGCTTTAATGCTATCTATCCGGTTTCTTCCATTTACTAAGTTTAACCTCCTTCTTTGTTGCAGTTCCGGGCATGATTTAATATTAAAATTTTGATTTGTAGGAACACGTACTACCAGGGCTGGATCAGATAAATAGGGATCAGTTATAGCATTAGTATGATGATAGTAATGAAAACATGCTGCATTAACATTTCTATGGATATCGTTATCTTGAAAAAATGATGAATGGCTGAAACTGTTTCCAGCAGGATTTGTATAATTTCCCTGATGATACCAAATTGCTCCTGATGTTACTGCAAGGTCAGCACGTTCCATATCTTGATAGAACTCATTACATTTCCATATAAGTCCATATCCCTGTGGTTGAGATGTAGCGCATGAAGCATTATGAGTTGTTGCATTTAATCCTTGTGATTGACCACCAACATATAAATCTTGAAAATAATTCTTGTAGATTATATTGTCGTGTTCTTTACTTGCAATATATGGACTGCCATAAGTATTGTTTACTACTATCCCCCTTGTAAATCCTAAACCTTTACCAGGATAACTGGTAAAATTATTTTCAGTTACGTGATATTTTGAGCTTCCATCTATGTATAAACCATAGGTTTCATTTCTATTATCTACAGTAATTTCAAAATTATTGTACTCAACACTTGGGTAAAGCTGATTCCCTAAATAAATCCCGTAGGGAATGTTTATAAAATTATTGCCATTAACAGACAGTGTATTAAATCCATTGGAAGACCATGCATTAATGCCGTTAGTCAAATGCCTGAAAGTATTAGGTGTTTTTTGATTGGCAGGACAAGGTTGAGCATACGGCATCATTACATTACAATGAGCATTTACAGTAAACCTGGAATTAATACTATATATTCCTGTTCCTCTGGAATAAATGCTTGCATAATCACTCACACTCTGGTAGGCCTGATTCTCAAATAGATTGCCTCTAAAAATAACACCCTGAACAGATTCCATTTTCACATGTGGGCGTCTACCAATTGGGATAGCTGCAGTAGTTATAAATTCACACTTTGTAAAAAAACTGGAGTTAACAAAAGAATATCTCCTAAATTCAACATCTATACTATTATTCTTAAATGTACTATTTCGTGCTATTATCTTACCTCCTGTAAAGGATTCGTCAATAGCTGGGGTACGTTTAAAAAGGGAAACTCCTATATGTGCTCTTTCTATTAAAGAATTATCAATGGTTATTCTGCCCTGTTTCGTGTTTTGCACTATGCTTTGATCGCCCCATACCTCTACTCCATTCCACATTGCTTCAGAAGAACAATAATCCTCCACTGTAAGCGTGCAGCGTCTTAAAATCAAGTTTCCTCCATTAGCAGTTGAAGTACCCTTTTCAATTATAAGGCTTGCTCCTGGCGCAAATTGCAATGTCATATCTTCAATAATTATTGTTCTACCTGCTGGGATGATGAGTTTCTCACCTATTGTAGCAATCTGGCCACCATTATTAAGGGGATTACCTCCTGGTGCTGGTGTCCAGGTTGCATTAACTGGGGCTGTATAAGACATTTTATCATAGGATGAATTTTGTAGGCAACAAGCCGCATCCATAAAAAAATGCTCTGTATAATCCATACCATCTATTTGATCAGGTAGGGTGCGGGATAAAAGGATATCGTTATCTCTGTATTCTACATTTAAGGGATACACAAACCCCGATGGAAATAGCACAGCATTGTCTTGCCAATTGTTAATTCCCGTTGGATTATTCGGGTTGGAAATAGTAGCCATGCGGTTAGCGGCAACTAAGTACAATTTACCATCTTTATTTAGTTCAATATTCGAATATCTAAAATCATTGGCGTTTTGAAAATTTAAATAATTCACTATGTTATTTGAGCAATCAATATAACCCAAAGGCAATTGATTGAGGGTATTGGTTTCATGAATAAAATATAAATATTCTCCAGAAGGTGAAAACTCAAGCCCATGTGTTATAGGATCAACTGTGGTTCCGGATGACATGTCATGAATAAATACATCAATCAAATTCCCATGTGCATCTAATTCTGCTTTCCATAATCCGTTATTGAAAGCTCCCGAAATTCTGTATTTCACACTTGTGCCGTTAGAAATTTCAACCAGTTCAAATTCCGTTCTTTTAGTCCCTGGGTGTTTTATCGGGATTGAGGAATCAATAACCATTATATCCTCACTTACTATTCCGGTTTGAGTAATTCTTAGTCTTTGAATGGCTGCATATTTACCACATTTGTAATAATATTACCATTTGAATCAACAATTCTATTTTCCAAAGCCCCCATTTTATTACCGGTCCAAAAAACCTGATTATGCACATTAGGAAGGGCGAGATTTAATATGGCATAACCCGGCCTTGTGACTAAATGGTGGCCAGTAGGATGTTGGGCAAATGCAGTAAAAATATAATACCGTGTACAACTCCCCGGTACAGGCACAATACATATCTCCTGGCTGCCTTTTGCTGGGAATCCATTAAACTTTAATTGATCTATCAAATAACCATCTTTATCATAAAGCATATCATCCACAATAAAAAACAGCAAATTGCCCTGGGCATCCTGCATGGCATTGTGGCTGAAATTGGCCTGCTGGCCTTGGTAATATTCAGGATAACCGGCAGTGGAGGGAGTAGTAGGGGGGACGGGGAGGGAAGTGGTGGTAGAAGTCGGAAATTTTAAATATTTCCCTGGCAAAGTCCATACATTGTTTTGTGCAGCAATTTGCAGGTTTAAAATAAATAAAAAACTGCAAAAAATTGGGATAAATTGTTTTTTCATATCAGAAGTGTTAAATGAATACTTATTTTACTTAAACTAATTGTAAATTATTTTCGATGGCTAAGTTGTTAAAAAAAAAAAGGAAAATCACAAACAAACTTATTAACAAAAATTAACCGTAGTATAAAAAACCTTCTATCTTTGCCTGTAATGAGAGTATTATTGTTGATCTTATTTTTTTTTACCAGCCACATATTACCAGCACAAATTGTATTTGAGCAAGATATTGTGCAGGGAGGAGTAACTTCTGCAGGTTTTTCTACAGGCTTAGGAAGTGGTTCTGGCTCATTCGATATATATATTGAACCTGGCAGCAGCATAAAAAAATCGTATCTCTTTTTTTATAGTTTAGCCCAACCAGGAAATGTTGATTTATTTATTAACAATATTGCATATAATACTGCTTATTATGATTATAAATTTCAGGTAGAACATACTAACAATGCCTGTGTACCAATTACATTGTATATTCGTGATATTACAGGAGACATTGATCCTGCCGTAACCAATTATACTGTTACCATTCCGCCACCTGTTGGTGGCAATACCATTTGTGCTCATTATAATTATGTGAGCTTATTTGTGGCTTATGAAAATCCTTCCTTGCCACCTACCAATTACTGTATTTTATTGAATGATAAAAATTTAATAGGCAATGAAAGTTACAATGTAAATAACCTTAATCCCGTAAATGTTATAAATCCTGTGGGTTTTTCTATTTTTTCAGATAGATCAAGTGACGCAATCGGCAATAAACTAAATGTTTTTTTTAACAGCAACTTTCTCGGACTTCTGGGAAAGGCAGATAATATCAATAGTACCTGGTGGGCAAGTGGTGTAAAAGGTCATTTTTACTATCAAGATAACACTCTATATGGTCTTGATGATGATGTTCCCAATAATGTAATGGAAAATAGTGACGGACTGGCTAATATAAATTCTTTTTTAAACCAGAATATCACTAGTTGTAATTTCCATATTATTAATCAAAACTGGCCCAATCAAAATCCTTCAGGAATAAGTATTTATCTTGCTTTCTTTCTAGCCTACACCACCCCCTGCCAATCATTTGAGGCCACAGCCAATTACACATGCCTGGGCAACACTTACCAATTAGCTGCCACCGGGGGTATTGCCTATGAGTGGGAGCCGCAAACAGATTTAAGCTGCTACAACTGTCCCAACCCTGTATATACGGGTAGTAAAGCCACACATTATACCTGCCGCATTTGGAGCACAGACAGTTGCTCAAAGGTGCTGCCTTTAAGAATTGATGTGCCCAATCCAGATAGTGTGGAAGTAGTGCCTGGTATTTGTGGCAATGATGACAGTAAAATAAATTTTATAAAAACCACAAGTGGCAATTTTCCCTATGCTTTTAACATAGCAGGGCAAAACAACAGCAGCGGAGAGTTCAGCGGTCTTGCAGGTGGTGCTTATACCTATACTGTTACTGACACCATGGGCTGTGTTTTTTCCGATACAGTAAACATTACAGAAAGCAACATTGTAAAAGCCGGTTTTCTTACAAAAAAGTTTAAAGAGGATTTGCTTAAAATAGATTTTATCAATAACAGCTCCAATGCTACCCATTATATGTGGGTGTTGTCGAACGGGGATACTTTATATTCAGAAAATTTTACCCAACTTTTTGATTCCGGTGGCTCTTACCAGATAATGCTTATTGCCTACAACAATTACCCGCACTGTGCAGATACGGTAATGCATACCATTCAGGTGGAACATGCCCTGGTCGTACTTGCGCCAAATGTATTTACCCCAAACGGAGATGGCTTAAACGATAGCTTTAGCATCAATATAAAAGGAGCCAAAGAGTATAGCGTAAGTATTTTCAACCGCTGGGGAACAGAAGTGTTCAACTACCAAAAAGGAAACGATATGAGCTGGGATGGGCACACTGTTTCTGGTCAGGAAGTTGCAGAAGGAGTTTACTTTTTTACCATAACAGGCATTTTGGAAAACGGAGAAAGTTTTCAAAAGCAAGGCGATGTGCATTTGATAAGGTAGATACAATGGTTGTCATGCTGAGCTTGTCGAAGTATGTGCGAGTATTTTGGTTTGCGGCAAGTGTAGCTGAAAGCTACCTGTATTTCGGTCGTAGTTAAAACTACGACCAGCAAAAGTTAAAACTACCCCGGAAAGGGAAATAACTGTGCAGGATTTTTTTTCAGGTTGATCCCAATCCCCTATGATCCTTGAAAAACAATCAAAACAAAAAAGTGTTTTTTTATTTTTATTTAAGTCCCGCTAAAAACTGAATTGTATCAACCCCATCTGCATATTCTTCTATACCTGGTTTTTGGGCAGCACCAAATTTAATAGAGGAAATTTTATCAACCTTATTAGAAACTACGCATTGTATTTCAGATAATTCAGATTGTAGCTTTTTTTGAATTCCCTCTAAATCCTCATAATACTCATAAAATAAAACTCCAACAGGGGAAGACATCGTTTTATCTTCTTTTAATATTAAAAAACCATTATCCAGGAGTTTTTCATTGCCCATTAAATAAACAGTCTTGTTGTAATGATAATTGTTAACATATTTGCTGTTGTTGGCAATCCATTGGAAATCATAAATCCCCTGAAAAAAAACATCAAAATTATAATCCCTTGGTACATATACTTTGGTCACATTCCTGCAACCCAGGCCAAAATACCTGAATACATCACTTCCCAGATTAAAAATATCAATTTCAGATTCTTTTCCGGTTAGAACTGCAACTGAATTTCGATTTTTTCGGATGATATTGGGATATTTTCCAAAATAATAATCAAAATATCTGGAAGTATTATTGCTCCCTGTGGCAATTACAGCATCCATAGAATCAATACGCCCTTCGGTAAATACTATTTTATTTTTGAATGAAGGTTCTATTTCAATTAATATATCCGCTAACAGGGGAAGTAAAAGTTTATCCTGCGATGAAAGTTTTCCAATTAATATATTCCCTGTAATTAACACACACATAAAATCATGGAAACCGGCAAGTGGAATATTCCCGGCCATTATAACACCAACTTTTTGTGGCTTTATTCCAGTCAAACTATCCTTATACTTCCTAGTCCATTTTAGCAGTTTATCTTCAGTAAGATTATCAGCAATTGATATTAAGGCATATCTCACATTATCTTCTGTAAACCAGCCATTGTAATTTACACTTCCATTAATAGCTTGTATTAATCTTTCTTTAAAGGTATTATTTAAATGTTCAAATTCAATAAGCGATTCTTCTGAGGTAAATTCATCAGAAAATTGAGTTAAAAAGCCTCCAAGAATTGAAAATGCTTTTATATTATCTATTAAATTCATTTCTATTTATTGTAAAATACAATTGTGTATATTTGCAACGCCAAAAGTACAATATTATTAACCAAAAAAATACAAGATAGCATTATGGCTATAATGATTACCGATGAATGCATTAACTGCGGGGCTTGCGAGCCTGAATGTCCAAATAATGCAATATATGAAGGTGGCGCAGAATGGCGCTTTTCTGACGGAACTGTTTTAAAAGGAACTTATACATCAAAAACTGGTTTAACAGTAGATGCTGACACTCCTTTAACCCCTAAAGTAATGGATGTTTATTATATAGTTACTGACAAATGCACAGAATGTGTTGGTTTTCATGATGAGCCTCAATGTGCAGCAGTATGTCCTGTTGATTGTTGTGTTGATGATCCTGATTTTAGAGAAAGTAAAGAAGAATTACTGGCAAAAAAAGATTCTCTTCACGTATAATTCTTCCTATAAGAATTCAGTCTCTTCTTATTCCTTTATTAACAATTAATCAAGTAGGCTAAACGTTAATGTGAAATGAGAAAATATTACTCTTTTATTTTTCTTTTATTTTTTATAACGCCTTTATTTTCTCAAAACAAGGTCGATGTAATTGATTTGAAGAAAACAGAAGCTGAAATGAAGGATTTAGGCATCCTGATTTTAAATTCTAAATCAGAAGAAGAAAAGTATAAAGCCAATGAGCGCTTTATTTCAATACTTGAAAAAACCATTTCAGAACCTGCATCCTTTGCTTATCCATTTGACTCACTATCAACCATAGCAAGGCTTATGGCTCCTGATAATAGTTTTAGAATATTCAACTGGCATATTCAAAAAGAAGATGGCACTTTTGAATATTTTGGTTACATACAACCAAATCCAACCCTAAAGAATAAAAAATCAAACAAAGATTTTTACAAATTAAATGACACTAAAGAACTTGCTTCTCTTGAAAACAAGAGCTTTTCTGCCAATGAATGGCCTGGGGCTCATTATTATAAATTGATTCATGTAAAAGACAAAAAAAATAAATATTATACTCTATTGGGCTGGGATGGCAACAATGCCTATTCCACAAAAAAAATAGTAGATGTTTTGCATTTTACATCGAATGGAGAGCCAAAGTTTGGTGCTCCTATTTTTAGAATGGAAAAAAAAATGCAGAAACGTGTAATTTTTGAATATGCTAAAGATGCTACAATGTCCTTAAATTACAATGAGAAGGACGAAACAATTATTTTTGACCATTTGTCTCCTAACAATCAAAAACTTAAAGGGCAATACCAGTTCTATGGACCTGATTTTAGTTTTGACGCTTTGCTTTATAAAAAAGGAATTTGGATTTTCCAACCTGATATAAATGCCAAAAACATTAAAAGTAAAAAAGACAAGAATTGGAATAAACCCGAATAATATGTAATCCCTTATTGATAATTCCATTTAAATTTTAATACAATCTCTTTAATCTCAAAAAATCATATTTATCTCTGATTATTATAATAGTTAATAATTGGGATTGAATTCTGTTTGAAATTGTTTTTTATTTTATTTTAAATTATTTTTTGATTTTATTTATATTTCGAAACTAATTAATAAATCAACACATGAAAAAACTAATTACACTTACAATTCTTGCATTTTCAATTGTTTGTTCAGTAAAAGGACAAAATTCAAACGCAGTGTTTTTCAGCGAAAACGGAGAACAGTTTTCAGTTATATTAAACGGAATGAATTACAGTGAAAATCCTCAAACGAATGTAAAAGTCGAGGGTTTAAATGCTCAACCTTACAAAGTAAAAATTATTTTTAATGATACTTCTTTAGGTGT
The DNA here is from genome assembly GCA_030856445.1 of Bacteroidota bacterium. GTDB lineage: Bacteria > Bacteroidota > Bacteroidia > JACCXN01 > JACCXN01 > JACCXN01. The sequence continues at coordinate 14,384 of JALYPI010000267.1, forward strand.
TATTAACGATAAAATCTATATGGATTTTGCAAAAGAAAAGACATATGCGGTGCGATTAAGGAAAATAGGTGAAGGTGAGAAAACGGCCAAGAAAATTTCCCAAAATCTTTTTTCTGCTAAACCAGCAGAGCAAACAGAGGAAAAAATTGATGAAATCAACAGCACTAACGAAAAATATGTTTTAAGAACCATTTCTGTTACAAACTTACAGGTATCTGCACAGGCTCAGCAATACAGCAATCAGCAAACTCCTGCACCTCAGCAAAATACCCAGCAAAGAACAGTAAATACCCAGGCAAACTCCGGAACTACTCAACAGCAAACGCAAACAACAACCACTGTGGTTGCAACAAATCCTGCACCTGTTAAAACAAATGCAAATGTTTCTATGAACATTAATTTAAATGGAGGTGCCACCTATCACGAATCTACCACTACAACAACAACATTTGGAAGTGCAGGAACACAACAATCAAATGTATATGTTATGCCTGGCTATGGAGGTCCTGTTGGATGTCCTTGGCCAATGTCAAATGAGGATTTTCAAAGTGCAAAAAGCTCAATTGCTGCCAAAAGTTTTGAAGACAGCAAACTCACTTTAGCCAAACAAATCATGAATACCAACTGCTTATTCTCCTCTCAGGTAAAAGAAATTATGCTTATTTTCAGTTTTGAAGGCACAAGGCTTGATTTAGCAAAATATGGTTACGGTTATACTTTTGATATAGGGAATTATTATAAAGTAAATGATGCTTTTACTTTTGAGAGTTCCATAGATGAACTTAATAGCTATATTAACGCCAGATAGTTTCTCCATTTCAAAACTTTTTTAATCCGGATCCAAAAAAAGGGTCCGGATTTTTTTATACTGCTTTTTCAGCTTTTTTAAAGAAATCAATGGCTGACTTTTCCAGTATGCAATTCTCAAATACTAATTATTAATATCCACTATTTTAAAAAACATGTACTTTATTAATCATCAAAGTATAATATATGCCCTAAAAACATTGTTTAACCAATTATTGAAGGATAATATAGGTGTTTCTTAAAAGATATTTTTATATTGCATCTGATTTATAATAAATTAAATAAATAATGAAAGAAGAAGGTGTTACAAAATTAGAATTAGAGTATACCATAAAATCATCTCCTAAAATTTTATTTTTTTTCCTAAATTCTCCTAATGGACTTAGTGAATGGTTTTGCGATAAAATAAATGTGAATGAAAATATTTATACATTTTGCTGGGATGATGAGGAACGATCAGCAGAATTAGTAGGCTCAAAAAAAAATGAACATACTCAATTTCGTTGGTTGGACTTGCCTGAAGATACCTTTTTTGAATTTAGATTAGTTGTTCAGGATATAACAAAAGAAGTAGCACTTATTATTACCGATTTTGAACCTATTGAAGATCATGAGAACTCCAAACTTCTTTGGGACTCCCAGGTAAATAAACTTACTCACCTTATTGGTGGCTAATATTGTTTTTATTTCTCGTTTTGGTTTTATTATTTTTGCGTTTAAATCAAGCTTTTATTAATGCTGAACAAAAACAGGTACTTTTTTATTCCTTACTTATTTTTTTTAATTGCAGGATTGATAATATTAGCTTTATTTTCCAAAAGCGAACTTCATCTGCTTATAAATCAGCATTACAACTCATTTTCTGACGGTTTCTTTAAATACTCCAATTACCTTGGGGAAGGAATAGTTGTAGTTCTTGCAATAATAGGTCTTGCTTTTTACAAGTTCAGAAATGCTCTATTGTTACTTTCTTCCATTATTTTATCTTCAATAATGGCGCAATTTTTCAAAAGAATAATATTCCATGAAATACCCCGCCCTAAAGCTCATTTTGAAGGCATAGCCACGCTACATTTTGTGGAAGGAGTTCAGGTCCATTCTCTTCTTAGCTTTCCTTCAGGACATGCTACCATGGCTTTTACTTTGTTTGCTTCACTTGCCTTTATGGTAAAAAACAATGCAGTAAAGATGATTTTGTTTTTCTTAGCTATTATTGCCAGTTGGTC
>JALYPI010000278.1 GCA_030856445.1 Bacteroidota bacterium
ACTTACAACCATTACGGTTGTTCCTGATGAGGTTTGAATTAATACAGTGATTAAAAACCCGGTAAACACTCCCATAAATCGATTGGAGGTCATTCCGCTTAAAATGCTCCTCATCTTTTCTCCAGCGGCCTTTTGGATACCATCACTCATCACCTTCATACCGAAGATAAACACACATAGCGCACCTAAAAGTTGAAGAAAATCAAAAAAACTGTAGTTCATTAAAATAAAGTTTTGCCTGTAAAAAAAATTTCAATTCGATGGTAAAAGTAAACAAACTAATAGAATTACGCTTTATTCAAATTGTTTTATTTTAACTAAATGGAACATGATGTTAAATTTAGTTCTGTGATTATAGGAGAATGGAAATAGTGATTTATTAAATATGATTAATGAAATGTTTACACAATGAGTTTAGCATTGCTGAAAGGTAAAAATTTTCAATTTATATAGGCTTTATATATTTTACAAAATTTAATTTTATGAAAAAAGCCATCGCATTAATTGCCCGCAACAGCCGAAAAAACGATCTTTTAAATTGGGCAAAAGTTAATTTAGCCCTACTTCGGGAACAAAATTTAATTGGGACAAGCAATACTTCAAAACTAATTAATGATATGCTGAATCTTGATGTTAAACCATTCGGCCATGGGCCAAGTGGCGGAGATATTTTGCTGGCGGCAAAAATTTTACAGGGAGAAGTAGATAAAGTGATTTTCTTTATAGATGCTGAAACCCCTCATGGGCATGAAAATGACATTCAGACTCTTATTCGTACTGCTGTAATCAACAATATTCCAATTGCCTTAAACAGGGCTTCTGCTGATTTAATAGTTCAGTTTTTGGAGTAGCTAATTATAAATAGGACCACTGTTGTCCGGGGAAGAGGATAGAGATTCCTCATTTCGTTACGCTTCATTCGGAATGACAAGGGATTCAGTTATATCAATGAGAGGGAGGGGTTAAGTTGCGGCTTTGCCGCACCTTAACCCCTCCCTCTCACAAAAGACTTGAAAAGACTGTCATTCCGACCGTAGGGAGGAATCTCATATATTTTACCGGACAACAGTGAAAAAGGACACATTTAATTATCGTTGCGCCTAATTGTTTTATCCACAAGTTTCATTTTTTCATTAGGGATTTATCAACTGGTTAATAATTTAATCTTAAAAAGCCAGAAGAATTTATATCACAATTAATTGAGAAAAGCCAAAATTAAAAGAAAAAGATTTACTACAATTGTTAGAAAATGAAGCTAAAGTTAGAACAATATAAAAAATTCCTTAACGAATGCTTGCAAAATGATTGGCTTCAATACTACAAATTCCGGCCAATACAGCTTTTAAGTTAGCATTTAGATTAAACTCCTTTTATCATAAAAACAATTAGAAAACTCAACATTTCATATCGGAGTTACTATATTGAGAATTATAAGAAGTTGGAAACAATGCTGTTTTAGAAGAAGATTTTTTGATTTTTAAGGGATTAAGCCTTTTTAAGAGTTACATTTACAACCTTAAAGATTCAAACCCTCATGAAAAAGATAAATAAAACAAATTTTCCTGGCACCCTTCCCAAATCCCCTACCGGAATCAAAGGGCTGGATGATCTAACAATGGGTGGGTTACCCAAAAACCGACCTACATTATTGTTGGGGAATACAGGCTGTGGAAAAACGCTGATGGCAATGGAGTTCCTGGTGAACGGGATCACGTTGTTTGATGAACCTGCTGTGTTTATGGCTTTTGAGGAAAAAATCGAGGAATTGATGGTAAATGTTAAATCCCTTGGTTATGATCTTGAAACGCATCTTGGTAACAATAAAATTTATCTTGAACATGTACAGATCATTAATAGCGATGAAACAATAGAAACGGGTAAATATAATATTGATGGACTTTTCGTAAGGATTGAACAAGCAATAAACAAAGTTAAAGCAAAGCGGGTGGTTCTGGACTCCCTGGATACACTTTTTTATGGTTTGGACTACAAGACGCTCCGGTCAGAATTTAAAAGGCTTTTTATTTGGTTAAAAGAAAAGAAGGTAACTGCGTTAATTACCGCTGAAATTGGAGACACCTTTCTCACGCGACACGGCCTGGAAGAATATGTGGCTGATTGTGTAATATTGCTGGACAACCGTGTTAAAGACCAGGTGTCGACCAGGCGCTTAAGAATTGTAAAATACAGGGGAACACTTCACGGAAACAATGAATACCCCTTCATTATAGAAGAAAATGGCATAACAGTTTTCCCAATAATAAGTGAAATAATCCAGCACAAGATAAGTTCAAAAATTATTTCTACCGGAATTAAAGATTTGAACGAAATGCTGGATAAAAAAGGTTTTTATGTTGGAAGCAGTATTCTTGTATCAGGAACAGCCGGAACAGGAAAAACAAGCATTGTAACCTCCTTTGGAAAAAATGCATGCATAGAAAAGAAAAAGGTTCTTTTTTGTGCCTTCGAAGAAGCACCCAACCAGGTTATAAGGAATATGAATTCCATAGGAATTGACCTTGAGCCAGAGGTTAAATCAGAATTTTTACATTTTTACTATTCAAGGCCTACTTTACAAAATCTTGAATTGCATTTTATTTCCATCAAGGAAGTAATTAAAAAATTAAAACCTGCTATAGTCATCATTGATCCTATTACCAATTTAATGAACGAAGACCCAAACAGCAGTGTTCGATTAATGCTTACCCTGTTTGTAGATTACTTAAAACTGGAGCAGATAACCGTAATATTTACAGCCGCAATAACAGAGAAATTAATTGAACGAAATCCAAGCGATGAGGGAATTTCATCCCTGGTTGATACGTGGATCATGGTTGAGGATGCAGAAACGCAAGGGCAACGCAATAGGACGCTGACCGTTCTGAAAGCAAGGGGAATGGGCCATTCCAGGAGTGTGAAAAAAATTACTATTTCAAATAATGGAATTTCCCTTGAGGCTATCCCAAAAAAAGAGGGTAGGCTTCGTGAAAAAATCAGATCAAAAAAATAATGAATCAGAAGGAAGGAGGATAAAAAAAATTTTACTGTATAAGAATTATTTGAAAAAACTCAATTAGATGGCGAAGAAAACTCGGGAAAATATTGATATTAATGTAGGTCCCAAAGGCCCCCCGGAAGAAAAATATATTCTTAATTTATACATTTCAGGCATACACCCAAACTCTTCCCATGCTGTTGTAAATATTAAATCCATCTGCGAAAAATATCTCAAAGGCAGGTATGAGTTAGAAATTATTGATATTTATCAGCAGCCTGACTTTGCGCTCCTTGAGGAAATAATTGCTATTCCCCTATTGATAAAACTACTCCCCTTACCCGTTGTCAGGTTTATTGGAGATTTGTCGGATACGGAGAAGGTTTTGAAAGAATTGCAAATCATTTAAGTATTATGAACATGGAGAAAAACATCATAGAACTTAAAGAGGAACTGGAAAATGTAAAGAAAGAAAATGCTAACCATTTGCTTAAATTACAGGAGGCCAGAAATTTCATTGAAGCAATCAAAGCCGGGCATGTTGATGCACTTGTTGTTAAGGAAGGAAAATCCCGGAAAATTTACACAGAAAGCTCAGCGGATAAAATTTACCGTCTTTTAATGGAAAAAATGCATGAAGGCGCTGTTACCCTTAATGAGGATGGAATTATCCTTTTCAGTAATTCCTGTTTCTCTGAAATGGTGAACGCTCCCCTTAAAAAAATTATAGGAAATGATTTTATAAATTATATTGAAGCCCCCTCAAAATCCAGGTTTGAAAATCTGTTAAATGACAGCAAAATGAATCCGGCAAAGGATGAATATTACATCGGTGCCCGGGGCCAAAAGAGTATTCCTGTCCTGATATCAATAAATACATTGAGTCTGGAAAGCAAAAGTGTTTTTAACCTTATCATAACAGATATTTCCAATATTAAAAAACACCAGGAAGAATTAATAACACAAAAAAAATTGCTCGAGGAAGCGGAAAAAATAGCGGAAATGGGCAGCTGGACCGTGAACCTGAAAACAAAAGAGATAACAGTATCCCCGGAGTTTTATAAAATATACGGATTGACTGATAAAAGCTCATTGACATTAACACCCTATGATTTAATTCATCAAAATGACCGGGCAGCATCAAAAGAAATTTTCGACACTGCAGTTAAAGAAACCGGCTCCTTTGATTTTTTCACCAGTATCAACACTCCAGCGGAGATCGAAAAAAAAATCCTTCATGTAAAAGGCAAAGTAATTTTAAAAAAAGGCAAAGCCTATCAGTTCATAGGTACCAGCCAAAACGTTACGGCAATATTAAAAGCTGAGAGAGAACATTATGACCAAAATAAAAAATTACTTAAAGCCCAGCAGGAAATAACAAATCTTAATCAGGAACTGGAATTTAAAGTAATTGAAAGAACTAAAGTTTTAGAATCCGCATATGACAGACTTGAAGAAATTAATTATGAACTTGATAAAGCCACAAAGTCTAAAGACAAATTTATTTCTATTATTTCACACGATTTAAGAAATCCTTTTACTTCAATTATTGCTACTTCTGAAATTTTGATGACCGATATTAAATCTCTTAAACAAGAAGAAATAGAAATTTTAGCTAAAATAATCAATGGCTCTTCGGTTAAAATAGTCAATCAACTAAACGAGCTTGTAGAATTGTCAAAACAAAAATCAAAAAAAATAAACTTCGACCCTCAAAACAGAAATTTATATGAATTAGTTTCCCTGTCAACAGAACTCATAGAAGAAAATGCTAAACAAAAAGAGATACAAATTATTAATGAAGTGGATAAATCGTTTCGGGTTCGGGTTGACCCGTTTTTAATAAGGTCAATTTTTCAAAACCTTATAACAAACTCTATCAAATTTACACCAAAGGGTGGCAGAATTATAGCTTCTGCTCTTAAAAAAGGGAATTCGTTTATTCAGATTTCAATAAAGGATACAGGTATTGGAATGTCTGACCAGAATCGAGAAAAATTATTTAGCTATGAATCTGCCATAAACAGTTCAGAACCTGAAAAGGACGAATCTAGAGGCTTGGGTTTAATTCTTGTAAAAGACTTTATTAAAAAACATAAAGGAAAGATTTGGGTTGAAAGTGAGGTGGGAAAAGGAACTACTTTTCATTTTACCTTACCAATTGGGAAGTGATTTTCTAAATTCAATGTTTTTTCTTAAAGCATAAAATCCAATTATAGCAAAAATCAATGGGGCGTAGCCCTGACATCAGATTAAGCCCATGGTACGATTAGGAAAGATATCAGGGCTAACGCCCCTTTTTTGCTACGAAGAATACAGGGCTACGCCCCTTATGCTACGGTAATTATGGGGCGTAGCCCTAAAATCTTGGTAGAAAAACAATGAAAATTTTAAAAGGAGGGGCGTAGCCCTGACATCAGATTGAGCCCATGGTGCGATTAGGAAAGATATCAGGGCTAACGCCCCTTAACGCCCCAGCTCATCAAAATTATTTTAACCCAAAATTTTCGATCTGGTTCGTGATATAAAAAACAACTCTTCCAATTTTATCAATGATAGAAATTTGATAAAAGGCAAATTTGCCTGGCAAGAAGGATATGGGTCATTTTCCTATTCTCATTCTCATATTCAGAATGTTTACAATTATATCTTATACCATTACTGATTTTAAATCACTGTTGTCCGATAAAAGATAATGAGATTCCTTTTGCAGGAACCGAGCTGCATACAGCCTGGCTTCAACCCCAAGGAGCTTGGCTTGTGAGAAAGGCACCTTTTCCGTTTTTATGAGGGCTGGAATTAAGGGGAACAAAGTGAAGAAAAAACGGAAGCAGTGCCAGGGGAATTGGGTTGAATGCGAGGATTTGTGCGGCAAAGGCCTTATGCAGCTCTTGACTTTTTTGTAACTTTTTGTGTCAAGACAAAAAGTTTATAAAAATATATCGGACAATAGTGAAATTCAATATTTTTTCCTAACTTAAAGCATAAAATACAATCACCATGGAAAAGCAGCAAGATAATTACCAGGTCCTTTTTGAAAAAAATCCATTGGCTATGATCGTAATTGCCAAAGAAGATTTTAAATTTCTTAAGGCAAATGCCGTAGCCATTAAAATATTATCCTATTCTGAAGAAAAATTGCTTGCAAAAACTTTTATTGATATTGTACCTGAGGAAGAGCGGGAATTTTTGAAAGAACAGTTAAAAAAAGTTTCGGAAGACAAGGATATACATTTAATTACAAAAAACATTAAAGGTGATGGCCAGGAGATAGATGTAGAATTGGTTGCAATACAAATAAATTATAACAATCAACCAAGCATATTAAAAATTGCCACAGATGTTACGGAGCAAAAAAAATCAGATGCTGTTATAAAAAAACTAAACACATACCTTGAGGAACTTTTTAATTCAGCCCCTTTTGCAATAGTTCTTTTAAATGGAAAAGAACAGATATTGAATAGCAACAAAATTTTTGAGGAAACATTTCAATACACTGCCAATGAAGTGAAAGATAAGAACCTGAAGGACCTAATAATTCCGGAAGATTTGGTTATAGAATATAATGATATTATACAAAAAGTTAAAAATGGCAAATTTGACAGGCTTGAAACAAAAAGAAAAAGAAAAGACAATGAATTAATTGATGTGCTGGCAGTAAAGTTTCCGATTATTGTGGATGATGAATTTTTAGGATCTTACGCAATTTATTTAGATATATCATCCCAAATAAAAACCACAAATGAGCTTAAAGGGCTTTACAAAACCTTGGAAAACCGTGTAAAAGAAAGAACCATTGAACTGGAATCGGCTTACGGGAGAATGGGAGAAATTAACGCTGAACTTGAGGAGATTGGTAAAACAAAAGACAAATTTATTTCTATCATTTCACACGATTTAAGAAACCCAATTGCAGCCATTGTTTCTTCTTCTGACATTATCCTGAATAATCTAGAAACGCTGAAGAAGGACGAAATAAAAAATTTCTCAGGAATAATTAATACATCTTCAAAAAAAATAATTGAACAGCTCAACGAACTGGTGGAGTGGTCGAAGCAGAAAACAAAAAAAATAATTTTTAATCCGCTGACGATAAATTTATATGAATTCCTTGTGTTCTCATTAGAACTGGTTCAGGAAAATGCAAATCAAAAAAACATTGACATTGTAAATAATATTGATACTGATATTCTGGTAAAAGCAGATCCGTTACTGCTGCGTTCCATCTTTCAGAACCTTGTTACCAATGGCATAAAATTCACCCCTGAGAGTGGAAAAATCACCATTTCAGCACAAAAAAACGAGAAAGGGTGTATTGAAATTTCCGTTGCCGATACCGGGAAAGGCATACCTGAAGAAATAAAAAGTAAATTATTCAGTGATGAAGCTTTTGTTTCCAAACAAAAAGGAGATAGCGGGAAACCGACAGGTCTGGGCCTGATACTGGTAAAAGATTTTGTAGAAATGCACAAAGGTAAAATTTGGGTGGAAAGCAAACCTGAAAAAGGAAGCACTTTTTACTTTACCTTGCCAATTGGGAAGTGATTTTCTAAATTCATTGTTTTTTCTGGATTAAAGAATAAAATCCAATTATAGCAAAAAACAATGGGGCGTAGCCCCAAAATCTTGGTAGAAAAACAATAAAAAATTTAAAAAACAGGGGCGTAGCCCTAACATCAGATTGAGCCTATGGTACGATTAGGAAAGATATCAGGGCTACGCCCCTTTTTATTTACACATACATTTTTCTACGAAGAATACAGGGCTAACGCCCCTTATGCTACAGTAATAATGGGGCGTAGCCCCAAAATCTTGGTAGAAAAACAATGAAAATTTAAAAAAAGGGGCGTAGCCCTGACATCAGATTGAGCCCATGGTACGATTAGGAAAGATATCAGGGCTAACGCCCCTTTTTTGCTACACATACGTTTTGCTACGAAGAATACAGGGCTAACGCCCCTTAACGCCCCAGCACATCAAAATTATTTTAACCCCTCCCTCTCATTGATATAACTGAATCCCTTGCCATTCCGAATGGAGCGTAGCGAAATGAGGAATCTCTATTCTTTTCCCAGGACAACAGTGAATAGAAATAGGTAAATCATGTAACTTATTAATAGTATAACAGATTGCACATAAGGGGAAACTCATTCCTACATGATTACAGGAAATAATACTCTTTGGCTATCCTAATTCGCACTCAACGAATCTTCGCCACATAAAAACAATAATAAACCTAAATCGGGTATGTTATTTGTAAAAATTTAGAAAACAGTAAATAAAAAACCGTAGAAACAATTGTAGTTTGAATCAACTCAACATAGAAATGCCATTAAAAGAATATAATATCCACCCTGAGGCATCATTTGCAAAAAAACACCCTTCACCCTTATGTTTTTTATTCTTAGGTGGGCGCAAAGTGCATTTATTTAAAAGAGAGATGAAATTCCAAAATACAATCATGATAAATAATATCCCTATGCCTTTGTGTAATAGGATTTTTGTTTTTGTATAAACAAATAATTTACTGCGACAAAACATCACAAAAAAAAAATGAATTAAAATTTACAAAATCGTCAAACATAAAAATGAATCCTCGTTCAAAAAATACAATTGAAGACAGCGAAGCTGCTCTAAAAAATATTTTTATGCAAGTGCCTGCCATGATTGCCATACTCAAAGGACATGAATATGTATTTGATTTTGCAAACCCTGCTTACATGGAGATGGTTGACAACCTTAATCTCACAGGTAAAACGCTGCTAGAAGCACGCCCCGAATTAGAAGGTCAGGGATTTATTGAGCTGCTTGATAACGTTTATAAGACCGGAGAAACTTTCTTCGGTAAAGAAATGCCGATGATGTTCAACCGAAATGGTAAACATGAACAGGCTTATGTTAATTTTTCTTACCAGGCATTTAAAAACACCAATGGCGAAACAGAGGGTATTTTGGTTTTTGCTAATGAAGTTACCGAAACTGTAATAGCCCGCAAATTAATTGAAGAAAGTGAAGAAAGCTTCAGGATGCTGGCTGTAGAATTAGAAGTAAAAGTAAAAGAACGCACGCAAGAACTCAATACAAAAAATACAGAACTTGAACGCTCCAATGCTGAACTTGCCTCCTTCAATTCTTTTGCCAGCCACGATTTGCAGGAACCATTACGCAGCATTTCAAATTATACCGGTTTATTAGCAAAAAAGAACAACAACAAAGATGAGGATACAAATGAATATATGAATTATATCATTGAAGCCGCAGCACGTATGTCTGCACTCATTAAGGATTTGCTCGAATATTCTAGAATAGGAAAAGATATAGCTATATCAGAAATAGATTGCGATAAAATTTTGCACGAAGTTTTAAAAGATTTCGCACTATCCATCAAAGAAAACGGTGCAGAAATTCATTCTGATAAATTGCCCGTTTTAAACGGCTACGTCCATTTAAAATCTGTTTTTCAAAATCTTTTAAGCAATGCGATAAAATATAAAAAAGATGGAATGGATCCACTTATAAATATTACAGTACAAGACAAAGAAAAGGAATGGCTTTTCGCAATAAAGGATAATGGCATCGGAATAGAAAAAAAATACTATCATAAGCTTTTTGTAATTTTTCAGCGACTCCACACTCGGGCAGAATATCCCGGAACAGGAATAGGGCTGGCTAACTGCAAAAAAGTTATTGAACTGCACGGAGGAAAAATATGGGTTGAATCAGAACTTGGAAAAGGGAGTGCATTTTATTTTACAATTCCTAAAACAATTATATAATGAAAAAAAAATTGAACTGCATTCTATTAATTGATGATAGTCCGGAAGCTAACCGCTTTAATCAAATCATCATTAAAGGAATGAATATTACCAACTCCATTCAATTTGCACAAACCGGTGTAGAAGCAATGGAATATCTTAAAAAAGAAAATCAAATTATTCCCGAAATCATATTTTTAGACATTAGTATGCCCAAAATGAACGGATGGGAATTTCTGGATCAATATAAGTTTTTGGAAGAAAAACAAAAAGCAAAAACAGTTATATTGATGCTAACCACATCAGTAAACCCCGATGATGAAGAAAAAGCAAAGCTAATACAAGAGATTTCGGGCTATCAAAACCACCCTTTATCCAAAGAAAAAATGACCGAAATTTTAGAGCAATATTTTCCGGATTATGTAGAAAATATTATATGCAAGAAATAATTTAAAATCATATCTATTTGTAGAGATGCAAAACAAATGGAATGAGTGATTACCTCTTTAATCGTATGATGAAACACAAAGCTTATTAAAATTGCCCGTTCAGTAAAGAAATTCAACGACAATGAAAATCCCGTGCAAGAAATAATTAATAAAACATATTTATAAAATTCATTACAATGAAAAAGCTTACCGGAAAAATTATCCTCGTTGATAATGAAAAATATGAAAAAGAACTTTTGGAAAAGTCTTTACAGCAAAAAGACTGGGATGTCGAAATAGAATATTTCACCCACTCTTTGGACGCTCTGGAATATTTGAAAAAAACAAAGGATGCGATATTTCTGATAATTTCAGAATTTGATTTGGTTAAAATGAATGGACTTGAGATGAAAAAAGCGATAGACGAACATCTTGAAGCATCTAAAAGAGCAGTGCCTTTTATTTTTTTAAGCAACACCGAAACAAAACAGGATCTTAAAGACGCATATCTTTATCGCGTGGGAGGTTCTTTCAAAAAACCATCCAATGTTGATAAACAAGCAGAAATATTTGACATAATAATCAGATATTGGATAGTCAACAACCATCCTAATAAATTATTTAGTAAAGAAAACAGCGACTTTATTGAGTAAAGGATACTATAGCGACATCATTTAACTTTGAACACATTTATCAAGCAGACTAAGTAAAAGCATAACTATCCTTGATAAACATTAACCAATAACCAAATGCTTGTTTAAGATGAAAAAGCATGAAATGAAGAATAAATCTGGAATTGATTTTAAATCCCTCTTTGAGGCGATCCCGGGATTATATATCATTTTACTACCTGATTTTACAATTTTTGCGTTAAGCGATGCTTATGAACATGCGACTATGACCAAGCGGAATAAAATTATTGGTAAAGGATTGTTTGAAATATTCCCCGATAATCCGGATGATCATTCTGCTGATGGTGTTTCTAATTTGCGGGCTTCATTAAATTATGTTCTTAAAAACAAAGCCACTCATAAGATGGCAGTTCAAAAGTATGATATTCGAAAACCGGATGGAGCATTTGAAATAAGATATTGGAGTCCTTTGAATAAACCCGTGTTGAATTCAAAAGAGGAAGTTGCTTACATCATTCACCGTGTTGAAGATGTTACTGAATATGTTAAAATGAAAAATGAAATGTCCCTGAAAGATATTGCAGCCGGAGAATTAAAGGAGCAAATGGAAATGGATATTTACGACCGTGCAAAAGAAATTCAACGAATGAACTCCGAATTAGAAAAAAAAGTAATTGAAATTGAAACGGCTAACAAAGGAACTGAACAATTCGCATTTATTGCTTCACACGATTTGCAAGAACCATTAAGAACCATTGCCAATTATGTAGGTTTATTTCATAAAAATTACAAAGGGAAATTAGATAAAGAGGCCGATCAGTTTCTGGATTTTATAAGCATTGCAACAGGTCGGATGCAGACACTCATCAAAGATTTATTGAATTATTCAAGAATAGGAAAAGATTTAAATAGAGAAGAAGTCAATTGCAATACACTGTTAAAGGAGGTGCTAAATGATTTGGCCAATTCTATTAAGGAAAGCGGAGCAGAAATACATTCAGTACAATTGCCCGTAATTAACAGCTTTCCTACAGAATTAAAATTTCTTTTTCGAAACCTTATCAGTAATGCTATCAAATTCAGAAAAAAAGATACACCCCCAATTATCAACATTACTGCACAAGACGAAAATAAAGAATGGCTTTTTGCAATAACAGATAATGGAATTGGAATAGACAAAAAATATTATGATAAAATTTTTGTGATTTTTCAGCGACTGCACAATAAAGATGTTTACCAAGGAACAGGTATAGGACTGGCTGAATGTAAGAAAATTGTTGAAATGCACGGAGGGAAAATCTGGGTAGAATCTAAAACCGGAAAGGGAAGCGTATTTTATTTCACTATCCAAAAACCTAAAGCAAAATTCCTATGAAAAAAAAATTGAATTGCATTCTTTTGGTAGATGACAACGCAGCAGATAACTATTTTCATAAAATCATCATCAAAGAAATGAATTTTACAGAAAATATTGAAGTTGCTTTAGATGGTGAAGAAGCCTTAACCTTTGTTAAGAAAGAAAACCAAATTCAACCCGAACTAATATTTTTAGATATCAATATGCCAAGAATGGACGGATGGGATTTTTTGGAAGCATATAGGGAATTAAGTGAAGAACAAAAATCAGATACAATTGTTATCATGCTTACTACATCACTAAATCCTGAAGACGAAAAAAAAGCCGAACAATTTGCGGAAGTTGTAGGCTTTAAAATTAAACCACTAACGGTAGAAATGCTTACAGAAATTTTAGAGCAGTATTTTCCGTATGTGCAAGAAAATAATTAATTAAAACAATATTTATAAACACTGTTGTCCGGGAAAAGGATAGAGATTCCTCATTTCTCTTCGCTCCATTCGGAAAGACAAGGGGTTCAGTTATATCAATGAGAGGGAGGGGTTAAGTTGCGCATCTTAACCCCTCCCTCTCACAAAAGACTTAAAAAGCCTGTCATCCCGACCGTAGGGAGGAATCTCATATATTTTACCAGTATTGATAGCGAAGATATAGCACTAATATACAGTCATTTTCCTGGCCGATATGCCATACATTTATCAAACTCTCCCGAGTTTACCATTTTAAAAATAAGCGTTGAATTTTAGCTGTGGTGGCAGTTGTTATTTATCCAAATTATTAATGGCATTGAATTTGGGTATAAAAACCAATAAAGCAGCCTATGCTCAAGCCATTGAAAATATTAATTCTTGAGGATGTACCTTTGGATGTTGAATTAATTAAACTGGAATTAAAAAAAGCAGATATTAATTTTACTTCAAGGACAGAATACACCAAAGATGGATTTATAAAGGCCTTGGATGAATTTTCTCCAGACGTAATATTGTCCGATCATTCCATGCCTCAATTTGATTCTATTGAGGCGTTTGAAATTTTCAGGCAAAAAAAACTAAGCATACCTTTTATTCTGGTAACCGGAACTGTTTCTGAGGAGTTTGCAGTAGAAGTTCTAAAAAATGGCGTTGATGATTATGTTTTAAAAGATAATCTGACCAGGTTGCCAACAGCAATCCAAAAAGCACTAAATCAAAGAATAATCGAGTCAGACAAATTACAGGCAATAGAAAAACTTAGAAAAAGCGAAGAACACTTCAGGTTATTGATTGAGAACGCCACAGATATAATTATTATCCTTGATTCAAATTTTTATTTTACGTTTTCTAGTCCCTCTATAGAGAGAATACTGGGATATACACCAAATGAAATTTTAGGAAAAAACATTTCTGATTTCATTCATCCCAATGACCTTGATTCCTTTACCAACGAGTTTGAAAAAATTCTTTCTGATACGGATGGCACCTATTTTATAACTTTTCGATTCAGGACTAAAAACACACGCTGGCTATATATTGAATCTACAGCAAAGGCTTATTCTGAAAGTGATGGAGGGATTAGTTATATAATAAATAGCAGGGACATTACAGACAGAGTGAAAATAGAAGAAAAACTAAAATATAAAATTAAAGAACTGGATATTTTAATTTATATGTATTCCCACGATTTAAAAGGACCTTTTTGTTCGCTTCAGGGCTTTCTATATATCGCCAAAATGGAGGTAAAAGATGAAAATGCATTGAGATTCCTGAATTTAATAGAAAACACCACCAATAAACTTGATAACCTGCTGATGAATCTGGTAAATATTACTATGTTGAGCAGGGAAAATGTAAACATATCCGAAGTTGATATAGGAAAAATTGTTGACCAGGCTATTAAAAATTCCAAACCCTTTCATAAGGACATTGAAATACAATTTAAAATAGATATAGATTTAAAAGAAAAAATTTATTCTGATCCAAAGTTACTGCTTTCCATATTTGATCATCTTATAAGTAATGCAGTGGTTTTCAAAAACCTAGATATAATAGACCCATACGTGGATATCAGGGTTAGTAAAAAACATAACAGGCTTATAATTTCTGTAAAGGATAATGGCATAGGAATTCCCACTAAAATACAAGATAAGGTATATGATATATTTTTCAGGGGAAGCCATGAATCAAAAGGAAGCGGCTTGGGTTTATATATTGTAAAAAATGCTGTAGAAAAATTAAATGGCCATATTGAACTACAAAGCAAACTTGGTGAGGGGAGTGAATTCATAGTTGAATTGCCACTTAAAAATAAGCAAAGCTAAAGTTGAAAACCTAAAATACTGTTTGCTGAATAAGCGATTTTTAGAAATTCAAATTTTAGTCATTTCTTTTAAATTAGAAAAATAAATACTTAGGGCATGAAAACATTTCGTTTTGCTATGTTTTTTATTCTTCTCAAGGAATTAAGAATTTCTTGAGAAGAATGATTTATGCTTTCTTGGATTTTACAACATTTTTTGATAAATTACTTAATCATTCCGGTCTGTTAAATAATCCCAGAATGTATTTTATATTAATGAATGTGTTACAAAAAAAATACAATTAAACTGCTTATATTTAAATGAGTGTTTGATTTGTTTTGTGAAAATTAAGGAATCGAGTTGCCTTTGTCAAAGTTTTAATAGGTAATACGACCCA
Organism: Bacteroidota bacterium; assembly: GCA_030856445.1. Lineage (GTDB taxonomy): Bacteria > Bacteroidota > Bacteroidia > JACCXN01 > JACCXN01 > JACCXN01. The sequence goes on from JALYPI010000278.1 coordinate 14,840, forward strand.
AAACATGGAATTAAAAGATATTGCCTTAGTATTAATAGGCTTAGGTGTTTTTGCCTTGATAATTTCCGGATTAAAGACTCATGCAATTTTGCATATACTTAATAAAAGTAACAAGGAGTTGAAAATATGGAAAATATTAAACTTGTTCATTCTATTATTTGCTGTAGGGTATATTGTTTATGTTTTCTTTGTTTTTTCTGGAAATATTGAACAACGTATTTTTATAACAGGAATTTTATATTTTACTATTGCTTTATTTGTAAATTTAGTTGTTTGGGTGAATACACGAACAATTTCTAATCTTATCAAAAAAGATAAGGCTAAACAACAGATTCAGGACGAGCTGGAATCAAAAATAAAAATTAGCAAAGAAAATGAAGAGAAAATCCAAATTATATTCCAGAATGCCCCTGATGCAGTAATAGTAATTAATGAGCAGGGAAAAATAATTAAGTGGAACCCAAAAGCTGAAATTCTCTTTGGCTGGACAGAAAAAGAAGTAATGAACAGGACCCTGAGTGAAACTATAATTCCAGAACGCTACCGCGAGGCACATAACAGAGGGTTAAAACATTTTTTTAAAACAGGCGAAGGGCCTGTACTTCATAAAACCATTGAAATAGAGGCAATCAACAGGCAAAATAAAGAGTTTGATGTGGCTTTGAGCATTTCACCCTCAAAAATCAAAGACAAATATATTTTCATTGGTTTTATCCGTGATATTACAGAACAAAAAAAGGTAGAAAAACAATTAATGGAAAGTGAAAAAATAGTAAGACAAAACTTTGCTTTTACCAATTCTATTCTGGAAAACATTCCCAATATGGTATTTGTAAAGGATGCAAATAAACTTCGTTTTGTAAGCCTTAATAAAGCAGGGGAAGAGTTATTAGGATATTCCAAAGAATATTTGATTGGAAAAAACGATTATGATTTCTTTTCAAAAGAACAAGCAGATTACTTTTCAGCCAAGGATAAAGAGGTGCTTTCACAAAATGAAGTCTATGAGATTCTGGAAGAACCCATTATTACAAAGTATAAAGGAAAGAGATGGCTTCACACCAAAAAAATCGCCTTAATGGATGATAATGGCAACCCTGCATATTTAATGGGAATATCAGATGATATAACAGAACGTAAGATGGCCGAGCAAACGATTAGGCAAAATTCAGAGGAATTGGAAAAAAATATAAAGTTGATGGAAAATGCCAATAAAGAACTGGAGGCCTTTTCTTATTCCGTATCGCATGATTTGCGTGCCCCAATTCGTGGCATTAATGCTTTTACCCGTATCATCCAGGAAAAGTATAAGGATAAATTTGATGAAGAAGGGAAAGAGCTATTACAAATAATAGTGGATGAAGCAGTAAGAATGGGTAAGTTGATTGATGACCTGCTTGCTTTTTCCCGATTGGGAAGAAAAGATTTAGAAAAATCAAATGTAGATATGACAGCCCTTGCAAAAGAAGCCCTTGATGAAATTTTAAAATTATCTCAGGGTAAATATACAGCAAAGATTACTGTTAAGGATCTTGCTTTGGCCCGATGCGATAGCACATTAATACGACAGGTGTGGATAAATTTGATTACCAACGCATTAAAATATTCTTTTCCAAAGCCCAACCCAGTTATAGAAATCGGATCTTATCGGAAGGATGAAGAAACAGTGTATTATATAAAAGATAACGGTGTTGGTTTTGACATGAAATACTATGGAAAACTCTTTGGGGTATTTCAAAGATTGCACTCTCAGGAGGAATTTGAAGGAACTGGTATAGGGCTTGCAATTGTAAAAAAAATTATCTCCAGGCATGGAGGGAAGGTATGGGCAGAGGGAGAACTGCATAAAGGAGCTGGGTTTTATTTTTCCCTGCCTGATTAGATTTTTTATGTATAGGAATTTAAAAAGAATGTGGAAGGTTTTGTAATGATTCATGTTAATAATCAATTGTTGACAGTAAATTAAAAATGTTGAATGAAAGCAGGTTTTTGAAATAAAAAAAACATTGGTGTCCGAAATAAATTCAGTTATCTGAACGGAAGGCTTAATTTACCAATGTTTATACAGGCCGCCCATAATGGGGCTTGGTTTTTCCATTGGGTTTGTTTTCTATAAACAGGCCATTCCCATGGAACTGTTTTTTATTTAAACTCCGTAGGAGTGAACTGTTTGTAAAAAGCATTGCCAAAAAAAAACAAGCTCTGTAGGAGCGGCCTGAAAATTAGCCGGACAATAATGATAAAAAAACATATAAAAAAATGGATATTTACCAAAAAGAGATTCTTCTTGTAGAAGACAATCCAAATGATGCAAAACTTGTTATTATGGCCCTTAAACAAGACAAAGTGGCCAATAATATTATACATGTTAAAGACGGAGAAGAGGCCTTGGATTTTATCTTTTCCAAAGGGTCTTTTTCTGATAGAAGTACCGATAATTTCCCTTGTTTAATATTATTAGATCTTAAAATGCCCAAAGTGGATGGTATTGAAGTGTTGCAAAAGATAAAAGCGGATAACCGCACAAAAAATATTCCCGTAGTAATTTTTACATCTTCAAGGGAAGATCCCGATATTAAAAAATGCTATGAATTGGGAGTAAATAGCTACATTGTAAAGCCAATGGAATTTGATCAGTTTGCAAAAGTTGTAAAAGAGGTCGGGTTTTACTGGGTTTTGATTAATCAATTGCCAAATCCTTAATATTAGCGCAATAATTCTTGTAATTAATGCCAATCAAAGGTTAAAAACAGTGGATGATCAAGGTTGAAAATAAATTAACAGAATTAAAAGGGATTTTAATCCTAAGCAAGGGGTGCACTGATTGTAGAAAATGAATATTTTATTTCAAAAACTAAACCCTAAGAAATGACATTGTTTTCTAGCCAAAGCGGCAATAGCCACCTTCAGCTATGCAGAAAACTTTGCCAAATGACTCCTAATTTGGAAGGATTATTAATTTCCTTAAATATTGAAACATACCAAAAATCATAATTGCTTTTAAGGTTTTTGTCCTGTTTTTTGAAACCCTCACGCACCTTCAGCTTCGTAGACCAATAGAAATCACTGTTGTCCGGTAAAATATATGAGATTCCTC
>JALYPI010000279.1 GCA_030856445.1 Bacteroidota bacterium
CCCTGTTTTGTTATAAACAAAAATTCACCCAAAGGTCTGTTTTTTGAAATTCCAGGACAAAACCGGTTAACAAAACACCAGAAATTGTTAATAAACTACCAACTTTGGATTTGAACTGAATAGTTACTTGTTTATTAACAGTTTTAAAAAATAAAAAACCTGGTTTAGTCGAACCGGGTTGGGGAAATTACATCTTATTATTCCGGTCTATGTTTGGATAAAGGATAATAATAAAAAGTAAAAATCCGGCTATTATTATTCATTGGTCCAAATTTACTTAACTTCTTTTAATATTCCATTTATTCCTGAATTTAGAGGATAGGAATTGAGGGTTCAAAAATGTTTCATTTGGCCTGGAGGGCAAACGGATTAAAAAGTAATTACGGAAGCTATTGAGATAAGCAATTTATCCATGCATAAATGTTTTAAAGAGAGAGCACTTAACTCTTTAATTTACTGGAAGCTCTCGAAAAAAAAGATAAGCAGGTATTAATTAAAAGAGGCATCAGCGGCACCAAAAAACAGCGGTGGTATGGGAATGAATATAATGGTAATGAAATGGCTGCATTTTTGGAACGAAAATTATTTTTGAAAAAGTTTTTTGTATTTAAGTGCTTGCTTTTTGTCAGGAAATAAAAACTGTTCCGACAAATCATAATTGATAATTTTAGCAAATGGAAAAAGAAGAAAAAAAAGAACTGATTTTTATCTATAATGCAACATCAGGCACAATGAATGCAGTTTTAGATTCATTGCATAAGACCTTCAACCCTTCGACTTACCCCTGCGAATTGTGTGCCTTGACTTTTGGAACACTTTCAATGAAAGAGGAATGGAAGGAATTTCTTGATGGATTACCTGTTAAAAAAAACTTTTTACATAAGGATGAAATAGCCATGCACCAAACATGCACAAATAGCAATGAATATACCATGGCGAAACGTAAGTTCGTGAATACTTAAAAAAACAATTTATGAATAAACAATTCCATATGACAGTTAAAAAACAAATTATATGCATGATAAATACCTGATAAACCTCCTTATAAAAATATAAAATTGCCGGCTGTTCTGCTGAAAACGGGAGAAAATATTGAAGTAATTATATCTTCAGAGAATTTCAAATCGTTAGATTTGGAACAACTAATAAAACTAATTAAAGATAAAATTTAAAAAATGGCCCATATACAGGTAATACAATACGAAGAAGCACAGGACAGGCTCAAAGATATTTACGAAGATATTTTAGCAAAACGCGGAAAGCTAGCCGATGTACATAAAATACAAAGCCTGAACCCTGAAACCATAGTGCAGCACATGGAACTTTACATGGGCATTATGTTTTCCCGTTCCCCTTTAAGCCGTGCCGAACGGGAAATGATTGCAGTGGTAGTATCTGCCTCAAATAATTGTACGTACTGCCAGCATCATCACGGGAGTGCCTTGAATGCATACTGGAAAGATGAAGCTAAAGTGAAGGTTTTAATGAACGATTTTAAGGAATTAAACCTTTCAGCACGGGAAAAGGCACTTTGCACTTATGCCCGCCAATTAACCCTTCAGCCACAGGATTATGAGGGAAATAACTATATAAACGAATTAAAAACAGCCGGTTTTGATGACCGCTCTGTTTTAGATGCTACGCTTGTTATTGGTTATTTCAATTTTGTAAACAGGATTGTATTGTCATTAGGTGTTACATTGGAGGAGGATAAGGGAGTGGGGTATAAATATTAACTCGATTATAAGACAGAAAATTAAATTTTGAAAACATGATTGAAACAGATTCAAAAAATACTATCAAGGAATGGGTTGGGGAATTCTCCGATGAGTTTTATAAGTGGGCTTACTATAAAACCTCCGATGCAGAGGCATCCCGTGATCTTGTGCAGGATGTTTTTCTGGCCGCACTTAAATCAATTGATAAATTTGAAGGGAAAAGCAATCCAAAAACCTGGTTGTTTTCAATTCTAAACAACAAAATTGCTGATTACTTCAGGAAACAATACAAGCAATTGGTTATAAACGAATCTGATTTACTTAAAAACGAAAACGGGGATTCGTTTTTTGAGCAAACCGGTTGTTGGAAACAGACTGCTCATCCTGCTTACTGGCCTGTGGAAGAAGAAAACCTGCTGGATAACAACAACTTTAAACTTCAGCTTGCGGATTGTATGGGGAAGCTTCCTGATTCCTGGAGTACCATCATAAAACTGAAATATCTATCAGGAATAGATGGTAAGGACATATGTCAGGAAGCAGGTGTTTCACAGACTAACTACTGGCAGATACTCCATAGGGCTAAACTACAGTTAAGGAAATGCCTGGAGATGTATTGGTTTAAGTTGTGATAAAGGGATTTTGATTGTTGATTGTTGAATGTTGAATGTGAATGTGAATGTGAATAAATGTATATTTAGTAAACCAATGAATGGTAGTATTCGAAAATCAACATTAAAATCAGAATAAATCAGGAAGAATTAAAAAAGAGAACTAAAAATTTTACCATCGAGGTAATACGTTTTGTGAAAAGTTTACCGAATGGAAAGGATTTCTGGTATATTGGCGACCAACTATATAGGGCCGGTGCATCTGTTGGCGCTAATTACCGTGCCGCATGCAGGAGCAAAACAAAAGCAACATTTATTCACAAATTAGGCATTGTTGAAGAAGAAGCCGATGAAAGTTGCTTTTGGTTGGAAATTTTGTTGGAACTAAAAATTGATAATAATATTGAAGTTGAAAGATTGTTAAAAGAAGCGAATGAACTTACATCCATTTTTACATCAGCCAACAAAACACTTTCAGTAAATAACGGTCAAAACATTTTAAAGAATTAAATACCCATTATCACGCATTAAAAATCAAAAATCAAAAATCAACATTCAAAAATCAAAAATCAAAATATTAATGGTGTCTTGCAAAAAAGCAACAGAACTAATTGAAAAAAAAGGAAATTTTAAAATGTCAGTTGGTGAAACGGTGCAACTGTTTCTTCATGCCTCTATGTGCAAAATGTGCGGAGAATATGAGAAGCAAAGCATATTCCTTGAAAAGTACCTTGAAAAACTCTTCAAAACAAATATTGAAAAAACTGATAAAATTAAAGTCCCCGAAGGCCTGAAAAAAGAAATAATAAAGAAATTAGAAGAAGAAGTTATATGATTTTGTCAGGATAATGGTTTTTAAATGACCAATTGCTTAAACCAAAAGAATTTTAAAATGCAAATTTTAGGAAAAAAACATGACTATTCCACTTTTGTTAAATGGATGGAAATATTAAATGAAGAAGAAGAAAAGAATTTCGGAAGTATTCAAACAGAATCACTGGCATTTTTCACTCTTTTAAACCTCAAAAGAATTCAAAGATTAAATAAAAATATAAAAGTTGAAGCTAACCTTTTATCCACTATAAAAAATTTAAAATCAAATCAGAAGTGGGTAGTGATAACCGAAGCCTGGTGTGGCGACAGTGCTCAGGTATTGCCGGTTATAGCGAAATTCGCAGAAGCTTCCGAAGGAAAAATTACCCTGGAAATTATTTTAAGGGATGAAAACCCTGATTGGATTACAAAATACCATACCAACGGAAGCCATTCCATACCAAAACTAATAAGTTTTGATAAAGCAGGAAATGAACTGTTTGTATGGGGGCCAAGACCCATTATAGCACAGTCCCTTTTTATCGACTGGAAAGAAAATGAATCCGGCCGTAGCTGGAAAGATTTTGAAAATGAACTTCATACCTGGTATGCTAAAGACAAAACCCAATCCACACAAATTGAACTCCAACAAATACTCGAACAATATGCAAAAGATGATTCTTCTGTTTCTGCTTAATGCCGTTGCAATTACTACACTTATGGCACAAGAGAAATACAACAAAGCAAATGAGGCAAATGGGCTAAAGGCAGGTGATATGGCTTATCAATTTACCGCCCTTGACCAAAACAACAACAATTATGAACTTTCAGAAGCACTGAAAAAAGGGCCTGTGGTGGTGATTTTTTATCGCGGGCAATGGTGCCCTGTTTGCAGCAAGCATTTAACAATGTTGCAGGACAGCCTGGAATCCATTTACAGCAAGGGTGCTAGCATTGTTGCTGTTTCGCCTGAAAAGCCGGAGTACTTGCAGAAGACTTTGAATAAGACTAAAGCAAGTTTTAATTTGGTTTATGATGAAAATTATACCATTTCAAATGCTTATGGAGTTACCTTCAGACCTGATTCAGCAACAAGGGCATTGTATAATACCCTGCTTGGCGCTAATTTAAAAAACGCACATTCTGATGACAGTGAGCAGTTACCAATCCCGGCTACCTATATTATTGGGCAGGATGGAAAAATAAAGTGGGTGCATTTTGATCCTGATTATAAAAAGAGGGCTTCTGTAGCTGATATAATTAAGAATCTTTAAGTAGAATAATTCAAAAAGATTCTATAAAAATCAATTAGCATATTGATAAAATTGATACAAAAATCAAAATATAAATCCTTATTTTTAGGTTTTGATTGAGTATGCAAAAAATAGAATTAAAGTCTACCATCACTTGTCCTGTATGTGGTTTTAAAAAAGAAGAAACAATGCCTGAAGATGCTTGTCAATTCTTTTATGAATGTGAAAACTGTAAAACTCTCCTAAAACCAAAGAAGGGGATTGTTGTGTGTTTTGTAGCTATGGAACTATCGAATGTCCTTCGATACAAAAAGGAGAAAATTGCTGCTGATATTTAGAAAAACCTATTAGTTCCACCATTGCTCCATCCTGTTTTATACTTATTTTTTTGTAATTACTTAAAGGGTAAATTCAAAGGTTTACTGATGTCAAATTTTTTGTCAGGAATTTGGTTATTTGCCGACTTAGTTAATATAAGTTGTATTTTTGAGTAATTAACAGTTATATCTTTTGGCTATGAAAAATTTAAACACCTTACTGCATTTAGTTTTTCTTATTTTCTTTCTGGTTCCATGTTTGGCAAATGCACAAAGCAGTGAAGCCCTTGCAAAATTCCATGTTTCAGAAAATGAAAATTCATTCCTTATTTCCTGGACTATAAAAGCAGGTTTCAGTTGCTCAGATGTAATGGTGGAACATTCATCTGATGGCATAAACTATAATCCTGTTTACAGGTATCCGGGGGTATGTGGAATTATTGGAAGTGATGAAACTTACAGCTTTATACATAAAGCTCCCATGAACGGAGCTAATTATTATAAAATGGACCTGGGGTATTCAGGAAATTCTGAACCCTTATCTGTCAATTTTGTAGATACAAGAATAAATGGTTTTGTAATTTATCCAATGCCAATTCAGGACCATTCAAAAATTGCCTTCACTTCAGGATTCCTTGCTTTTTCTCTGATGATTATCAACCATTCGGGGATGGTTGTTTATAGGGAAGATAATATCAGGGGCTCAGAATTTCCTTTAGGTAAACTTGGCCTAGAAAAAGGAATTTATCACTTTACGCTTAAAAACGGCAATGTTTCCTATTCAGGTACTTTTATTAGGTAATAAAAATAAAAATCAGGAAATAGTTTAAACCAAAGCTTTTTAAACTATTATAATTAATTTGTTGAGCCTTATACTTTATATTTTTGCGCTATCCTATTTAGCTGATAAAACTACTCCAGTTCCATAAAATTGTAAATATACGTTCTCCATGGATTTGCAAAACTGGTCTTAATTTGCTTTTTTAAGCACCTTTTGTCCAAGGTGCAGAAATTCCTTAGGATTGTGAAAGCCTGCTGTCCCTGCAATTAATTTTTCTTTGCTGTCAATAAAAAGAAGGGTTGGATAACTTCTTACACCAAATTTCCTGGCAAGTTCCGGGCCTTCTCCTTTTTCGCCATCCATTGCCACATTAATAAAATTTGGATTATAGAACTCTCCAACCGCTTCAATAGAGAATGTATTTGACTTTAACCTCTTGCAAGGACCGCACCAGGTAGCGTAAATGTCCAGAAAAATAATTTTATTGTCTTTTTTTGCCAATTCAAGCGCTTCATTCCAACTGCCTTTATGAAATTGTATCCCTTCTTCATGGTCTTTTGAAAAATCAACATTGGGGTTTTGAAGAACCATTAGTACAATTGCCATGGAAGAAATTAAAAATAGTGTAGTTTTCATCTTTGTTTTAATTTGAATGTTTAACAAAATTAATCAGTTTAATACGCACTATTAACCCTCATTTCAATGGTTTCTGCCATAAAAGTCTGCCTGATTTCCTTGAACTTTATCGTCTTCCTATGTTTACGGAAAGAGACTATATGTTATTACTCTTTCAAGTACAATCGGGAGTGTTTTTTATTTTCTGGTTAATTGTATATCAAATATTGAAAAAGAAAGCGAGAAATATATCACAAAGAAAAGATATTGATTAAAACTCTATTAATCATCCAATGCCAATTAAAGAATTGATAAAGTAAAGAAGGTGCCGGAATAGGGCTGTTATTGGTAAAGGGCTTTGTTGAAAAAAATGGCGGTAAAATTTGGGTAGAAAGTGAGGAAGGAAAAGGCACTGCAATGATTTTCACACTTCCTTTTGCAAAATAATAAATCAGGAATAAATTAATTATAAAAATCAACGGTTAAAAGAACTTAAACAGGCAAATGATATTTCTCATGGGATTATCGTGGTTTGGGCAATAATAAGTATTTATTAAACTTTGAATATAATTGAAAATAAAAAAAGCCACCTTGCGGTGGCTTGTGGAGTCCAGCAACATATTTTCGAACTCTTTTAGGGAAGATCTCATTAGGATAAGTGCTTTAAAGCAATATCTAGATAGGTAGTATTTTGTTTAAAAAGCTTTATTTTCTCATGTATAAAATTTATACATGAGAAACTCATCAGGTATAAAAAAATTAATTATCTTTACATGATTATATTATCAAGTAAAAACTCATTACATGAGAAAAAGTAATAATAATATAGTTCCCGAAAGTGAAAAAGCATTCAATAATCTGCCTTTTTTACCTCCTACTAATGATAAAATTGAAACAGTAAAAGTTTTAAAGCAACTGGTGAAATCTTCAGTTGCATTGGCAGAATTAAAGGGAATAGTTCACATTTTGCCAAATCCAGAGATTTTTCTTAATGCAGTTATTTTAAAAGAGGCCAGAGCAAGTTCGGAAATAGAAAATGTAATAACTACACAAGACAAATTATACCAAGCCCTTTCAGCGAAAGGGATCCAAGTAGATACGGCCACAAAGGAAGTTTTGCGATACCGAGAGGCAATGTTTTATGGAGTGAACTTTATAAAAAAGAAGTCATTTTTAACAACAAATGCAATTATTGAAATCCAAAAAACACTTGAAGAAAATAATGCAGGAATAAGAAAATTGCCTGGAACTGCACTTCGAAATGCCTTAACAGGAAAAGTTATTTATACGCCACCTGACAACATGGATGCTATAAATAAATTGTTGAGAAACTACGAACATTACATAAATGAGGAAGATGATGTTCCGAGCTTAATAAAAATGGCTGTTCAACATTATCAATTTGAAAGTATTCATCCGTTTTACGATGGAAATGGACGTACCGGGAGGATAATAAATATTTTGTGCTTAATCATGAGTGGCCTGCTTGAAAACCCCGTGCTATTTTTAAGTGGCTACATTATAGAAAACAAATCAGATTATTATAAATTGTTACAAGAAGTTCGAATAAAACAAAATTGGGAGGATTGGATTTTATTTATTTTGAGAGGGATAGAATCAACAGCAAATGAAACAATTACCCAGGTTACAATAATCAATAAATTGTTTGATCAAACAAAAGCAATAGTACAAAAAAAGATTCCTAAAATTTATAGTAAAGAATTAATTGAACTGTTATTTGAGCAGCCCTATTGTAAAAGCGAATATTTAGAAAATCGATTAAGTATTTCGAGAATTACCGCATCAAAATATCTTAGAGAGCTAGAAAAAATTGAAGTTTTAAAATCAAAAAAAGTTTGGAAAGAAATACTTTATATTAACACAGAACTATTTAACCTTTTGAAAAAATAATCCAAAAAAGTTCAGTATTAAAACAAAAAAGCCCTTGATAATCAAGGGCTTAGATGGTGTGGAGCCGGAGAGATTCGAACTCTCGTCCAAACAAGGAATTATCAAGCTTTCTTCGTGCGTAGCATTTACTTAATTTTAGAGAGTAAACCGGCAAAATGCGACCTATTTATTCCTTAGCCTTTTAATTTTACTCTTATACCAAGGCTTTATAAGAGCTATCTCAATTTGATGATACCAAACTTAGCGAATCATTGAGCAGGATCCACTAAAAGGTAGCTTGTTCTTCCCACCTAGTGAGAGAATTTAGCCATCTTTCTAAGAAAGATTAAGCTGCAAGCGCATAGTTGTTTTCGCCAGTTAAGACGGTTGAAAATTTAGATTTACGAGCAATATTTACAACGCTCGGCACGCTTACCCAACAAGTCATCTCGCTGTCAAAACCTGTCGGCCCCATTATTTCAAATAACTTTTCTAATTCTTTCATATTTTAAACGCTATATTTAATAGCTTATTTCAATTAACCCAGCTGCTCAAATTAGGCTTTTGCATTCCTTTTTCTATTTTTGCAGCCTCAAGTAATAGAACAATAATGAAAAATACAAAAATAGGAATAATTAGGGAAGAAAAAACACCTGCCGATAAAAGAGTTCCATTATCCCCCTCACAATGCAGAGACCTTCTGAACAAATACCCCAACCTTGAAATATTCGTTCAAAAAAGCAATGTAAGGAGCTTTAGCGAAAAGGAATATGCTGACCAAGGAATTCCTGTTGTGGAAGATATATCAGAATGTGACATATTAATGGGTGTAAAGGAAGTACCAATGGATTCACTAATACCTAACAAAAAATACCTTTTCTTTTCACATACTATAAAAAAACAACCATATAATAAAAAACTTTTAAGAGCTATTCTTAAAAAGAAAGTCCAAATGATCGATTATGAATGCTTGAAAGATGAAAAGGGGAATAGAATTCTGGGATTTGGCAGGTATGCAGGAATTGTGGGGGCATACAACGGAATATTAGGATTTGGTCTAAAGTACAATCTGTTTAAAATTAAACCAGCTCATTTATGCAAAGACAGGGAGGAAGTGAATGCAGAACTAAAAAAAGTAAAGCTTCCTGCAATAAAAATAGTAATTACCGGGGGTGGAAGAGTCGCAACAGGGGCAATGGAAATTCTTACCGAGCTTAATATTAAAAAGGTAAATTCTTCTGATTTTTTAAAAAAAGAATTCAATGAACCTGTTTTCTGTCAATTGCAATCCACTGATTACAACAAAAGAATTGACAATAAGATAGGCGCTCTTTATGATTTTTATGTTAATCCTAAAGATTACAAATCAATATTTTTGCCTTTCGCCATTCAAACAGACATTTTAATAACCTCTCATTATTGGGACCCGGCCTCCCCTGTTCTTTTTACAAAAGAAGATATGAAAAACCCGGATTTTAAAATTTCTGTGATTGCCGATATTACCTGTGACATACAAGGCTCTGTTCCTTCAACTCATAGGCCTTCAACTATTCAGGATCCTTTTTATGATTATGAGACTCAAAAGGAAAAGATTGTTCCTGCTTTTGGAAAAGATTCTCTCACAGTTATGGCGGTAGATAATTTACCCTGTGAGTTACCAAGGGATGCCTCTGCTGATTTCGGACAGGACTTGGTTAAATACGTTATTCCTGCTCTAATGGGAAATGATTCAGAAGGTATTATCGAAAGGGCAAGCATAACCAAAGGAGGAGAGCTAACTCCCGGATATTATTACTTAAAGGACTATGTGGAGTAAAAAGCAGCCCTTCTAATTAATTATTTGTTTACTTTTATTCACTTGAATTTAATTACTCAAACTGTTTCTTAAAACAATTAGTTATGATAAAGCCGATTTATTTTATCCTGATACTGCTTCTGATTTCCTTTGTAAATAGCTGTAAGCCAAAACCAAATTTACCAGAAGCCAAACCAGGTTCTGCTGATTTCACTAGCATGGCTTTTATAGGGGGCACCTACTTTTCAGGTTACCAGGATGGGGCTTTATACAAAGAAGGACAGGAAAACAGCATTCCCGCTATTTTGGCAAAACAAATTGAACTGATCAATAATCATTCTCTTAATGCAGCACTTCTTGATGAATCCATTAGTATCGGACTTACTTTTAAAGGCGATCCCTATCAAAACAAGTTTAATCTGGAAAACAAATCAGACTGCCTGGGAGAAGTTACACTGAAACCTTCCAACAGCAAAATAAATTTCTCCATTGGAAATTCTTTAAGAAATGGCATTACTTCCACAACTAACATTTCAGTTCCATTTGCAAGTATCCAGGATTATTCTGATCCCTTATTTGGAGAGCAGCCGACTTTACAAAAGCCAAATCCTTTTTATTACCGAATCGCATCCAAACCTGGTACCTCAACCATGCTTTCGGACCTTGAACAAATAAAACCAACTTTCACTGCCATATGGACCGGAATGGAGGACATTTACAATTTTGCATTAATGGGTGGTTATGATTCTCAAATTGCAGATCCTGCCGTTTTTGAAAATCGCCTGGACGAACTTTTAAAAATAGTTTCAAATAATGAAGGCAAAGGAGTTTTAGCAAACATCCCCGACATTTCTGTGTTTCCTTTTTACACCCTTATTCCTTCCTTGAGTATAGATCTTACAAAAGAAAAGGCCGATTCCCTGAACCTTGTCTTTGGAACTATTTTTGAATATAAGGAAGGAAAAAACGGCTTCCAGATTGAGGATGAATCAGTAGAAAACTTTCCATACCGCTTGAGTTTTGAAGACGAATACGTACTCCTTAACACTCCCCTTGACAGTGTAAAATGCCACAAAATGGGGGTTTTCAATCCTTTACCGGATAGATATATACTTGATAGAAGAGAAATTGCATTTATAAAAGATCAGATAAGAATTTACAATGAAATCATAAAAAGAAAAGCTGAGCAGTATGATATGGCATTTGTGGACATGAATTATTACTTTAATTCTATTTCAACAGGAATAACTGTGGATGGTATTTCTTATTCTTCAGAATTTGTTTCGGGCGGGTTTTTCAGTTTAGACGGTTTTCAGCCCAATCAAAAAGGATATGCACTTTTGGCAAACAAATTTATAGAAGCTATTAATCAAAAATATTCCGCTTCAATTCCCAGTGCAAATTGCAAAAGCTGCTCAGGAATTAAATTCCCTTAACAATTCATTTTAGTTTAAAATAAAAAGCCGGATGAAATGATTTCACCCGGCTTTTTATTAATGATCCCTTTCTATTAATATATTTTACTAAAAGGAATCTTTAACTTCCAATTAGTTTACAACAATCTTTTCTGTCTTATAAACCTTTTCATCGGAGTATATCTTAATGAAATAAATACCAGGATTCAGGTCCAGAGAAATTTTATTTATTTTCACAAGTTGGAAACTTTGCACAAGGGCTCCATTGAAATCATAGATTTCACCTTTTGAAAATTTCATATCCTCCTCAAAGGAAATATTTAAAATATTATTGGTCGGGTTAGGGAATATCGAAATATTTGTTTTCTGTGACATATTATCAACAGAATTGATTCCAGATGAACCCAACAAAGGTCTTAGGAATTCCTTAACGAATTTTACTGTAGTATCCATGTAGGCAAGTGCAGATGCAGAAGTACCAAAATATGGAACATGCCCTGCTCCATAATAGGTATGGAAAGGATTATCAACCGAAATAGTGTTTGAATGTATTTTTATGGATGAACTTCCTTCCACAACCATGATGGGAAATCCTGCAACAGAAATTCTGTCGGTACCATAGGGAACTGTGTTGTCCTGATTCCCATGCAGACTCACTAAAGGAACATCACCCGGCTCTATCCAATTTGAAATCCCCAAAGCCCCGCACAAATTTATAACAGCAGACACTTCACTTGAATGTCCAGGGTTACCGCTGCTTCCATCCAAACCTCCAAGAGCAGTTAATCCTGAAGGAGAAATAAGTTGATGCGCTTCCGATTCTTTATCCATATATGCTAAATGCAAGCCCATAAAGGCACCTGCGGAACTCCCCCCGGCAAAAATATACCCTGGGTGTATTTTATAGGTTTGTGTACTGCTTGCGTCTTTTCTGAAAAACCTAACCGAGGCCTTCATATCCTGAACAGCTCTAATTACTGCTTTGATCGCATTTACTGAATCTATTGGATAAAATCCTACACGGTATTCAATGGAGGCTGTTACATAACCCATTTTAGCAAATTTTGTACAAAGGTCCACCATATCCTGCTCAGTTTTTGTTCCGCCAATAAAACTCCCGCCATGCGCAAGAATAATTAATGGACGCTGGGCAACCGTGTCGCCAGCAGGCTCATAAATATCCATTAAAAGAGTTTGGGCCGACCCGTTGAACTTAGTGTTTGAACCGTATGTTACATCGCTGCTGACATTGACGGTAGAGAAAACTTCCTGGTAATACCTGCCATTTGTGGTGTCTATCTGGCCGATAATGAAATTGCAATTAAATGCAATGAAAGAAAAAACAAGTAATATTTTTTTCATAATTTATTTATTTATTTATTTATTTTGGTTAAAAACTATATGACAATCCTATTCCTGTAACAAAAGCACGCGATTTGAACGATCCGGAAAAACCAGTTTCATCGTTTTCAAAACTTCTTTTCATCCCTTCTATCCATAGAAGAGACAAATCTAAATTTAATCTTTTTTTAATTATATAGCTTAAACCTGATGTTACCCCAAGTTTAGAGGTATCAGGGGTTTCAGGCCCCAAAGAGCCTGCTGGAACAGGGCTCTTGTCAAAGTAAGCTCCCAACCTAAGATTAAGTGTAGGTAAAAGGTTGTACTGAGCCCCCATCCTTATTATATAAGAATCAGTAAACAGTTTGGGAGAATTGATATCTTCGAGTTTTTCCGTATTGTTTTCCAGATCAATAGATAAGGTATCATAGGAGGACCAACCAACAAAATTAAAATCGAAGGCCAGAAGTAGTTTTTCAGAGTATTTGTAGGCTATTCCTGCAGAAGTTGTGCTAGGAAGTTTCAAAGAACCGGTTAAACCGCCAGATGGAAAGGAAGGCTCAAGATAAGAGGGTACTGAAAAAGCTGCATTTCCCTGAGTAAGATTTAATTCTATTGAACTTTTGTAACTTAAACCAGCCGAAAGTTTTTCGTTTATCACATAATGAATCCCCGCATTGTACCCATATCCGTTTCCGCTTCCCTGGATCTCTGCCGAACCGTATTCACCATCAGCATCCTGCAAGGGAAGTGACTTTCTTAAATAAAAATCACCCATGGAATAAACAAATCCCCCTCCTATTGCAAGTTTATCTGAAACCTTCCAGGATAAAGTAGGCTGGAAATTTATTATTTTCAATGCAATTTCCTGAATTATAAACCTTCCCTTCCACTCATCATCCCAAATTCCACGGCTTCCAAAAGGAGTATAAACTCCAATCCCGAATGTCAGTTTATCCTCTAAAAATCTTGCTGACCCGAAAGCTGAAAATGGAGTTCCCGGAGAAACGATCATGTATTCACTGTATGAGCCAGGTGATTTCTCAAGATAATATGTACTTGGAATAATAATACTGCTACCCAAAGAAAAATTATATCGGTCTTCTAAAAAAGAAACGCTTCCGGGATTAAAGAAAAGCGAAGAAGCATCAAAAGCCAATGCTGTTCCAGTATGACCCATTCCGGATTGTTTTTGTCCCTGAAGGTTAATCTGAAACCCTCCTGCCATCACTTTTGTTGTGAGGGTTAATAGCAAAACAAACAAAACTTTTGTATTCAAGTTCATACACAATAATAGTTTGTTTTTAAAAAGCATCCAAATATTTCTATCTTTTTTTGATAAATATACCAAAAACACAATAGAAAAAACCGCAATTTAGAAACATTTATTTAGAACAGGAATCACTGTTGTCCGGTAAAATATATGAGATTCCTC
>JALYPI010000295.1 GCA_030856445.1 Bacteroidota bacterium
CTCCAATTGATATAATTGAATCCCCTAGTCACTCGGAATGGAGCGAAGAGGAATCAGGAATCTCAAATCCTTTTCCCCAGACAACAGTGATTAATTATCTTTTCTTTTGGTTAGGATACATTATCAATAAAAAGTATCTGTTTTTCTAATTCAAAGATAAGGTAAATAAGGCTTTTATATTTATGCCTTGCCAGCAAATTACAAACAATAAATCACTTCAATTATTCTTATTCCTATCAGAAAAATTTATAGCTTTGATATTATGAATTACTTTTTACCTGTTTTTTTAACATTCCTTCTACTCACTAGTCTTTCCCTTGCCCAGACAAATGAAGTCCTTTTAATTGGAAAAGTTCTGGATCAAAAGCAAAGCACTTTGCCGGGAGCCAATATTATTTCTGTACAAAGCAAAAGAGGAACAACCACAGATAAAGCAGGGTTTTTTAAAATAGTTGTATCATGTCCTGATACCTTGAGAATTTCCTATATAGGTTTTGAAACCCAGACAATATTCATTCCCTATATTAAACCTTCCACAGCCGCAGATACTGTGATTTCACTCAGCATTGTTTTAAAGCAAAGCGGTTACGGTTTAAGAGAAGCAGTGATAAGAGCAAAAAAGGATCCTGAACTGGTTTATGGCTTTGATGGAAAAGTCAGAAAATGGATTTATGATTACGAGCTACAGGAGGATAAAATATGGATTTTAAATTCAAAGGGTTCCAAGCACTATTTGACCATTGTAAGTACTATGGGTGATACTTTGTTGGAAAAACACCTAAATTTTACGCCTCAAAGTTCTTTTAAGGATGTTTATGGCACCATTTTTCTGCTCACCGAGAAAAGTGCGAAGCTGGTTTCCTATGAAAAAAAAGTCTTTAAAATTTATCGTGAAATTACCCTTTTACAATTTAAACAAAACGTAAAGCCAGTTGTTGCAGGAAATAATTCACATTTGTTTTTCAGATATGATAAACCTCAAGAAGGGATAATAAACTTTGTTCAAGCCTCCTTTACTGACACAGCGAAAACACTATTTTATTCTTATTCTGCTGAAGGCCAATTGGATATTCTCACTGAAGAGACAAGAAAAGTAAGATTGAATTTACAGGTTGCGTCTATGGATAGGCAAAGAATGGTTAGTTCCAATTCGAATCAGTTTAATCAGTTAAATGCATCTTTTAATACAAATTCAAATATGGGGCGAAGCAATGATGCAATAAATGATATAGATCAGCAGCAAATGCTTTCAGAAATGGATTTTAAGGCCAAAAGAGAATTCAGGGAATTAAATGAATTATATAAAGATGTGGTAAGACCTCTATATCTGCCTTCCAGTTTTAACCCAGAAGTAAACGGATGGCTCACAAAACTTATGATGCAACCAAAGTTTTGTCCATTTATACTTAAAAATGACACAGTTTTTATTTTTAATCACATTATTGATTCTCTCCATGTTTTTTCGATAAATGGGCAAAGGCTGCATTCTTCCTATATTACTTACAGCGTTGAAAAAGCCAAAGGTGAAAGCATTCTTTTGGATGATATTTCGGGTAAATTTTATTATAAATATTTAAACAATGGTATAGTTCACTTAAGAGAAATTGATGTTTATACAGGGAGTACTGTAAGAAATTATTCCATTGAGGAAATGACTTTTCCTGAAAAGGTTCAGGTGAGTAATAATAAGGTTTATTTCCTGCACAAAAACAAGCATGAAAAAGGCAAAAGGCTGTATAGCTTAGCCCTGGACTGATAAATTTTGAATTTATTATAAGCTGCTTGATTCCGGATCCCAGAAAAGGGTTTTAAAATCCACTACCATATCCTCTTTAACTGTTATTCCTTCCTGTTCCAGAAGCTTTTGCATTTGTGTGGAGGAAGCAAAATGAACTTTCCCCGTAAGCATTCCGTTGCGGTTTACTACCCTGTGTGCAGGAACGGGTTCTTTTTGACCGTGAGCATTGTTCATTGCCCAGCCTACCATTCGTGAAGACCGTGCAGCTCCAAGATATTTTGCGATAGCACCATAAGTGGTTACTCTGCCTTTAGGAATAAGCCGCACAACCTGATAAACCATTTCAAAAAAATCCTTGTTATTTTCTGGCATAAATTGTTCAATTTTCTTTATTCGTTATTTCTCAAACCCTCCCACAAAAAGACTTGAAACCCTCGTCATTCCGACCGTAGGCAGGAATCTCCTTATATTTGCAGCACAACAGTGTTTGAAAATAGAAAAGAGCCGGCTCTTATCCAAGCCGACTCATTTCTATTGAGAATTTAACTCTTGCTATTTTGTTTTCACCATCTTTTTGCTGTCCACACTAACTCCGTCAATTATCAGGCTATAAGAATATATGCCTGAACTTAAATCAGAAGCAAAAACGTTTATCATGCCTTGTCCTTTTTCATTAATATCAACTGTTTTAATGATTCTGCCAATTTGGTCAGAGAATATTATCTGGGCATACTTCACATCTTCAGGGATGTTATAGCTTATAGTAGTGCTTTCAGCAAAAGGGTTGGGAACATTCTGGTTAAGCACCACTATGTTTTTATCAGAAAGTTCCACATTGAGCAGTGACATGGTTTCAGAACCTTTTCCATTATCCCCTGATTCATTGAATCTGGCAGATGAACCGCATCCAAATCCCGGGGGTAGGTTGTTAATGCAGTTTAGAATAGATGTAACCTGTGCTTTTAGATCATCTATTTCCAATTGCTGCGTATTTATTGTTTGTTGTTGTTCCTTAGAACCAGCAATTAGCAGAGGAATCAAAGCCTCATAATTAACGGAAAGATAGTCCACCTCCTGATGGGTTATATTGCCTGATGCATCGTATTGTGTCGGAAATAAAGACTGCTTAACTATTTCAGGAAGCACTAGTTCAGCCTCCTGGGCGATAAGTCCCATTTGGTTTCCCTGATTAAATCTCATTTGAGGGTAATCAGCGGTTTTAAATTCAAAATTTACTGGATTAAGTTGATCTATAATAGCAGTTGCTCCCGTTATGGTAGTAATATTCGTTTTTAATTTTTGATCCGATGCATAATTATTGTTGCCAATACCATCAATATCGCCATTGAAGAACCCTGCAACATCTCCACTGCTGGAAGCAGAAGCATAAATTGCATAATTAGCTGAACTAGCTCCACCTGCATAAAATGCTCCTCCCATATTTACTGCATTACCAATGGCAAGGGCGCTCCCGGAGATACCAAAATTTTGACTGCCGGAATAAGTATTATTTGCTTCAAAGATTCCTCCAAAATACCTGCCATCCAATTCATTGTCAGGTATAACCCCTTTAATACCTGCAATGAGTAATCCTTCATCATGATTTTCAAAATAACCTGCGTTTGTACCACTCGTAGAAAGGGATGAAGTTGTAGAAGAAACATGCAATTTACCCAGAAAAAGATCTGTGCAATCCAAACCAATGCCTACATTGTTTGATTGGGTACCATTCGAATTCCCTTCAAAATAAAAGTTGTTGTCATCAAGTGGGATGGTGTAATTCCCTGTCAATGGATTAGAAGTAGAAGCACAATAATTTCCTATTCCACTTCCAGCTCCACCATCAACCAATATAACATCTCCGTCTGTATTAACACTTAACACCCCTGCACCTGGATTGGGTATAGTTTGAGACGTACTGGTTAACTGACGAAACCTCAATCCGCTTTCATCCGGAAGTACAGTGCCACTAAGGTCCCTGGCATTAATTTCCAATGATTTTTGAGGCCCGGTTCCATCATTTGACAAGCCTATTCCCACATACACATTATTATCTCCCAGTATCATTTTATCATTATGATTTACAACTGCATTTGTTCCAATGGCAATACCATAATCTATACCGCTTGGTGCATCTGCACCCTTTCCGATCACTATATTGTAACTACCCTCAATTGTTTGACCGGCATCGCTTCCCAGTACTACATTGTATTCATCGTTATTGGATATTCCGATATTAGTACCGGCCATGCTTCCGAGAACAGTATTATAATTACCATGTAATCCTTCGGAACAAGAGGATTGACCAATAAAAGTGTTATAATTTCCATCAACCATATTTCGTCCTGAAAAATAACCCACAAAAGTGTTTATTTCTCCGATTGTATTGTAATACCCGCTTCCATCACCAATAAAACTGTTGTGTTGGCCAAAGGTTGTAAAATAACCTGCTCTAACACCGATAAAAGTGTTCTGATTCCCGCTTATATTTGAATATCCTGCCTGGGAACCAAGAAATGTGTTTTCAATACCGCTTACATTTTCCCGACCTGCAATATTTCCCAACATTGTGTTACTATGTCCGCTGGTATTATTGAAGCCTGCTTCATTTCCTATAAATGAATTCTTATATCCAATTAAATTGGAATAACCAGACCTATAGCCCATAAAGGTGTTTAATTCTCCCAAGCTGTTTGAAAAGCCTGCTTCCACACCGGTAAATGAATTTCGCGAACCAATTGTATTAAATCTGCCTGCCTGGTATCCTGAAAAAGTATTCTCTTCACCTTCATTATTCAACATCCCTGCATCCATCCCTGTAAAAGTATTTCGAAAACCTGTGGTATTGCTATTACCAGAACGTGCACCGGTAAAAGTGTTATCATAACCCACTGTATTGGAATTTCCTGCCCTGTTTCCAACAAAAGTATTATTCGTCCCGCTTGAGGTGGCATTTCCTGCGCTCTGGCCTACATAAATATTGCGAGCGTTGCCGTTGTGCCACAATACAAACTCTTTACTAATCATATAACCCCTGGTAAAGGTAACAAGGTTAATGTTCCCGTCATTTATATCCAGTTTATGTATTGGGTTTGTGGTTCCTATGCCCACTAAGCCCGCACTGGTTATGGTCATGCGCTGGGTGTTGGTGGTGTGGAAGTTGATGGGTTGGGTCAGTTGGGTTTTGATAATGAGAGGTTGGGCATTGGTGGTGCCCAGGTAATCACCTACAGCAATGGCATTTCCCGATAAGTCCCAAGTCTGACCTGTTGTATTCTCATAAATGCACAACGTATAAACGAGTGCAGTAATTAATTTTAAAGTTGTTTTCATAAGTTCAGTTTTTTAATGTTTAATTAATAATTGTTTCATTATGGAAAAATTTTGAGTTTCAATAATTAATAAGTAGACTCCCCTATTAAATGAGCTAATATCTATTGTATATGAATCTTTTGAATTTATTTTGTCCGAATCAACTGTCAAAATATTTTGCCCTAATTCATTGAATAAACTGAGTTTTAATGGGGTGTGATTTTTGAAATCAATAGTATATATTCCTTGAGAAGGATTAGGAAAGATATTTAATTTATAATTTCGATCGGCATGATTTATGCCAGTTCCAACTGACACATCAACTACAGAAATATCATCAATATAATGATAGCTTCTGTTTGATAGCCCAAAGTTTAGATGGATTGTATCGGTATTTATGTCGCTATTAAAATTACCCAAGGTTATATATTTTTCACCGCCTTGAGCGGTATAGATCCCTGAAACCATAGTCCAACCAGTGGTATCAGTTAAAGGGTTAGACAACGGGTCATTTTCAATTTGAGGAATATAAGGTAAAAAGGTATAGTCTCCACTGCTAACTGGAGTATTTGAAAAATAGGCTCCGATATTATTTGCGGCATATTTACTATTTTCTGCAAATGAAACATAAAATTTAACTTCATATTGATGACCGGTGATTAAAGAATCTATCAATGCAGCCTGAATATATTCTCTTGAATCCGTTTCTATCATTGATATTATTCCAGCATAGGCCGACCCTGTTCGCGCATATTGAAAACCACGTCCATTAGAGGGAACCCCATATCCATTCTGAGCACAGGAGTGGAAATAATCAGGGGTGAAAGCTGTAGGGCTGTACCAATGATTACAATCACCCATCCATCCAGTATATGGACATGCAATACTATCCTCAAAACTGGGATTCGGCACCAGATTTTGCTGTGCAAAAAGCCCTATGGGCAAAAGAAAGCATAGAATTATCAAGTAGTTTTTTGTCATATAAAAGGGTGTTAATGTGCTGTAAATATATGAAAGTTATCGATAAGTGCAAGTAAAACAGTGAAAAACAGGTAGTTATGCCTGGGGATTTTTAAATGGTAAAAGTATTTTGATAGCCCGTAGTATTTAAATTACCAGCTCTATTGCCTAAAAAGGTATTAAATGACCCTGTAGCAGTTGCGTTTCCAGCGTTCTGGCCTACATAAATGTTACTAGCATCACCATTGTGCCATAATACAAAACGCTTGTTAATCATATAACCCCTGGTAGAGGTAATAAGGTTTATGTTTCCGTCATTTATATCCAGTTTATGTATTGGGTTTGTGGTTCCTATGCCTACTAACCCCCCACTGGTTATGGTCATGCGCTGGGTGTTGGTGGTGTAAAAGTTAATGTTGTAATTTCCTTCGTGTTTTAAGTTGTAATCGAAAGTGGTACTTGCGTCCCAGCCGGAATAATCAGTTGAAAAAATTGAGTTGTTTCCCACTGTTGTTGTTTGAGATGTTACAACATCAAATCTTATTAAAAATAAGAAAAGGAGGAAAGGTAGAAGTGAAATTTTTGATTTCATGATTTTAATGATTTTTAGGGTTAGATTTTCTTTATTTTTTTTATAATGATTTTTTCATTCGTTTGGATTTTTAAAAGATAGATTCCGCTTTTTAAGGAGGATAAATCAGTTCTTACATGAGTATCTTTCACCTGCTCATAAATAATTTCTTCACCGAAAAGATCAATTATAGAAAATGAATCTATTTGATAGTTAATTGACTTTAAGTTCAAAAAAGAGTCTGTAGGATTTGGAAATATTAGAATGTCATTATCATTAGTTTTTTTACTTTCTTTATTTACAAAAACTGGTAAAGAATCTTTAGCAATATATATATTATCTATAAAATAATAAGCCCGTATGGCATATTGTGCCAATTGCATGGTATCAGTATTGTTGTCGTCAAAAAAGTTTCCAATAGCAAAATGGGTATAAGCAGAATCTGCTATAAAAGAACCAGATAAATGAACCCATTCCGCTGTGTCTGTAATTAAATCCGTAGTATAGAAGTGGGCAAAGTTATCAATAGGTGCAGGGTCTGTTAAACTGAAAGAGGTATTAAAAAATCTGACACCGATATTGTTGGAGGCAAAGTTGTACAGATAATAAGGGTTTACACCGCCTGCTAAACTTACATTAAATGATACATAATATTTTTCATCTATTTCTAAAGGTGACAGTAATTCTGCTCCTGCAAATTCGCGTCCATTATTGTTAACTTTAGAAAAAGTCATTAAACCGATAAATGCATCTCCATCCAATGGCCATTGATAACCCAAGACCGTTTCAGGAGGCATCATTCCTGAATTAGAGGAGCAAGTATGAAAATAATCAGGAGATTCTCTATATACATACCAATCTTGACAATGGTATAGCTGATCTAAAGCATTAGGGCAGGTATTGTAGTCCTCAAAACTGGAATTAGGCACCAAATTTTGCTGTGCAAAAAGCCCTGTGGGTAAAAGAAAGCATAGAATTATCAAGTAATTTTTTTGCATATAAAAGGGTGTTAATGTGCTGTAAATATATGAATGTTATCGATAAGTGCAAGCAAAACAGTGAAAAACAGGTAGTTATACCTAGTGATTTTTATGTGCTAAAAGTGTTTTGATAACCCACTGTATTGGAATTTCCTGCCCTGTTTCCAACAAAAGTATTATGCTGCCCGGTTGAAGTGGCATTTCCAGCGGCCTGGCCTACATAAATATTGCGAGCGTTGCCGTTGTGCCACAATACAAACTCTTTACTAATCATATAACCCCTGGTAAAGGTAACTAGGTTTATGTTCCCGTCATTTATATCAAGCTTATGTATTGGGTTTGTGGTTCCTATGCCCACCAAGCCCCCACTTGTTATGGTCATGCGCTGGGTGTTGGTGGTGTAAAAGTTGATGGGAAGGCTTGGGATGGTTTTGAGTTCGAGGGGGGCATTGCTGAAGACATCGGCTCCGAGGTATTCACTTCCAATAAGAGTATTGCCATTGGTATCCCATTGTGAATAAGCAGGTTTAATTACAGCTACTGATAATATCAGAAAAGTAAACAAGTATTTCATTTTTTTCATTTTTTTTGGTGTTAAGGGTTAATAATCAGTTTTTCGTTATGAAATTTATTATTTGTTTTAATTTTAAAAAAGTAGAATCCAGATTTCCAATCCGATATATTTATAGTTAAATTGGCATTAGAAGAAGTCTTAAAAACAACATCTCCAATTGAATTACAAATTACAATTTCTGCCAGAGTATCTAATTCTATATTCAGATTTGAAATAGCAGGATTTGGGAAAACCCTATAGGGCTTATTAATTTCATCTTTTTTATAACCCGTTGAGTTGTCTTTCTCTACCACTATATCATCCACATAATAATATGCTCTGCAACTATTCCCGAAAATCCAAAGTGTATCGGTGTTATTGTCATCAAAAAAGTTACCTATTATGATATACTGGTAAGCAAAATCTGCTGTAAAAGTACCTGAAATTGTAGTCCAGTTAAGAGTGTCTGTAATAATATCATTGGTATAAATATGTGCAAAATTGTCTACTGGCGCAGGCGAGTTAAAACTAAAGGGTACAGTAGAAAATCTAATTCCTGTTTTATTTGTGGCACATCTTGCCCCCACAACACCTCCATGTGCACGTACTGTTTTAAAGGATACATTATAAGTTTCACCTATTACCATTGGTTCGGACAATTGTCTTCCAAGAAATTCTCTAAAATTACTATTGGAAAATGTTTGAAAGCCACAATATGCGTTACCAGAAGAAGGGTATTGATGACCTGCTAAGTTTTCGGGCACAGAAACAATAGAAGACGAAGAACAACTGTTAAAATAGTCGGGGGTTTCTCTATATGTTGACCATCCAACAGCTTTGTCAACTTGCCCTGGAAAATCCGGACAAGAAACCGTATCCTCAAAACTCGGATTAGGTACCAGATTTTGCTGAGCAAAAAGCCCTGTGGGTAAAAGAAAGCATAGAATTATCAAGTAGTTTTTTGTCATATAAAAGGGTGTTAATGTGCTGTAAATATATGAATGTTATCGATAAGTGCAAGCAAAACAGTGAAAAACAGGTAGTTATACCTAATGATTTTTATGTGCTAAAAGTGTTTTGATATCCCACTGTATTGGAATTTCCTGCCCTGTTTCCAACAAAAGTATTATGCTGCCCGGTTGAAGTGGCATTTCCAGCGGCCTGGCCTACATAAATATTGCGAGCGTTGCCATTGTGCCACAATACAAACTGTTTACTAATCATAAATCCCCTATTGGAAGTGTTGGCATTAATGTTACCATCCTCTACATCTAATTTTTGGCTTGGGGTGTTAAAGCCTATGCCCACCAGGCCTGTGCTGGATATGGTCATGCGGTGGGTGGCATTTGTGTGAAAGTGCAAAGGCTGATTATTATTGGTGCCGAGGTAATCACCTACTGCTATAGAATTTCCCGTTAATAGCCAATTCTGAGCAAACAAGGAGCAACTTGCCAGAAGCAATGAAAAAGTAAGGATTTTTGTTTTCATAATATTAAGGTTTAGTGTTTAAGGATTAATTTATGGGTTGTTAAAAAATTATTTGTTTCTATAATCAGAAAATAAATACCTGCATGGTAGTTATCAAGGTTAATTTGAAACTTTTCAGTATTAACCATGTCATTTTTTACTTTTTGCCCTAAAGCAGTGTAAATGGTATAGCTTTTTATTCTTTCATTTGATGATATCCAGAATTTTCCGGCAGAAGGATTCGGAAAGACAGAGATTTTATTTTCAGGTATTTCATCAATCGCAGTTGCTATTACCTTTATTACAGAAACATCATCAGTGTAATAATACGGCTCCCCAACCCATCCTCCGCTAACAAGAGTCCAGTTGGTATTCATATCGTCAGTAAATACCCCAATAGTTAAATAATATTCTCCGCCAATAGCGGTAAATGTATCAATAACCTGAACCCAATTAATGGCATCGGTAATAGGATTATTTGCCGGACTTACCACCTGGGGAGTATAAGGCAGGTTAGATGCATTCGATGCAGAAACAGGTGCAGTGGAAAAATAAGCCCCGATATTGTCACAAGCTATAGTGGCGCTATCTGCTCTGGATATCCAAAAACTAACTTCATATTTTGCACCCGCTTCTAATGGCTGGATTAATTGGCAATGAATGTATTCTCGTCCATTACTTCCCGAAAAACTACTTGCATGCCATCCTGCATACGCTTTTCCTGTTTTGGGATGTTGCCATCCAAAAATATTTTGTGGCACCCCGAGTTGTCCGGTACTACAGGTGTGAAATAAATCTGGCGAACCCCAAGTAGGAGCGTACCAATCTTCTGCAAAGAAATTACCAAGCCAGTGAGGGCATCCTGTAGTATCCTCAAAACTTGGATTAGGCACCAGATTTTGCTGTGCAAAAAGCCCTGTGGGTAAAAGAAAGCATAGAATTATCAAGTAATTTTTTGTCATATAAAGGTTAAAGCCTTATTTGTATTTGGCTCAATTGCAACGGATAAATACAGACCGGATAGTGACATTGATTTGATAGTTGATATTGAAGAGAATGATCCGATTTCCTATTCAGACAGTTATTTCAATTTAAAATTTCAGTTAGAAAATTTACTTCAAAGACAAATTGATCTATTAGAGCAAAAAGCAATTAAAAATCCATTTCTAAAGGAACAAATTGATAAAACAAAAGTCTTGATTTATGGAAAATGAAATCAAGACATGGCTTGCAGACATAAAGCAAGCAATTTCAGAAATCAATATGTTTCTTCCAGACAAGAAAGACTTTTATGTTTTTCAGCGAGACCTTAAAACAAAAAGAGCAATTGAGAGAAATATTGAAATAATTGGAGAAGCCGTGAACAGAATCCTTAAATCAAATCCTGATTTTCCTATTGTTAATGCAAGAAAGATAATTGATACACGAAACCGAATTATTCATGGATATGACACAGTATCCGATGAAATAATTTGGGCAATAGTTGTTAAAGAATTAATTAATCTGGAAACAGAAATCAATCTGTTACTTGAGCAATAAAATTTAAAGAGAATAAAAAACAGAATAGAGTAAATGATTTAGGTATGTCCCGCTCTCATTTTAGTTAGTAATCAATAATTTTCCATGTAAATTGTATCGGAATAAGAATTATTTTTATAATTCTTAAGTTAAACTTTTGCAAATCAAATTCTAAATTTCAAATAACAAATTTTAAATCCTTTTGCTGTGAACATGGCTTCGTAAAAAGTTTTTATGTCCAATAACCCTTCCGGAAGGTCCATTTTTTTCTTTTCTGCATATAAATCATCAGTGCTAACGAGCAGTTCGTGCTTTTGCTGCTTTATTACTTCCAAAGTGTAATCATAAAAGGGCTTATTGTCAGTTTTAAGATGAATTATACCTCCTGATTTAAGTACATTTTTGTATTTATTTAAAAAGAAAGGAGAAGTGAGCCTCTTTCTTTCTTTGGACTGTTGAAGCTGAGGGTCAGGAAAGGTAATCCATATTTCATCTACTTCGTTGTTTGCAAACATTGTTTCAGTAGTGTCCACCCGGGCACGTATAAATGCCACATTGGTAAAATTGTTTTCCAATGCTGTTTTGCTTCCTCTCCATATTCTGGCTCCTTTAATGTCAACTCCGATAAAATTCATATTCTTAAAACGTTCAGCAAGCCCTAAGGTATATTCTCCTTTTCCACATCCAAGCTCCAAAACTATAGGTTGATTGTTTTTAAAATATTCTTTCTGCCATTTCCCTTTCAAATGCAGATCATCAATATCGGCAGATGTTTGTACGTGTTGTATTACATTTGGCGCAGCTTCAACTTCGCTAAAGCGCTGCAATTTTCTTTTAGCCATTTTTATTAATAGTTTTTATCCAATGGTTTTATAATAATTTCTTCAGTTAACGCAAAAGCAGAGGTTTTATAAGCAGCAATTATTGCAGATGAAATATCCTCTGCCTGCACAAAAGTTTCAATCGGAGCATTTATGCCTTTCCATGAAGAAGTGTTAACAGAGCCGGGCAAAACAGCCGTTACTTTAATGTTGTACTCCCGCATCTCTTCACATAAAACTTTATTAAAGCCATATAAAGCCATTTTCGAAATGGAGTAAGATGCTGCACTTGCTCTAGGTTCTTTACTTACCACAGAACAGATATTAAAAATATGTCCCTTGCCTTTTATTTTTAGCGCAGGCAAAAAGGGTTTAGTGAAATACCAGGCACTGTTGAAATTAATGGCCATATTTTGTTCAAACTCCTCGTCACTTTCTTCTGATACTTTGCCAATGGTATAAATCCCAACATTATTGATAATAACCTCAGGAACCTGAAATTTTTCAAGAATTGCCGAATTAAAAGCTTTTATTTCTTCTTTTTTAGAAAAATCAGCACTATAAAAAAGTACTTCTATTAAAGGGTATTTGAGTTTTAGCTCCTCTGAAAGTGTTTTCAAATCAGATTCAGAGCGTGCAGTTATTGCCAGGTTGAGCCCCTCTGCTGCAAAGGCAAAACTTAGTGCTCTGCCAATTCCTCTTGTTGCTCCTGATATAACTGCCAGCATAATTTTTTTTGACAAAATTAATGCTTCTATTTTTAAAATCGGGTTATAATCGTAAATTTCCGGATAAATTGGAAACTTTATCTAAAAATACCCCACGTGTTTTAGTCTGTCCCCTGGATTGGGGATTGGGTCATGCCACCAGATGTGTTCCCATTATCAAAGCACTTCTTGATCAGGGAGCTGAGGTTATTATAGCATCTGAAAAGCGACCTTTGCATTTTTTGAAACAAGAATTTCCTGGACTTCAATTTATACCATTTGAAGGTTATAATATAAAATATCCATCAAAGACAGGAATGATATTAAAAATGGCTTTTTCAACTCCAAAAATTTTGTGGAGTATTTATAAGGAGCACCAGTTTTTAAAAAAAATCATTGTAGATCATAATATTAGTGCTGTAATTTCAGACAATCGTTTTGGTCTTTGGTCAACAAGCATTCCATCTATTTTCATTACCCATCAAATTAGAATTAAATCACCCGTTTTTGAAAATTTGTTGTTTAAAATAAATAGTTTTTTTATCAATCGTTATGATGAATGCTGGATTCCGGATTTTTCCGGTTCTGAGAATTTATCCGGGGGCCTTTCGCATTATGGTTTATTACCTGGCAATGCCGTTTTTATTGGTCCTCTTTCAAGGTTTACTCGGAATAAAACAAGTGTTTCTCAAAAAACATACGATTTAACCGTTATTATTTCAGGCCCTGAGCCCCAAAGGTCTAAGTTTGAAAACATAGTTTTAAATCAACTTAAAGGCAAGGCACTTAAGGCTGCAGTAGTGAGAGGGGTTACCGAATCAAAGGAATATTATCAATTAACTGAGAATATTGATGTTTATGCTCATCTGGATACAGCTGCATTATCAAAAATAATCCTTGATTCTGAACTCGTCTTATGCCGTCCTGGTTATTCCACTATTATGGATTTGGCGGTATTGAATACAAAAGCTGTTTTTGTGCCAACTCCTGGTCAAACGGAACAGGAATACCTGGCAAAGCATTTGACCGAAAAAGGGATGGGTATTTATTTCAATCAAAAGAAGTTTGTTTTGGAATCCTTGTTTTTAAATAGGCCTAAATTTGAAGCTATTGAATTTAAAGAAAATAATTTATTGGATATAAAAATCAAGGTATTTTTAGCTTCTTTAAGTACTAAGGTTAATTGAAATTAATAAGGTTTTTGTCAAATGGGAATATGGTTTATGGTCGAAAGGGAATAAGGTAAAAAAAACACTGCCCTAGCTAAGGTTGTTTGAAATTAATAAGGTTTTTGTCAAAAGGGAATATGGTAAAAAAAATAATTCCCTAGCTAAGGTAGTTTGAAATTATTAAGGTTTTGTCAAAAGGGAATAAGGTTAAAAAAATATTGCCCTAGCTAAGGTTGTTTGAAATTAATAAGGTTTTTGTCAAAAGGGAATAAGGTAGAAAAAATATTGCCCTAGCTAAGGTTGTTTGAAATTAATAAGGTTTTTGTCTACTGATGTTTCCCTTATTATTAAGGTTGTTTGAAATTAATAAGGTTTGTAACTACTTTCCATTATTTGCTTGATTCGTTGTAATCATCTTCCTTGGTTTAAATAAAAAAGCTCCGAATTAATTCGGAGCTTTTTTATTTAATCTTTTATTATTATTAATGTCCTTCTGATTCGCCTTCTTTTAAAGGTACATTCTGAGGAATATAATCTTCTTCTGAATCTGGTTTTGAATAATCATAAGGCCATCTGTGAACTGTTGGTATAGCGCCTGGCCAGTTTCCATGTATATGTTCAACTGGTGTTGTCCATTCTAATGTATTTGATCTCCAAGGATTTTGAGTTGCTCTTTGTCCTCTAAAGATGCTATAAAAGAAATTATACAGAAATAAAACCTGAGCAATAGATCCAATTATAGCAAATACACTCACGATTTCATTAATTCCAACTAAATGGTCAAACATAGGGAAGGCTGTATTGGTATAATATCTTCTTGGAACACCGGCTAAACCTAAAAAGTGCATTGGGAAAAACACGCCATATGCAGCAACAAATGTCAACCAGAAATGAGCAAATCCAAGTTTTTTGTTCATCATCTTTCCAAACATTTTTGGGAACCAGTGATAAACTCCTGCGAACATACCAAATATAGCAGAAAGCCCCATTACAATGTGAAAGTGAGCAACTACAAAATAAGTATCATGAACATTAATATCCAAAGCAGAATCAGCTAAAAGCAATCCTGTTAGACCTCCTGATATAAAAGAAGAAACAAGACCAATTGAGAATAGCATAGCTGGAGTGAAAACAATATTTCCTTTCCATAATGTAGTTAGGTAATTAAAAACCTTAACAGCAGATGGTATTGCAATAAGTAATGTAGTAAATACAAATATTGAACCCAGGAAAGGACTCATTCCTGTAACAAACATATGATGTCCCCAAACAATAAAGGATAAGAATCCAATTGCAAGTAAAGAACCAATCATTGCTCTGTAACCAAAGATAGGCTTACGTGAGTTTGTAGAAATAACTTCAGAAGTAAGACCTAATGCTGGCAATAGTACAATATATACCTCAGGATGACCAAGGAACCAGAAAAGATGTTCGTAAAGAATCGGGCTACCTCCTGTGTTCTCTAGTGCTTGTCCGGCAATATAAATATCAGAAAGATAAAAACTTGTTCCAAAACTCCTGTCAAATATTAATAGCAATGCTGCAGAAAATAAAACCGGGAAAGAAAGAACCCCTAATATTGCAGTAACTAAAAATGCCCAAATAGTAAGGGGTAATTTTGTCATTGACATTCCTTTAGTTCTAAGATTTACAATTGTAACAATGTAGTTTAGACCTCCCAAAAGGGATGAAACAATAAACAAGGACATACTAACTAGCCACATGGTCATTCCCAAGCCAGAACCTGGCATTGCTTGCGGAAGAGCACTTAAAGGAGGATAAACTGTCCATCCACCTGATGCAGGACCTGTTTCTATAAACAATGAGCTTAACATGATTATACTAGAAGCAAAGAAAAACCAGTAGGATAACATATTTAAGAATCCTGAAGCCATATCACGTGCTCCAATTTGAAGAGGAATAAGTAAATTACTAAAAGTTCCACTAAGTCCACCTGTTAATACAAAGAAGACCATAATTGTTCCATGAATTGTTACCAATGCAAGATACATGTTAGGGTCCAGGATACCGTCCTTAGCCCATTTTTCGCCTAAAAAGAATTCTAAAATTTGAAACCTTTCTTCAGGCCATGCTAATTGCAGTCTGAAGAATACCGACATCATCATCGCTATAACTCCCATAACAACGGCAGTTATAAGGAATTGCTTGGAAATCATCTTATGATCCTGGCTGAAGACATACTTGCTGAAAAAAGTTTCTTCATGATGATCATGATCATCGTGCTCATGGGCACTGTGATGAATACTTTCGTGAGTCATTGACATACTAATAAGGGATAATTATAAATTTTAACTTTTTATTTGTAAAATATTCTTTATTCTATTTGTTTTTAACTGCAGTTGTATCTGCAGGATTTACTTCTTGCCCAGGTTGTGCTAGTACACCTTCAGTGCCTGGCCCTTTTGATTCTTGAGCAGGAATTTTTTCTTCGCCTTGTGGCATAAACACAGGTTGTTCAGCAAGCCATTTCTGATAATCTTCCTCTGTGTCCACTACCAATGTCATTTGCATGTTGTAATGAGCTGCACCACAAATTTTAGCACAAATTAATACATAATCAAATTCCGGATTGTTTGTGTTTTCTCTCATTTGTGCTGTTGTAACAGTTGGTTTAAAATGAAATTGGGTAGTCATTCCTGGAACCGCATTCATTTGTACTCTAAAATGAGGTAAATAAACAGAATGAATCACATCTCTGGAGCGAATAAGCATATTCACTGATTTATTAACCGGAATATGGTATTCATTCTTTACAAGTATGTCATCCCAGGTTTTTTGGTCATTAATATCTAAACCTGTTTCATTCACTCCTTCAATTAATTTATAGTGAGATTTTCCTAATTCTCCATCTGCTCCCGGATAACGAACTGTCCAATCAAACTGTTTTCCATAAACTTCAATATGAAGTGCTTCATCTGGAGCAGGTCCAGTTATTTTGTTCCATGTCATTAAACCATAAATTATTATTATTGCAAGAACTATAGCAGGAATAATTGTCCAGATAAATTCAAGTTTGTTGCTATGAGTGAAATAAAGTGCTTTTTTGTCTTTTCTGAAATAATATTTAAATGCAAATACAAACAATAGTATATGAGTTGCAACAAATACTATTGTTAATATTATCATGTTAAAGTCCCAAAGCTGATCAACTTCTACACCATGTTCTGAAGCTGGTGCTGGAAGTAAAGCAGGTCCCCAAAGTACGATCTGATAAAAAAATCCTCCTATAAAAACAAACAGGAACAAAAGCATCATGTTTGCATTGAACCTATTGTCGCTAGTGCTAAATTCATCATCCTTTGCACCACCGCGCAATACGGTTACCAGCTCATATATTCTGACAAGCTGCACAATTAATATTATTCCAAAAATGACTACAAGGAATATCAGAAAGTTGATCATATCTTAAAAAATTAAATTGCTTTTCGTTATGCTTTATTTTGAGTTAATCTTAGCTTATGTATGATGGTTGATTGTTTCAGCCAAATAAGGATGTTCCTTAACCATTAATGGTGCTTTTGTAAGTGCTCGTTGAACTACAAATACAAATAAACCTATAAAACCGATAAGAATTCCAAATTCATATAAAGCAAAACCTTCCCATGCGTGACCTTCAGTAGCGCCTGGCATTACCATTACATAGGTGTCCATCCAGTGGCCCATGAAAATAATAAGACCCACAACTAATAAATATTTGTAATTTCTTTTTGTGTCTCTTGACATCAATAAAAGCATAGGAAATATAAAGTTGATAATAAACATTCCAAAGAATGCAAATCTGTAATTTTCAATTCTGTTCATAAAATAAGTTACTTCTTCAGGTATGTTAGAATACCAAATAAGCATGAACTGAGAAAACCATAAATAAGTCCATAAGAAACTAACTGCGAACATCCATTTTCCCATGTCATGAATATGGCTGTCATTAACTTCTTCTAAATATCCTTTGCTTTTAAGATAAAGGGTAAACATGATAATCACAATTGTTCCGCTGATCCAAAAGCCGGAAAATGTATACCATCCAAATAAAGTACTGAACCAGTGAGGATCAATGGACATAATCCAATCCCAGGCAGAAGTGCTTGATGTGATAGCAAATAAAACTAAAAACCATGCTGCTATTTTAATGTTTTTAAAGTGCATTTCGGTTCCTCCTACTTTATCTTCCTGTAAAGACCTTTTTCTGAATACCATCATAAAAGCAATCCATATACCTAGATATATTAAAGTCCTTACCCAAAAGAATGGTTTGTTCAAATAGGCTGATTTTCCTGCAATTATAGGATCATAGTTTTCATGTCCTGGGGTTGAAATGCCCTCTGCCATCCAATGATAGATGTGATTCCAGTCCATAGTTGCTGCAAATAGAACGATAATTAAAGCCAGGGCACCAAATGGTAAAAATGCTGCCACTGCTTCAAATACTCTTTTTAATGCAACTCCCCAGGCTGCTTCTGCAGCATAGTTTAATGCAATATAAAACGTAGCACAAATACCCATTCCTAAAAAGAAAAGACTATTAGCTAACAAATTAGCCCAAACTCTTGTTCCATGAGTTTCATGGTCCGTCATAAACCCAACAGCAATAGAGATAATTCCTACAACCATCAATACAAAGGCTATGGTTTTGTTCTTATTTGTAAAAATATAATCGAGATTCATCTGAAAATAATTTAGTTTTTTAGTGTCAAATTAACATTCATTTTATTCCTGTTAACAGGGAAGGCAAGAATGCTTCATTATATATTGTATTTATAATTTTCTTTATTGTTTCACTTCTTGTTCTTGAAGTTTTTGAATATAATGAACTACTTTCCATCTTTGAATCTTTGATAACTGTGAGGCATGTGATCCCATTAGCCCTTTACCAAAAGTAATTGTATGAAACATTTTCCCTTCTGGTAAGTCAATTATTTGTTCGCTAGTATATGAGGGAGGAGGAGGAAATTTATCTCTTTCTACCATTATACCATTTCCCTGGCCATTTGCGCCATGGCAGTTTACACAAAAGTTTGTATAAAGTCTCTGGCCTTCTGCTAATGTTTGTTCAGTTAATTGCACCGGGTTTTTAAGTTGCTGGCCTGCTGCCTCGTATCCTTCAGCTGTATTTGGGAAAGCATAAGGCATATTGTTATATCTAACATCCGGTCTACCAGAATATGGAATCGTTCCAGATACTGGCATTCTTGCAGTCATACTATCAGGATGATCATAACTTACATAAGCTTTGTTGGCTGGTGTGCGATACATATCTGGCATATATTCAATACCAGGGCTTTCTGGCATATATTCAATACCAGGGCTTAAAGGGTCCTTACAAGAACTTACAGCAAATAATACTAAAAGCAGTATAGCTGTAAGAAAAACTTTATTTATTTTACTATTTCCACTCATTGAAACTGGTATTTAAATTAAATGTCTTTTACTGTTAATTCAGAAACTTTCGATTCATTGATCATTCCAATTATTTCATCCGCTGAACTTCTTTTGTTATGTGCAGTATGAATTTCCATCATAAACTTATCATCAGTTGTTCTTGGGTCAGGATTACGCGCTGCCATTCCTGGTAAAGTACGGTTTCTAATAAGGTATGTAATGGCCATTCCGTGAGCTGCACAAAATACGGTAAACTCAAATGTTACCGGGATAAAACTTGGAAGGTTTTCAATAAAAGTAAAACTTGGTTTACCTCCAATATTCATTGGCCAGTCTCCAATCATAAAATACCAGATTCCTAGCAATGCCAGAGAAGTTCCTGTTATTCCGAATAAGAATGCTACAATTGCCATTCTGGTTCTTTTTATACCTATTACAGGATCAAGACCATGAATTGGAAATGGTGAATATACATCAGTTACTTTCACTCCTTTTGCAACAAGCTTTTTAGCAGCTTCCAAAAGGTCATGATCATCATCATACAATGCGTAAATAATTTTGTTTCCGTTGCTCATTTTATTATTAATTAATGATGCGAATTATTTTTATAATTTTCTCCAGTGGATTTTAGAATTGTTTTCAATTCGTTAAATGCCAATACAGGGAAAAATCTTGCAAACAATAGGAACAGGGTAAAGAAAATACCAATTGTTCCTATAAAAATTCCAATATCTACGAAGGTTGGAGAAAACATTAACCAGCTTGATGGAATGTAATCTCTGTGTAACGAAGTAACAATGATTACAAATCTTTCAAACCACATTCCTATATTCACAAATATTGATATGATAAAGGTTGCAATAATGCTTGTGCGAATTTTTTTGAACCAGAATAATTGAGGAGTAACAACATTACATGTCATCATACTCCAGTATGCCCACCAGTATGGTCCTGTTGCACGGTTTATAAATGCATACTGCTCATATTCAACCCCCGAGTACCAGGAGATGAAAAGTTCAGAAAGATATGCCACACCTACTATTGAACCAGTTATGATTATTACAATATTCATATATTCAATATGCTTGATGGTAATATAGTTTTCTAGGTTCAATACTTTTCTCATCATAATAAGCAAGGTAAGAACCATTGCGAATCCTGAGAAAATAGCTCCTGCTACGAAATATGGAGGAAAGATAGTTGTATGCCATCCAGGTATTACTGAGGTGGCAAAGTCCATACTTACAATAGAGTGCACTGAGAATACAAGAGGAGTTGCAACACCAGCAAGAACTAATGAAACTTCTTCAAACCTCGTCCATGCTTTTGCATTACCTGTCCAGCCAAAACTTAAAATGCCATATATTTTTTTACCAACAGGATTTACCAGTTTGTCTCTTATTGACCCAAAATCCGGAATTAAACCTATATACCAAAACACAAGGGACACAGTAAAATAAGTACTGATTGCAAAAACGTCCCAAAGAAGTGGAGAGTTGAAATTCACCCATAATGATCCAAATTGATTTGGAAGTGGCAACACCCAGTAAG
>JALYPI010000003.1 GCA_030856445.1 Bacteroidota bacterium
ATGGTAATTATTGCTTCTGGCTTGGCCGGTCTTTTGCATCCAACAAAAGTTGTTGAAGCAGTTATTATTATAATAAGCAGGTAATTTATAGCGTTAGTTTTCATTGTGTTTTTATTAATTTATACCCTTTTTTTTGTTCTGAATAATATGCTGTTCTTTTTAAAAGTATAGGTAATGAATTTTATAGTTTTGTTAATATTGCTTATACTTGTCGCTTTATTTTAAACATCAAAGATACTAAATTCAGCATTTGTTCAATAATTTTTGAAAAATCTTTAAAAAATGAAAAATTTAATTCTTCTAATGGCAGTTTTATTCACTGCTTCAACTCAATTATCAGCTCAAAAAAGCAAAGAGCCAGTAGAGCCTATCATATTAATCACTACTGAATTCGGCAACATAAAAGTAAAACTATATAATGAAACGCCAATTCATCGGGATAATTTCTTAAAACTAGCAGCAGAGAAAAAATACGATGGTTCTATTTTTCACCGAGTAATTCCAAGCTTTATGATACAAGGTGGTGGAGTGCAGGATGGAACAAAGGATATTGGTGAAACTATTACTGCTGAAATCAATCCAAAATTTATTCATAAAAGAGGAGCACTTTCTGCTGCTAGAATGGGTGATAATGTTAATCCAATGAAGAAATCTTCTGGGTCACAATTCTATATTGTTCAGGGAAGAGCTTTTTCTAAGGAAGATATTATATCAATGGGCAAAAGGTCTGGGTTTCCTTATACCGAAGAACAGATTAATGAGTATATAAAACAAGGCGGAGCCCCGCATTTAGATGGTGGATACACTGTTTTTGGTGAAGTTATTGAAGGATTAGATGTAATCGATAAAATTGCTGCTGTTCAAAGAAACGCTGCGGATAAGCCTTTGAAAGACATTGCAATGACAATGAAAGTTGTAAAAAAATAAGAGATAAATGCAGCAGAGATTAAAAGATTTAATTGCCCAGATTGAAGCATTTAAAGCAGATAGCCCAAATCACCTGGAAGAATTCAGGATAAAATTTCTTGGAAAAAAGGGTATCCTTAATGAATTATTTGCTGATTTTAAAAATGTAGATCCTTCCATAAGAAAAGAAACAGGCATTCTTTTAAATGAGTTGAAAAACAAGGCTCAAGAGAAAATTCAGGAACAAAAGCAACTTGTTGAAAGTCCTGAGCAGGATATTAAGAATGATAAAGATCTTTCTCTTCCTGCCGGGTCTAGTGTAGTTGGAACACGTCATCCATTATCTATAATCAGTAATGAAATCAGCAGTATTTTTGCCAGAATTGGATTTACTGTTTCTGAAGGACCGGAAATTGAAGACGACTGGCATAATTTTTCAGCCCTGAATTTTCCGCAAGAACATCCTGCAAGAGATATGCAGGACACTTTTTTTATTGAAAAAAATCCGGATATAGCCCTTCGTACTCATACTTCTTCAGTACAGGTAAGGGTTATGGAAAATAATAAGCCACCAATCAGAACGATTTCCCCGGGAAGAGTTTTTAGGAATGAAGCTATTTCCGCCCGCGCTCATTGTATTTTTCATCAAGTTGAGGGTTTATACATTGATCAAAATGTTTCTTTTGCAGATTTAAAACAGACACTTCTTTATTTTTCCAGAGAAATGTTTGGAGAAAAAACCCAGATCAGGTTAAGGCCATCTTATTTTCCTTTTACCGAACCAAGTGCCGAGATGGACATTTCCTGCCCTTTTTGCAAACAAAAAGGCTGTAATATATGTAAATACAGCGGTTGGGTAGAAATTCTCGGATGTGGAATGGTAGATCCCAATGTTTTAGAGAATTGTAATATAGACACACAAAAATTTTCAGGATTTGCATTTGGTATGGGTGTGGAAAGAATTACTATGCTCAAATATCAAATAGGAGACCTAAGATTGTTTTTTGAAAATGATGTTCGCTTTTTAAATCAATTTAAAGCAGCATTGTAATTAAAAAACAATGTTTGGCTGGAGATAAGGATTAGAGATTCCTCATTCCTCTTCGATCCATTCGGAATGATTGATACAGTTATATTAATAGTAGGGGGTTAAGT
>JALYPI010000009.1 GCA_030856445.1 Bacteroidota bacterium
GCAGCATAAGGTGGTTTGCAAACTACTCCTGAAAGTCGTCTGCGGAAGTCCAATTCCTTATATTTGATAGTGATTCCTATGCTCGGTTCGCTCGGCTTCGGCTTTCGTACTGTCAATGTTTTAAGGTCTTCCATCTTTTGTACAGCACTCTTTCCTATTTGCTATCATGGGAAGGATTCAAGACACACACGTTTTCTGCATAGCTTGAAGGTAACGATTAATGCACCATTCCTTTCAGCCTAGAAGCGAAGATAATTGAAAGCAACGAAATTTCAAATTGAACCAAGCCCCCCACTTTCGGTTATGCAGTGTTGGCGGAAGGCTTTTTACTTATTAAGAGTTCCGTAATAGCGTTCGTTCATAGTTTTTATATATTCTTCAATAAGTCCAAGTCCAACCTCTTTTCTTCTGATGTTAACATTTTCGGGCTCAACTAATGATATTGGTTCATAAGAAGTTTTAAATTCATTCAATCTCATTTGGGTTCCATAAATTTGTTGTTGTCTCATATTAACTTTTACTCTGTCGGTTAAATATGCAAAGTCAATTAGTGAAGCATTTCCGTTGTCAGCTGCAATTTTCATAGTTTTTAATACCTCAAGCTGAAAATTCGGGTGTTTGTCAGCGTGTTGAATTAAAAGCCAAAAGTTTTTTGAACTGGTTTTTCCAATTTTATTATACCCTAAAAAGCCGTTTTCCTCAAATATTTTTTTTATAACTATAAAATTTAAGCTGTCTGTCAAGCGGAGATTAAGGCTGACTATTTCTTTACTAATTGTATCTATTTCATTATTGTCAATCTGTCGGATTAGTTCCCGCCATTTTTGGTCTTCAAAAGCCAAAGAGTCAACGGTTTTAGAAAGGGTAAAGTCAATTTGTCCAAAGGAAAAAAAACTTTGGATTATTAGCAAAATCATAATTATTAGGACTTTTCCCATAAGCTTTCCACCAACTTATATATATAAACAAACATAGTACTTTTTTAATAATTCACTAAGCTATCCAGTTCTATTTCATTAATAACTGAACAATAATACATAAAAGGCTTTAAGTTTTTGTTCACTGCCTTGTTAAATTATAACTAATCCTGCTTTTGAATTTGATATAATTTGATTTTTGCAAGGCAAAGAAAATACTATATTTGTTTATCTATTTAAGAGTTTTAAGCCATTTTAATGAGGACCCTAAAGAACCTATTGACAACAGTTTTATTACTTGCAACAAGTTATAGTTTTGCAACTACAAATTCTGATACAACAATAATAAAGTCACACCTGGAAGCAATTACCAAGACAGAAAATTTTAGGACCTATAAAAATATTGATCAACTTAATAAAACGGCAGACTATATTAAAACAGTTTTCATAGAATATACGGATAGTGTTTTTATGCAGGAATATAATGTTAATGGGATGACTTATAAAAACGTAATTTGCTCTTTTGGAACAGAAAATCTTAAAAGGATTATTGTTGGAGCTCATTATGACGTATGTGACAACCAGGAAGGTGCTGATGACAATGCAAGCGGTGTTGTAGGACTTCTTGAACTTGCCCGGCTTTTAAAAGACCAGAAACTTAACTACCGTATCGATCTTGTTGCCTATACTTTAGAAGAACCACCCTTTTTTAGAACAGAATATATGGGTAGCTATATTCACGCAAAATCACTCTATGATAACAAGATTGATGTTTACGGAATGGTTTCACTTGAAATGATAGGTTACTTTAAGGATGAGAAAAAATCACAATCCTATCCAATTGGTCTTCTTTCACTGATCTATGGTAACAAGGGTAATTATATCACTCTTGTAAAAAAAATTGGTGCAGGACAATTTACCCGTAAATTTTGCAGAACTTATCTATCAACAAAAGCAATCAGAACTAAAAAGTTTTCAGGACCACCAGCATTGCCAGGTATTGACTTTTCAGACCACCTGAATTACTGGAAATTTGGTTTCAGTGCGTTAATGATAACGGACACCGCATTTTTCCGAAACAAGAATTATCACAAGACAACAGACACAATGGAAACGCTTGACTTTAAACGTATGAGTAAAGTAATTGACGGGGTTTTCCATACTTTAGCAAGTCTGTGAGGAAAGAAAGGGAAACGGCTTATAATAGGGTTTGCGTAATTGACTGTGTTTGCTTCGTTAAAAGTATATAAGATTAAAAGGTAATTATACCTAGAAAATGTGGCTAATTTTAAACTAACAAAGTATGGACAGTAAATCAATAGATGAATTAATTGAATATTTTCTCATTGAAAAGAGAAATGGGATGGATTTTAGTGAAATCAGAAAAACATTAGAATCAAAAGAACTTGAAGAGAACAAAATTAAAATTATAATTCGGAGTATTGATAATCTAATATTAAAGGAGGAAAAGACTGTAAGCCAAAATAAAAAAGCAAAGGAATTAATTTATATAGGGCTTGCTGTTACACTTGCAGGGCTTTTTGTAACTGTGGGAACGTATACAGGAATTATTAATATGGGAAATTCTTTTTTATTAGCATATGGACCTGTAAGTGGAGGAATTGGAATTCTTTTTACCGGATTGGGGAAATATGAAAAACTATAAATTTCATTTATACCAGCACATTTTCAAATCTTGTTTGTTCTATTCAAATCACAATGGCAACTTTTTGGTTTAAACAATAAACTTTTCATTACCTTTCCTCTTGTTTAATTAATAAACAAAAAGATTAACAACAAATAAACCAGGAAAATGAATCTTATAAAAGACATACCTGAGCTTGTAAAAGCTAATGTTATTTCACAAGAAATAGCTGATAATATCCAGGAGTATTACAAAAATAAAGGAAGTCAATCAAGTAACAGGCTTGTGATTGCTTTTGGAATATTAGGAGCAATTATGGTCGGGCTTGGAATAATCTTAATCATAGCTCACAACTGGGATGAACTCTCTAGGCCAATAAAAACAAGTCTGGCTTTTCTTCCTTTACTTATTGGACAAGTACTCTGTGTTTTTGCATTAATAAAGAAAAGGGATAGTATGGTCTGGAGGGAAAGCACTACTACCTTTCTCTTTTTTACAGTTGGATCAAGTATCTCTCTTATTAGTCAAATATATCATAT
The DNA here is from genome assembly GCA_030856445.1 of Bacteroidota bacterium. GTDB lineage: Bacteria > Bacteroidota > Bacteroidia > JACCXN01 > JACCXN01 > JACCXN01. The sequence continues at coordinate 3,102 of JALYPI010000009.1, forward strand.
GCCTGGCAATCTTAGCTCTTTCCTGTTTATATGGATGCTGCTTTGCTTTCCATTAATGTATATAATGCAATCATCAATGGCTTCATTGCTTTACCTTATTGGGATATGCTTTTATTCTCTAGTTGGCGACTACTGGACCAATCCGATAATTGGATCCTTTTTTTATTGGTTCCTTTTATTAATGGCCCTTCCCTATTACTATTTATTATTTAAGAAAAACCCTTTAAGCAACTTTATGATTTTTCACAATTGGATAATTCCATTATCAATAGCCATTGTCTTAGGAACCATAGGGAAAAACAGATTGGAGTTTATGTATGTTGCCTATTTTAGTCTGTTCGGTTTATTTTATATGATTGGGAACCTTCATTTTTTTAAATTACAGAAATTAAGAAATAATGGATACTTCATAATAGGTTCTCTTGGCACAATAGGACTTCTTTTTACCTTTAGTTTTGATTGGTTTTGGAAGAATTTAAGAAATAACGAATTCAATTTTAGTGAAGCTCTAATATCACCTGAACTTTATGCAGCAGTGTTTCTTTCATTATTATCAGGGGTACTTCTTTACTTTCATTTAAAAAACAGGAAATTAAGCGAAATAAATCCTTTGGCCCCTGTTTTTATTTTATTCATCATTACCTTCATCATAGGTTTAAACTCATTAATATCAGCAGTGTTAATTAATCTAATAATATTTACTTTAGGCTTAATGACAATTAGAATAGGTGCAAAACAAGATCATTTAGGAGTATTAAATTTTGGATTACTAATTATTACAGTCCTTGTGGTTTGCAGATTCTTTGATACAGACTTGAGTTTCGTTTTAAGAGGGATTTTATTTGTAACAGTTGGCTCAGGTTTATTTGCAACAAATTACTGGATGCTCAAAAAAAGAAAAATAAATGAATAATAAGAAAACAATACTCACTGTATTTATTTTGGTTGCATTAGCACAAATTTATGTGCCTGCCAAAATGATTCTTGAAAGAGAAGACATCCTGAAAACAGGAAAAGAATTCAAATTTAAGACCACTCCAATTGATCCGAGTGATCCATTTAGAGGGAAATATATTACGCTTCGCTTTGATGAAAATTCAATTGAAGTTAATCAGGAAGAAAAATGGGAAAGAGATGAACCAGTTTATCTGATTCTCACCACAGATATGGAAGGTTTTGTAAAACTGCAATCTGTAAAAAAGCAAAAACCAGATGATAACCAGGATTTCTTAAAAACCAAAGTAAATTATCTTTATCAAAAAAATGATTCAACTAAAATTAGTGAATTGAGTTTTGATTATCCTTTTGATAGATTCTACATGGAAGAATCAAAAGCATATGAGGCAGAATTAACCTATAATGAATCAATACGGGACACTGCAAAAGTAACATACGCCTTGGTAAACATTAAAGAAGGAGATGCTGTTTTGAAAGACGTTGTAATTAATGGAATTCCCATTAAGAAAATTGTAAAAGCAAGGAGAAAAGAATAAAGGAATGAAGTGATAAATTTCTAGGTTCCTTAATGCTTTAGTTGTTTAATTTTCTATGTAAATATGCAATCCTTTTTTAGAAATTAATTTTAAAAATAAGATTATGAGTTTTGGGGGCAGTGTTGCTGCAATGATAAGCAGTCTTAAGAATAATAAGAGACCAAGACAATCTGCGCATGAAAAATATAAACATTATATTAATAATGTTAAAAAACGTGACAACATTTTACCCGAAAAAAAACTTAGCAAAGAACAATTAAAAGAAATAAGGGATAAAATACAGGCTGAAAATAAAAAAAGTTTCATTAAACAAATAGTTGCTTTCATTTTTGCTATTGTTTTTATCTTAACTTTTATTTTAATTTTAAAATACAAGACTTAATCAGAGCTTGAGGATATAATGATAACAGAATTTCTGAATTCTTACTTTTGATAAGGATGCTTTAGAATTGTTTTGAATGAATATGTATTAATCAAATTATTATCTTAGTTTAAAATTTTTAAGATGCAGAACAATTTTATTTACCCTCCTTCACCAATAGGAATAAACAAAGAAATTATTACTCCTTCTCCAGAATTTAAAAAGAAAGCCTTACACACGCTGGGAAGCATTTTTATTTTTGCCTTGGTTTACATTGTTCTTATGACTTTGGCACTTCTCTTAACCATTGCTGCATCCTGGGCAGGTTTGTCTTTAATAATAGCTTTTCCTAAATTCTATACGTTAATGATTGGTGGGGGCTTAATAGGATTAGGGTTGATGGTTTCTTATTTCATGGTGAAATTTATTTTCAGCAAAAATGTGGTTGATCGATCAGGACTCATTGAAATCCATGAGCGAGATCAACCAGTCCTCTTTTCTTTCATAAAGGAAATTGCTAATGAAACCATGACCAATTTCCCTAAAAAAATCTATTTATCCCCTGAGGTAAATGCTAGCGTTTTTTATGATTCAAGCTTCTGGAGTATGTTTTTTCCCGTACGTAAAAATCTTATCATCGGACTAGGTTTGGTAAATTCAATCACTATAAGCGAATTAAAAGCTGTACTTGCCCATGAATTTGGTCATTTTTCTCAAAGAAGCATGAAAATCGGAAGTTATGTTTATAATGTAAACAAAATAATTTATAATCTGCTTTATGAAAATGATGATTATGGCAAGACAATTTCTGAATGGTCTAACATAAGCGGATTCTTTGCATT
>JALYPI010000014.1 GCA_030856445.1 Bacteroidota bacterium
TGCCAAAAAGAGCTGGTATCTTATTAATATTAAAAAACAATATAACAACAAGCGGAATGAAAAGTAATAAAATCATTGACTTATTGCCATAATTTAAATTATTGAAATTGAAGAAATAAAATATTACACCAAAAACACCAAACACCAGGGTAATCAATAACTGGCTAAAATTACCTGCTACATTATTTACCACAGCATCTAACCTTTTATCCCGATCCAAGTATATAATCCTACCTCCATATTCTCCTATTCTGTTAGGAGTAAATAAACCAATGGTGATACCGGAAAAAACTGCTTTAAAAGATTCAGAAAAGGAGATTTTTTGTAGTTTTTGAAGGAGCATTCTCCATTTAATTGCTTCCGTTGACCAATTAATTAAAAAAAGTATAAAGACTAAAATAAATAATGGAAAGAAGGACTTAGCCAAATATGCCGTTTTAATTGTTGTTTGAAATTGTAAAAAGTCCTGAGAAACAAAAATTCTATGATAGATAAACCAGAAAGAAAGGCATATGACAAGAGATTTAATTAAAATAATTAAAAATGAATTTGATTTAACTAAATTTGTCTTCATTGAGAATGCTGTAATTACCGGCAATATACTTAAAATGATTTAATCTATAATTTACAAGCATTGAATTCAGACAGAATAATTTTAGGAATAGATCCAGGAACAAACATAATGGGTTACGGTGTTATTCACATCAAACAAAAAAAGATCGAACTAATATCTCTGGGCACAGTTAATTTAAGCAAAATTGATGACCAACATATAAAACTGAAACATATTTTTGAATCCACTTTAGAGCTTATTGAAACATATAAACCAGATGATATGGCCATTGAGGCTCCGTTTTTTGGAAAAAATGTTCAATCCATGCTAAAACTAGGCCGTGCTCAAGGGGTTGCAATAGCAGCAGCATTGCATCGCAGAATTTCAATTACAGAATATTCCCCTAAAAAGATTAAACAATCCATAACAGGAAATGGTAATTCCTCAAAAGAGCAAGTATCAGCTATGCTGCAAAGTTTGCTATCAATGAAAACTAAACCAAGTTCCCTTGATGCCACCGATGGCCTGGCTGCTGCTGTATGTCATTATTTTCAAAATAATATAAGCAGTGGCAAAAAAAAATATTCTGGATGGGAAGCTTTTGTTAGCTCGCATCCGGAAAGAAAAATTTAAAGATTAAAAATTTAAGTTTTCCCGAATCTGCCTTGCCTTTAAAGCAAGCTCCTCATCAGATATTTCCAATTTGGGTCTTGAAAAATTAATATCCCCTACATTATTTATAGGGACGAGATGAATATGCACATGGGGCACTTCAAGTCCAATTACAGCAATGCCTATTCTTTTACACTCTACTGATTTTTCAATAGCAAAAGATATCTTTTTTGCAAAAGCCCATAACCCATTATATAATTTATCATCTAAATTAAAAATGTAGTCAACTTCTTTTTTTGGAACAACTAAGGTATGACCCTTAGCAAGGGGATTAATATCAAGAAAAGCAAAAAAATCATCTGTTTCTGCAATCTTGTGTGATGGAATTTCACCATTTATTATTTTAGTGAAAACAGAAGCCATTACCTTCCAATTTCTATAACTTCGAACTCCATATCTCCTGATGGCACAGCAATAGTAACATTTTCTCCGATTTTTTTCCCTAGCAAACCTGTAGCAATAGGAGAATTAATTGAAATTTTTCCAGTCTTAAGATCAGCCTCATTTTCAGGAACAAGAGTATATGTCATGGTAGCTCCATTTTTTACATTCTTGATTTTAACCTTAGAAAGAATAAGCACTTTTGAATTGTCCAGTTTAGATTCATCAATGATTCTTGCATTGCTTACTACATCCTGCAGTTTGGAAATTTTCATTTCAAGTAATCCCTGCGCTTCTTTAGCCGCATCATACTCAGCATTTTCAGAAAGATCACCCTTATCTCTTGCATCTGCAATTTGCCTTGAAATTGAAGGGCGTTCGAAAGCTGTTAATTGATGTAATTCTTCCTTCAACTTCTCTAAGCCTTCTTGTGTAAAATATGTTGGTTTACCCATGATTAATTATTTTAAGTCAATTTGTTAAGTATGTTATAAAATAAAAAGAATCCCGACAAAGTCGAGACTCTTTATATTATAATAACAAATTTAATAAAAAAAAATTATTTTATATCACTATAAATTAATTCTTACCCCTAAACTATGAACTCCGTTGAAAGGATTTGTAGCACGATAAGAGTAATCAAAACCAAAAGTGGTTCCTTTGTCATTTAAAGGCAATTCAAAAGTTGCACCGGCAGAAGGTCCTGTAAAAGGAGTAACTCTGTCAGAAACGCTTGTAATGCCTTCCTCATAAGCATATCCACCTCTAACCATGAAGTAGGTTTTAAATCCATATTCAAGACCAACTAAAATTTGATCTCTGGTAAAAGAATTAGATGCGAAATTTCCCGCTAAGGTTATTCTGTGATCCTCAGCAAGTCTGAAATCATAAGATCCACCAATGTTGATCATAGAAGGCAATTCATAAGGAGCAGTTCTTTGTTCTATGGTAAGATTAGCGCCAGTAGTTGGAAGAACAGCTCTTATAGAAAGTCCATCACCACTATATTTCATTGGTGGTCCAACATTTCTTAAGGCAATTCCAAATTTGATCTTGTCATTTTCACCTGTTACATACCTAACACCGGCATCTAAGCAAACCCCGGTAGCACCAACATTAGATATTTTCTCTGTTACAACTTTAACAGCCAAACCTCCATAAATACTATTGGAGAATTCTTTTGCATAAGAAAGACCCAAAACAGAATATTTAGGAGAAAAATTACCTAAACCTCCCTCTGGCAGATCAACAGTGGTTACCATTATGTCACCAAAGTTCATTTGCATCATACTTAATCCCAAAACTCCGGTTTCACCAACACGTTGAGTTAAACCAAGAGAATTAATAGTGATATTATCATCTATAGAACCCGAGATATTAAGCCAATTAGTATGGGCAAAAATAACTTCTGTTTTTTTTGTAAAGGCTGTTCCTGCTACGTTAAGGTGCATTGCTTCAATACCTGTGGAGTTTGCAGTATTTGCACCACCCCAGCCTGTACTTCTGGCCCAGGGGTTAATTAATAATGCACCACCACCAGCTTGTCCGGCTCTATCTTTATTACCTGCAATACCATTTGAGCATAATACAGCTGAGCCAACTATTGCAAGGCCAAATTTTAAATATCTATTCATAAGTGTTAATTATAATGTATCGTATTTATAATTTAAATTAAAATGAATCAAGATCTACAGGGCGCATAATACCAAACCATTTCAAAACTCTTTCTCTCAATACACCATTATCATCTGTAGAACTTACATGAATCAGATATACTCCTCCTGCAACTGGAATTCCTGCATGATTTTTCAAATCCCATTCAAGTGAAGTTGAAGGATCAGATTTTGTAATCTTTCTCACTAAAGTACCATTAACAGTATAAATTGTAACGTTAGCAATTTCCGGTAAATTAATAACTTTAATCCTGTTATCTAACTGATTTGCTTCATAGGCAGAATAAGCATAATAAGGATTAGGCACAACATTCACAAGTGATAATGCAGAATCTAAAGTAAGACCTTCACCCTTAAGTGCAGCATAATCTTTCATGCTAAATGTGTAAAGTGGATTATTCCCATTAACTTCTGAACTTGTTTGATATTTACCGTATTTCCTTGAAACCCTAAGTTGTACCCTTACATCTGTATCAAATAGTTTTTGGCCACCATTAACCAAAGGATAACCTACCCACATACATGTTTTCCAAGCATTTCTCATATCGGCAGCAGCAGTAGGAGAAGTTGAAGTTATTAATTCCCTTAATTTTTTTCCTTCATCATAGGATGGTATTAATTCTATATTATTAAAAACATAGATAAAATGCTTTCCACCACCTCTTAAATCACCTGTACTTGATCTTATAGCATTTGTAGGATTCCATAACATATCTCTACCATTTGCATCAGCCAACCAGGAATCCTCTGCAAAGGCCATATTCAAACGCTCTCCCGTTTCAAGGCAAACAGCATATCCTGGGAACCAACCCATACCATTTCCATCACCATCAGGCTTTCCATCTTTACCAACAGATGGAGAATTTCTCACCTTGCCTTTTTCAGCACCACCTACAGCTAAAAGTTTATTGAATTGATTTTCAATAACAGGGCATCTGGTCCATTTACTTTGATCATTGGTAATTACAACATCAACGCTTTTAACAGTATTTAAAAGGGCTAAGGAAGTTGCAGTTGAACTATATCCAGGCCCATGCTCTCTAAAGGAGGCCATTCCATATGGTGTCCAGGTTCCACCCAATACTCTTTCATAGTTCTCTTTAGGATCTTTTCCAGCAATATCACTAAATCTGCCAGCAGAATCAGTATCTACATAACTACCAGAGCGAATCCAATTAAAAGGACTATAAATTTCTTCATCAGGCACTCCAATTAACCAATTCTTTTGGTTATCAGTAAATTCAAGTGCAGCGGAAATAAATCCATTTGTAGTTGAAGAGGTTACACCAGGATTATTATTTTGCTCCATACGAATAGAAAAACCAATTGCTGGAATTATTTGTTCATTCCCAATTTTAATAGTTGTTTCTGAATTAACAGAATATTCTCCTGCCTGATAAACTACACCATCTAAAATAAGTTCTGAAGTGTTTGTTAATGTCCATGTAGCAGTATCTAAAGAGGATGTTCCAGGAGCATTTACTTTCAATTGAAAAGTAGCATCAGGAACACTTATAGGATCAACAACTTTAATATCAACTGGTCCAAAGCCCTTTTTATACTCAGGAAATTCAATTCTTCCTGCTGAAAAGATTTGAGCTTCACTTTCAGTAGTAAATGAGATATTTAAACCACCATTCCCTTGTCCTTCAACTCTGGTTATCATAGGCTGATCACCATAAGAACTATTAATATAAGTCCCGCCATTTCTTGGAGCTGAATTGTGTGGCACGCCTTTATAAGCTCTAATACTACCACTTGCGCCTTTACGGCTTAACTTATAAGGTTTTCTTTGGCCATCAAGCAAATCAGGAAGAAGCATATTATACTCCTTATAATTGTTATAACCATAAGCTACGGCTAAAAAATAATAGGATTTATGATTGACAAGAAATTTATCGTTAATAGCAAATTTATCTTCTAAAATTCTAAAAGAATGATAGACTCCTTTATCCTCTCCTTCAATAATTACATCCTCAGGCACATTTGCATTAAGATTTTCATCAAACTTATAATTGACTAATTTAGTAACTCCATCTTTTACATCAACCTGTGCGGTAATTCTTGCTCTATCAGGATTTCCAAGTTCATCAGCAGTAACAGTAGCATCTTTCACCTGATATATTAGATAACCCTGGAAACGGTATTTTGTGTCATATTGAATAGTGTCCCCATTTACAACTTCAATTGGAGGAATAGTATAATCAACTTCTTCGTAGGTTTCATTTATGTTATTTCCTCTTTTGTTGCTTAAGTGAAGGATTAATTCTCTATCCAATTCTTTAATAGCAACATCCGGAGCATCAGGACCATTTAATATCCTAAAGCAATTATCAAATAATGCCTGAGCTTTATCATCAACAAGTCTTAATTTTTCAACAGAAGCAAAGGGGCCTCCTGAAAGTGCTTTCGCCCAAACCACACCTACTGTAATATTATTTACGGCACCTGGCTTAAGTACAAATGGACCTGCTGATTGAGCAAAACGTCTGTCATAAGGAACATTTCCAACGGTTTCTTCAGTCCATTCCAACTGAGGAACACCTCCGGTACCCCATCCAATTGGATCGGTATTCCCTGGAAACATATAATTACAATCAACACCTCCAGAACCTCCATTATGACCATTACCTCCATAATTCATTTTAAGACCACTTTTCCACATCCCCCTAAGAAAATTGTAATAATCTGAAGCAGTAGTTGGATCCTGGGTATCAGGTATACCTTCACCTGTGTTATTGTGATACAAAAAACGAGACATCCCAAAACGTTCATTATCAACAATTCCATCACCATAGCCAATTCCAAGCCCAGGATAAGGAATACCATTCCCTGCTTTGGCTGCATTATAATCATTTATAGCCAATGGGTTATCTATACTATCATTGTCCTGATATGGTCCTTCAAAAAAGTCAATACCAATTGCAGGAGGAGTGCCAGTATAATTCGCTGGACCACCAGTACCATCAACTTGTTTTCCATTATAGGAGTAACCTAAGCCTCTTTGAACATCACAACCAACAAAATCATCTTGAGCAAACCCTAAATCAGAATCAGCCCATACACCAAAGTAAGTATTAGCAAGGGTGAAGGTAGAACGGTTAATAAGTTCATAATTATAAAAAGTCATATTATTAACTTCGTCATTTGTAGCAAAAGCGAAAGCCTGGGCCCGAACTTCCATACCAATTGGAGCACCACCAGTTTCAGTATGCACATTTCCCTTATCATTAAAAACCCACCACAAATTTTTATCGCCATAAAGGTGAACATCCCGTGTAGTTCTACAGTCGCTTTCGGTATCTAATTCATAACCAGGATAATCTCCAGAGTAAGGATCATAAAAGCCATCATTATCTGCATCATAAAAAGGAGCTAAAAACTGACCTTCTTTTTTAGAGGGATCTCCATTGCCCGGCCAATCAATAATAGATTGAGGTATAGTATATCCTGGAAAGTCGATAGCTGCTTGAGCAGGATCGGTTTGGTTAAGATCGTGCCAATCCTTAAACATTTGTACTTCATTTCTGGTTGTAACAAAATGCTTGTCATATTTTCTGCATGTTTCGGCATCAATATCAAAGGTTTCTGTATTTAAAGGACCTGGCCAATAATCGTTACCATTTCCACGAAATCTTTGAGCAGCTAGCTTTAATTGCCCATTCACATCTACTCCACCCATCCAAAGTGCACCCGCAAACATAGAATGTTTACCAGAGCCTTTAGGGATTTCATATTTTGCAGTATTAACAAGGTCCCACCACATATCACCTCCAGTGTGAATAAGAGCTCTTACATTATTTAAATCAAGATCTCTTGAAGCAGTGGCAGCTACACATCCCGCAGCTAAAGAAGGAATGTTCAAGTTAGAACCAGAATTATTTTGTCCTCCATTTGAACTCAAGGGGTTCCTTTCAGCAAAAGCAGCCCCGGCAAACAATCCAAATGAAACAAAAATACTTGTGAATAGAATGTTAAATTTTCTCATACAAATTTTTTATAAATTTATTAAAAGCTAAGGATTGCCCCTAATCTTATTGTTCTAGGCATACTAAAATTACGTGGATTATTCATTGCAACAGCGTATAACTCTCTAAATGATTGCTCATCATTTTGCTGAGAAATACTATTTTGAAATTCAGGAGCATTCAAATATCCATCATCATCAGGATTACCGGTAGCTCTATATACATTAATTACATTTTTGGTATTTAACACATTTTGAACCCAAACATAAACATTCAAAGCAGCAGTTTTCCTTTTCTCTTCGTCTTTACCCCATTTAAGGTCAATGTCTTTGTCCAACCTTAAGCTCATTCTGAATTGTCCAGGATTTCTTGACCCATTAAGACTTCCTTTCATATAACTTCTACCACCAGTAGTTAAGGCTTCAGGAGTAACATTGGATTGTTGAGAATAAGGAGTGCCAGATCCGGCTAAACCTAATACATTTAAACCAGTATTTGCCAAAATTTGCTTATCAAACAAAACCGGGCCATTGTAATTTTTACCACTTCCAAATCTAAAATCTATACTTGATGTAAAATTGTGACGTTGGTCAAATTCCAATGGAAAAGCAGTTCTTAGGTTTGGCTGACCTGCATTGATCATGTTAACACCTGTAGTAGCAGACGAACCGGTACCATCAGCAAATTGCAAGGTATAAGATGCCCTGATTGAAATATTACCGGTTCTCCTTAAGTCGTAAACAACTGTCATCCCTTTTACAGTTCCAAAATCCAAATTACCATAAGTCATGTATGTTCTAGGATAAGCATAATTTACGTTTACAACTTGAACCATGTTTCTCATTTCATTGTAGAAAGCAGAAAACTTTAATGAAGAACTTTGAGTTAACCTCTGCTGAAAACCTAATTCATAAGTTATAGTTTTTTCAGGCTTTAAATTAGGGTTATTAAGAGTTCCGACCGGGCCACTTTGTATAAAAAGATAATCTGTTGGATCCAATCTCAATCCACCTCCCGGACGCTTTGCAAGTACATCATAATGAGCAAAAAACAAAGCTTCATCAGAAATTGGAAATGAAAAAGCAATACGTGGCATTACAATAATCTGTGGAACGTAATCTGTAAATGCAGAACTCGTAAGATCAGTACTAGCATTCTTTTTAGAAGGATTAAGTAGCCAAGGAGCTGTAATACCTTTAGAAGTTAAAAGCACGCTTGGGTCATTTAACTCAACACCATCTGCGTTATACCAGGTATCTCCGTTTCTAAAACCAGATATCACACTTTGATCTGAAATATCTCCTGTTGCATCATCAGTAGTATAAACAACAAAATCATTTCCTATGTTAGCCGGACGCATTTCTGCAGGAAGCTCACCTGCTTTTCTTGTTTCAAATAAAGAATAAGGATCTTTTAAAACGGATTGATTTGCATCAAATCTGTCAACTCGTAATCCTACATTAAAAATAAGATCATCGAAAGCAAATTTATCCTGAATATAACCAGCAATATAAATTGGCTGAAAAGCTCCAATTTCACGTGTTCTGTTACCGAACTCATCTCTGGCATTAAAGAAATCATCAAAACTTGGTTTTCCTTTAAGTCTATCTCCTTTATGATTATAACCTGCGTAACTAACAAAAGTATAACCATCAGACAATAATTCATCTGCACTATATAAATCAAGGGAATAAATATTCGGATCGTATGAATCTACATCCAAAAAGTCAATACCATCAGGATCAAGTCCTAATTTTTTTCTTAAATTATAATCAAAGAAAGTTTGGGTTTCTTCATTATTAAAATTATTATATTCTCCTGGAGAAGTATTTAACCTGTCATAAGTAATAGTAGGAACCGTAGGATAATCTCCAGACTCATTATATGCAATATGAGGATTTTGTAGATCTCGCTGAGCTATATGAGCATTTGCAAGATCTCTTGATCTTTGCCATAATTGATAAGGGTTATCAACACTAAAAAACCTGTCGGAACGCTGCTCATATTCAAACCCAACAAGAATAGCGTGATTTTTAATATCGGCAGATCCTGTGGCCCTAACTCTAAATTGGGAATTATCTAAAATTGAATAGCCGTTATAAGGCATGCCTGGTGCATTCCAAATATCATAAATATGACCGCGAGATTTATTTAAAGGGAAACGACCGTTTAATAAACCACCACCTTCAATTACCTGCTGAGGATTTTCATAATACCCTTCAGGATCATCATGTAATTCATAATAATTTTGAGTGTATTTAGCAAGAATAGGGTTAGAAGTCCCAGGTTCAAATTCATAAGAAGTTTGCTGGAAATTTTCATGTACAATTGCCGTTAAGCCAGTACTATCGTCATAAATAGGAAAAGGAGTATAATAATTTTCAAAGGTAGAAGTAAATTTTCCAATATGACCATAATTAAAAATATTGTCTTTATGAACAGGATCTTCGATTCTTCTGTTGTTTTTTGAATAATCTACCTGTAAGGAGTAATATGCATTCTTTATATTTGAAGCTGATTCTGCATTCATAGCATCCCCTGCAAAACGGTGAGTGAAGTTAGAGTAAACTCTCCATACATTTTCCGTAATTAAAGGGTTGTGATCTGAGTTAAATAAAGTGTTATTGTAGACAAAATTATTTATCCCTGTTGAAACCCCTGTTCTTCTAGAGCCATAGTCCATAGAACCTCCAAAAGTAAGGTGAGTGTTAGCACCTGTATTCACATCTATTTTACCAGCAATAACAGCTCCTCTTGTAGCCACATTTTGTCTTGCATCAATGCGTTCAAGATCACTGGTTCTAACAAATTCGCCTGATGGGAAAAGACCAGTACCAAAAGGAACTGAAGGATTATTTCTTAAATCTTCCATTTTTTGATCATTGGTTTTCCAAGAACCGATAGCCGAAGGACGCGGATCTTTTTCTGATTTCAATTCTCCTGAAAGGAAAAACCCAACTAAAGGTTTTTTCTTTGTACTATCCTGCGGATCTTTTTTCATCATTAATGGACCAGAAAGGGTGTAACCTAAAAGATTATAACCAAACTTATCTGTTAATTGAGAAGATACTACCTCAACCCCACCAAAATAAGTAGAGGAAGCTCCTCTTGTTGTAATACTAATAATACCACCGGTAGCATCTCCATATTGAGCAGGAACACCACCCATAATAACGGTAACTTGTTCGATGGCCTGATTTGGAACTGTAGTTGAACCTCTTACCTTAACACCATCTATATAGGTATCGGTTGCATCTTCTCTTGCACCTCTTACACTTCCTCTTTCACCATCTTGAGAATAAATACCACCTACTGTAAGTGCTGCCATTTCCGCAGAACGACCAGGCATCCTGGCAATTTCCTCACGTGTAACAGTACCTCCGGAAGAAGTCTTATCCTTAGAAATCAATGGAACCTCATATTCTACTTTTTCAAAAGCCTTAAGTTCTATCCCCTGAGACATTTTTACATTTAAAAAAGCAATTTGATCAGAAGAAACTACAACACCTGAAATTTGAACTTGTTGATATCCTACAAACGATGCCTTTACATCATATTTCCCAGGAGCGAGTGGTTTGATAAAGAAGTTACCATCAATATCAGTTGTAACTCCGGCAACTTGGTTGCCATTCATTTCCACAACAACATTCGCAAAAGGAACAGGCTCATTATTTACCTTATCCAGCACTTTACCTTTTAATCCACCTTGACCTACCTGTGCTTTTGCAATGGTAACCGAGGCTAGAGTAATTAAGAACAATAGTTGTATTTTTTTTAGCATATAGGTATAAATTATTTACTTAATATATTTGAAAAAGGGAAAACACAATAAAATTCAAGCATGCAATTAATGCATGGGCGGTAAAGATATAAAATCTTGAAACGCAATTCCAAATTTTTTTCAATTAAAATTTAAATTATTATTAGTTATATCAGTAGACTGGTCGCTTTAATATTTCAGAATAAATGACCATATCTCTTGGATCAACACCAGCAAGCACATCATTCAACCTTCCATTATCAGAATACTCCTGATCTATCTTTGGAGCAGGGGATTTTTCTGAAACAGGAACAAATGCTGCTTTCTTTTTTTCTTTAAATTTTTTTAGTTGGGATTTTTCATCAAAACGGGCATCTTCCTTATATCTCCTTTGTTCTACATTCTCGTTCAGGATTTCTTTTATGTCCTGGTCTTTCAATGGAGGAAGTGCTTCAGCTTGATTTTTCTTTTTTTGAGATTTTCGGAAAGTACTATATAAAAACCACAGAATGGCTATTACAAAGTAGATTATAGTTTTTAAATCAATGTTTTCCATAGTGCAGCAACAAATTTAAAATAAAAACCGGGAATAAAACTATTTTTTAGCTAAAAATGCATTATTTGTTAAATAAAAGTGCTTAAACCCCCGTCAAAACTGCATCACAAAGGTTTTCAACGTCTTTTGGAAAACCATCTTTTAAGAAAAATTTCTCTCTTGTTATCTCTTGCAGCAGCAGTGTTTTTCATATTCCTCTTCATTCTCTTCCGCGTTTGCTTTGTTTGAATATTCAACTGTTGTTTTTTTGATTCTTTTTCATATTTTTTTACTTCTTTTTCTTTCCTTTTCTTTTCCTTTGCTGCCTCACTGTGCTTTTTTTTGGTTGAGGGCTGATTTGCCGCCCCATCCTGTGCATAAGAAAAGCAAGCTGTTGTAATTATTATCAACAGGAGAAAAAACATAAATTTGAAAAACTGCTTCATTTGACTAAATTTGAATGTAGATAATTGAGGTTAAATTTATATAAAAAAACTAATGATAGCTAATAAAACCCGCGTTTTTGCAATTCTAATAATAATATTTGGCTCTTTCTTATCTTGTCAAAGAAGGGATGAGCATCCAGTACCTTATGTTCCTGTTAACATTACCCTGCATGTTTCCGACCCTGAATTTTTTAATTTAAATGCGGTTGGAGGCTCTACCCAACTAACAGGAGGCTCGAGAGGGATTTTGGTTTATAGAAAAACTGAGGATGAGTTTATGGCCTATGACAGGCATTGCACCTATGACTCCAACAACCCACTATCTGTAGTAATGTTAGACCCTGGAAACAGTTTCTCTGCTATTGACACAAGTTGCACTTCACAATTTTTTTTAATTGATGGCTCAGTTCAAAAAGGCCCTGCTCAGTTTCCATTAAGGCAATATCAGACCACCTTTGATGGAGTGAAACTCAATATATTTAATTAAATATTTAAAAAAAAAGGCTGTGATTAATAAAAAATCACAGCCTTTTTTTTTAAAAGTATTCTCTATTAGTATCTGTAATAATCTGGTTTAAACGGACCTTTTACATCTACGCCAATATATTTGGCTTGCTCGGGAGAAAGCTCATCAAGCTCAACACCAATTTTGGCCAAATGCAACCTAGCTACTTTTTCATCCAATTGTTTTGGCAAAGTGTACACTTTGTTTTCATATTGTCCAGGATTTGTCCAAAGTTCTAATTGAGCAAGAGTTTGATTAGAAAACGAATTAGACATTACAAAAGAAGGATGTCCTGTAGCACAACCTAAATTAACTAATCTGCCTTCAGCCAACACTATAACATCACTTCCATCAATAGTGTATTTATCAACCTGAGGTTTTATTTCTTCTTTAGTATTGCCATAATTTTTATTTAACCATGCCATATCAATTTCATTGTCGAAATGTCCGATATTGCAAACAATGGCTTTATCCTTCATTGAGCGGAAAGCTTTTTCAGTTACAATATTGTAATTACCAGTAGCGGTAACAATAATATCTGCTTCTTTTACAGCATCAGCAAATTTCTTTACTTCATAACCTTCCATTGCAGCTTGCAAAGCACATATTGGGTCTATTTCAGTAACAATAACCCTGGCACCAGCACCGCTTAAAGACTCTGCAGAACCTTTTCCAACATCACCAAAACCTGCAACAACTGCTACTTTTCCAGCCATCATTACATCGGTTGCTCTTCTAATGGAATCAACCAAAGATTCACGGCAACCATATTTATTATCAAATTTTGATTTAGTAACAGAATCATTTACGTTAATGGCAGGAATAGGTAGAGTACCATTTTTCATTCTTTCGTATAGTCTGTGTACACCAGTTGTAGTTTCTTCAGAAAGTCCTTTAATGTCTTTTACTAATTCAGGGTATCTGTCAAAAACCATATTGGTAAGATCGCCACCATCATCAAGAATCATGTTTAATGGTTTTTTATCTTCTCCAAAGAACAGAGTTTGTTCAATACACCAGTCAAAGTCTTTTTCATTTAAACCCTTCCAGGCATAAACCTGTATGCCGGCAGCAGCAATAGCAGCAGCAGCGTGATCTTGCGTTGAGAAAATATTACAAGATGACCAGGTAACCTCAGCACCAAGTTCTATTAAAGTTTCAATTAAAACTGCAGTTTGTATAGTCATATGTAAACAACCTGCAATACGTGCACCTTTTAATGGCTTTTTAGAACCGAATTCTTCTCTAATTGCCATCAATCCTGGCATTTCAGCTTCAGCAAGTCTGATTTCTCGTCTTCCCCAATCAGCAAGAGAGATATCTTTTACCTTGTATTTTAACACTTCTTTGTTTGTTGATATGTTTTCCATCGGAAATAAATTTGTTTTTAATTTATGAAAGGGGCAAATTTACCAAGAATTTAACTTTTTAACAACTAATCAATTAATTTTAAATGCTGTTTTATAAGTTTGTACCTTTATTATCAGATGTAAATTTTAATTAATGGGTTTGTATTTATTGAATAAAATTGATTCGAACCTAAGCGTAGGAGTATGGGAAATAACAGAAACCAAGCAAGAGCTAGAAAAAAGAATTGACCTTTCTGTAGAAGAGAAAAAACAATTAAATGAAATAAAATTTGAAAACAAAAAACTCCAATGGCTTTCTATAAGAGCATTACTTAAAGAAATGCTTGGCAGACAATTTCAAATCATATATACCAAAACAGGAAAGCCTTTTTTAAAAAATTCATCCTTGAAAATCTCTATATCTCATACCGATAAATTTGCGGCATTAGTAATTAATAGAAAAGAAGAAACAGGAATTGACATTGAAAAAGTAAGTAATAAGGTAGAAAGAATTAAAAACAAATTTTTAAATTCTTCTGAATTAGAAAACATAGGCAATTCTGAATATTTGGAAAAATTACATGTTTATTGGGGAGCAAAAGAATCATTATATAAAGTGTATGGAGAAAAAGAACTTATATTTAAAGAAAATTTAATGATTGCCCCTTTTGAATATTTAAATAGCGGAACTATTACCGGAAAGATAAAAAAGGATGATTCTCATAAAAATTACCTGTTAAAATATGAAAAAGTGCAGGGTTATGTATTGGTTTATGTGTTGGAAGAGATAAATTTGCAAACTTAATTTAGAGAATGTCAACTAAAAACACGATTTATAGCTTAATCCTACAAAACAGGGAAAAAGACAAAAAACAGCTTGCTGTTTTGCTTGATCCAGATAAGCAGCAAATTGAGGCTATACCTGCTCTTGTAAGAACAATCGCAGAAAACGGTGCTGATTTTATTTTTGTTGGTGGAAGTTTGATGGTTAAGCCGGATTTCGAAGTAAAACTTTTAGCCATAAAATTAAGCTCAAGTATTCCTGTAATTATATTTCCTGGCAATCCTCTTCAAATAAATAAAAATGCTGATGGTTTGCTCTTGTTATCTCTGATTTCCGGAAGAAATCCTGAACTTTTGATCGGTCAACATGTAATTGCAGCTCCTTCAATAAAATCAAGTGGGCTTGAAATACTTTCTACCGGATACATTTTAGTTGATTGCGGAAAAGCTACTACCGCTTCCTACATAAGTAATTCAATGCCGGTGCCTTTTGACAAACCTGAAATAGCAGCTTGTACAGCTCTTGCAGGAGAACAGTTAGGTTTTAAACTTATTTACCTTGATGGCGGTAGCGGTGCAGTAATGCCAATAAGCTTGGAAATGATTAATCAAACAAAAGAAAGCATCGCGCTTCCTTTAATTGTTGGGGGAGGAATAAAAACTCCTGAACAAGCATTAATAGCATGCAAGGCTGGAGCAGACATAATTGTTGTAGGAACGGCTTTTGAAGACAATCTATCCTCATTAAAACCTATTGCTGAAATAATAAAGAATAGCAAATAATTGGCCTGTAAGCACTGCTTTTTCTTGATTAAAGATTAGTTAAATGTTTAAGAAAAAATAATGAATTTTGTTGGTTTTATTATAAATCGAAAAAAGGAACAATTAAAAATTATTCTTCCCAGGCATCAGCTCCACCGGTTAAATTATGTAGGTTTTTAAAATGATATTCATCCTGTAAATTTTTTATTGCAATTTGACTTCTGTTTCCCTTTTTACAAAATAAAATAACAGGAATAGTTGCATTTATTTTTTTGTGTTTCTGTAAGATTTCTCCAAAAACAATTTCATCCGCATTTAACATCCTTTTTTCCTGCTCATAAGATTCTCGCAGGTCAATTAATTGAAATTCCTCCTTATTTTTAATTTTTTCCATTAACTGAACAACAGATATTTCCTTAACTGAAGATGATTCACATAGTAAATCATAATCGGTTAATTGTTTTACTTCAGAATAAATGCTTTTAGAAAATTTTAAAACTTGAATTTGTAAATCCAAAGCATTTATTACAAAGAGTTTTCCTGAATAAATTTCTCCAATCCCTACAATAATTTTTATCGCTTCATTTGCCATTAAAGCACCTATGATACCAGGCAGTACACCAAGCACACCTGCTTCTGAACAATTGGCAATATCTGATGGTGCTTCAGGATAAAGGCAGCGATAAGTTGGCCCATTCTCATAATTAAAAACACTTAACTGACCTTCGAACTTATGTATAGAGCCAAACACTAATGGTTTATTCGAAAGCACACAAGCATCGTTTATTAAATACCTTGAATTAAAATTATCGGTGCCATCCACAACAATATCATATTGACTAATTATTGAAAGTGCATTATCTGCGGTAAGAAATTCATCATGTGCACTAACCTTAACAAATGGATTTTGCAATGACAAAGCTTTTTTTGCAACCTCCACTTTCACTTTTCCGATATCGTTTGTAGTATATAAAACTTGTCTTTGTAAATTAGACTCATCGATGGTGTCCTTATCCACAATTCCAATATGCCCTACCCCTGCTGCAGTTAAGTATTGTAAAACAGGACATCCCAATCCCCCGGCACCAATCATCAGCACCTTAGCATTTTTAAGTTTGCTTTGTCCTTCAATTCCAATTTGTGGTAAAACAAAATGTCTGTTATATCTGTTGTTTTCCTGAGTAGAGAACATAATAAAAGTTTCTAATTATGAGGATAAAAATTTATTTTCAAGGATTGAAATAAAATTTAAAGTTGGCTTGCTTTCCATGTATGAATATTTATAATTAAAAGTAAGAATAAAAAAAATTAAAATAAACCGCAAAAATACGCTTATCTTGAGTTATATTTGTATTATCTTTAAATTTTAGCAGAAAACACAAGGATTTATGAGCATGAAAATTCGCATGGTGACACTGGGACAGTTTATAATTGAACGCCAGAATGAATATCCAAATTCAAAAGGAGAATTATCCAGATTACTTAGAGACATTGGTATAGCTGCTAAAATAGTTAACCGAGAGGTAAATAAAGCGGGACTGGTTGATATATTAGGAGAAGCGGGCTTAACTAATATCCAGGGCGAACATCAGAAAAAACTTGATGTATTTGCTGACGAACAATTTATGGCAGCTTTGCGTGCTGGTGGTGAATGTTGTGCTGTTGCATCAGAAGAGCAGGAAGACATTATGCCAATTAACGGTGATGTTTCAAAAAATGCTAAATATGTTGTTGCCATAGATCCTTTGGACGGTTCATCAAACATTGATGTAAATGTTTCCATAGGTACTATTTTCAGCATATTTAAAAGAACAAGTAAGAATGGAAGTCCTGGCATTAAAGAGGACTTTTTACAAAAAGGCACACAACATGTAGCAGCTGGCTATATTATATATGGATCTTCTACAATGCTTGTGTATACAACAGGAAATGGAGTAAATGGCTTTACATTAGATCCTTCAATTGGAGAATTTTGTTTATCTCATCCTGACATGAAAATCCCTACTGGGGGAAACACCTATTCTATCAATCAAGGGAATTTTGTTCATTTTCCTGATGGAGTTAAGCAATACATAAAATATTGTCAGCAAGAAGACATCGCTACTAAAAGACCCTATTCTTCAAGATATATAGGTTCATTGGTTGCTGATTTTCACAGAAACATGATAAAGGGAGGAATTTTTATTTATCCTTCAACTGCAAGCGCTCCCAATGGAAAACTAAGGTTACTTTATGAATGCAATCCACTTGCTTACATTGCAGAACAAGCTGGAGGAAAGGCAACTGATGGCTTTAAAAGAATTCTTGATATTCAACCAACCGAAATTCATCAACGTGTTCCATATTTTATTGGATCCACTGAAATGGTTGATAAAGCAGAAGATTTCATGCGTATTCATTCTGAAATTGAACAAAAAGAAGAAGCTTTATAGGATCTTTTTAATTAATAGGTATACATAATTTTTTATTGATGAAAATCAGGGTGAAAATTATTTTCAATTCCTGCTTTATTAAAGTATTTAAAAATAGAAAAGTAGATTATTAAGAAAGAATTAGGATAGAAATAAATTAAAAATCATTTTTTTGAATCATCATTCGCTTCCTTTTATTTTAAATACTATTAAAAAAAACATTTCCGTTATTATTACATAGATTTGGAAAGAATAGAGCAACAATAATAATGGGAATAGAAGAATTAATAGAATTATATTATAACGATAAACGAACTCAAAAAATAACAGAAGGCTTAAATGCTGGAATAAAAAACCTTCATTTAACTGGAATAACAGGTTCTGCAGCATCTTTTGTATTATCCAGCGTTTTTAAAAAAACAGAAAAAAACCACCTTGTTTTATTAAACAACAAGGAAGAGGCAGCCTATTTTTTAAATGATCTTGAAAATCTTTTAGGGGAACAATCCGTTGTTTTTTTTCCTTCCTCCTACCGTAAAGCCTATCAAATAGAAGACATTGACAATGCTAATATTTTACTCAGGGCAGAAGTTTTAAATAAAATCAATAAAGCAAAAAAAGGATTTATCATAGTTACTTACCCCGAGGCACTTACTGAAAAAGTTGTTACAAAAAAACATTTAGAGAGTAATACCTTTGAGATTAGCCGGGGAAACAATCTTTCTCTTGAATTTTTAAATGAATTATTTAGTGAATATGGTTTTGAAAGGGTAGATTATGTGCTTGAACCAGGACAATTTTCTATAAGGGGAGGAATAGTTGATGTGTTTTCTTTTGCAAATGAACATCCTTATCGCATTGAATTTTTTGGAAACGAGGTGGATTCCATTCGCTCCTTTGATACAATGGATCAACTTTCTATTAAAAACCAGGAGCGCATTATTATTATCCCTAATGTTCAGCAAAAACTCTTACAGGAAAGCAGAACAACCTTTATGGAATACCTTTCAGATGGGTTAACAAATGCTAAAAACACTGTTTTATGGCTTAAGGACTACCGTCTTACAAAAGAGGAACTTCAAAAACATTTTGAGCTTTCAGAGCAAACGTTTAAGGGATTAAATTCTCCATTAAACCACTTGCCTCCCTCTGAGTTATATACCTCCGCAGCAATATTTGCCAGTGAGTGCTTAAAATTTACTGCTATCGAATTCGGATCACGTTTTTATTATCCGGAGGCTGATAAAATTCATTATAACTGTAAGCCTCAACCAGTTTTCAATAAAAACTTTGAGTTGCTTATTGAAAATCTTCACAACAATAGTTTAAAGAATTATAAAAATATAATTTTTGCTGATACAGCAAAGCAAACAGAGAGAATACATACTATTTTCGAAGATTTGAAGGCTACAAAAAAAGAAGAACACGATTTTAATTTTACCCCTATTCTTTTATCTGTTCGGGAAGGCTTTATAGACAATGATTTGAATTTAGCCTGTTATACTGATCATCAGATATTTGAAAGATATCATCGCTTCAGATTAAGAAGCAGTGCTTATAAAAAGAGTGAAGCTATTACCCTTAAAGAAATATATGGACTTAATCCTGGTGATTTTGTCACTCATATTGACCATGGAGTAGGAAGATTTGCTGGACTTGAAAAACAAGAAGTAAATGGTAAAATGCAGGAAGCCATAAGGCTTGTATATAAAGACAATGACATACTCTATGTGAGCATACATTCCCTGCATAGAATTGCAAAATACTCAGGCAAGGAGGGGACAGAACCAAAATTGAACAAATTAGGTTCAGCTGCTTGGGCTACCTTAAAGCAAAAAACAAAGAAAAAAGTAAAAGAAATCGCTTTTGATCTTATAAAACTGTATGCAAAAAGAAGGACAAAAAAAGGTTTTGCTTTTACTCCTGATACTTACCTTCAGAATGAACTTGAAGCTTCCTTTATTTATGAGGACACTCCTGATCAGATAAAATCAACCACTGATGTTAAAAGGGATATGGAATCACCAATTCCAATGGACAGATTAATTTGTGGTGATGTAGGTTTTGGCAAAACGGAAATTGCTATTCGTGCAGCATTTAAAGCAGTAACAGATAGTAAGCAAGTTGCAATACTTGTACCTACTACCATACTTGCACTTCAGCATTACAAAACTTTTAGAGAAAGGTTAAAAGATTTTCCATGTAATATAGAATACATTAACCGTTTTAGAACAGCAAAACAGCAAAAGGAAACTCTTGAAAAGTTAGAAAAAGGAGAAGTTGACATATTAATTGGCACACATAGGATTGCAGGAAAAGATATAAAATTTAAAGATCTTGGATTATTGATAATTGATGAGGAACAGAAATTTGGGGTGGCAGTTAAAGATAAACTAAAGACAATGAGAGAAACAGTTGATACGCTTACTTTAACTGCTACGCCTATTCCGAGGACCCTTCAATTTTCTTTAATGGGAGCAAGAGATCTTTCCGTTATAAATACCCCTCCACCCAATCGTTATCCAGTTCAAACTGAGATTCATACTTTTAATGAAGAAACAATAAGAGATGCCATAAGTTTTGAAATTTCCCGTGGCGGACAAGTGTTTTTTGTTCATAACAGAATAGAAAATTTGCCTGAAGTTGCCGGAATGATAAGCAGGCTAGTACCCGATGCAAGAGTTATTTATGCTCATGGTCAAATGGAGGGTAAAGAACTGGAGGAAAGGATGCTGACTTTTATTGAGGGAGAAGTAGATGTATTGGTTTCTACAACAATTATTGAAGCTGGACTGGATATTTCCAATGCAAACACAATTATCATTAATCAGGCACACATGTTCGGATTAAGTGATCTTCATCAAATGCGTGGAAGAGTAGGACGTTCCAACAAAAAAGCTTTTTGCCATTTACTTTGCCCGCCACTTTCTTTAATGACACCAGAGGCAAGAAAAAGGCTAACTGCGATAGAACAATTTTCAGATTTAGGAAGCGGGTTTAATATTGCAATGCGTGATTTGGACATTCGTGGAGCAGGAAATCTTTTGGGAGGAGAACAAAGTGGTTTCATTAATGAAATTGGCTTTGAAATGTATAAAAAAATACTCGATGAGGCCATTCAGGAACTTAAAGAGACTGAGTTTAAAGAATTGTTTGAACAAACCAGATCTGATGAATTTGGTAAATCCACAAAAAAGCGTTTCATAAACGACTGTCAAATAGATACAGATTTGGAAATACTTATTCCTGATGAGTATGTTACTAATATTACTGAAAGATTAAGCCTTTATAAAGACCTTGACAATATTGAGAAGGAAGAAGATCTAAAGAAATTTGAAGGGAACCTTATTGATCGTTTTGGCCCAGTGCCCATAGCAACTTTGGAACTGATGAATGTACTAAGGCTAAGATGGCTTGCCATGGACGTAGGATTTGAAAAACTAATATTAAAAAACAACAAACTAATAGGTTATTTCACCACAAAACAGGATTCTCCCTATTATCAATCTCCAGCATTTACAAAAGTGCTGCAGTTTGTCCAGGAAAATCCACGTACCTGCCGCATGAAACAAAGCATTGACAAACTCTCACTTGCTTTTGAAAATGTATGTAATGTGCTTGAGGCAATCAAAACGCTTGATTCTCTAGCTGTGCATACTCATGAAGTCTTAAAATAAGTAGTGTAAACTTTTGCTGCCTAAGGTTTCCAAGGTTGAAAAAAGGAGCATTTTTTAAATTTCCCTCTTCCATAAATTATTCTGAAATTAATTCTCTAAAGCAATGGACTTCTTCTTTAAGTCATTAATTAAATCTATAAATTATAAACTTTGTTTTTGCAAAACATCCTCTTTTAAATTCTGCCTGATATTTGATTGTATAATGTAAAATTTAATTATTATGGGCAACAATAAAAAAACAACAACAAAGCCAATGAAAGGCGAGGATAAAAAAGAAAGGCTTCAAAGCAATCCTGCCAAAAGAAAAAGGGAAGTAATGAGTATAAAAGGAGAGGATCCTGATAAAAAACTGGAAAAGGGACGTACTCCTGAATCAGATAAAAGAGCAACTTAACATTGAAAAATTCGACTTCTTCTAAAAACAAGAAGAAGTCGAATTTTATTTTTTTTGATAATTTTAAAAGGAGAAATGTACTTATAAAAGTTAAGAAATCAATTACTCCTAATAGCTTCAACAGGATCCATCCTGGATGCGAAATAAGCAGGAATAATGCCTGAAATTAAACCAATGGAAGCAGAAATGCCCAAGCCAATAAAAATATTTTTCAAAGTAAGGGAAATTCCCATATCAAGAAATAAATTAAATAAAACAGTGCCTGAGAAGATAATGGCTAAACCAGCAATGCCACCTATTAAGCATAGAATTACAGCTTCTGCTAAAAACTGAAAAAGTATAAAAGAATTTTTGGCACCCAATGACTTTTGAATGCCAATTATATTGGTTCTTTCCTTAACAGATACAAACATAATATTGGCAATTCCAAAACCTCCAACAATAATTGAAAAGAAACCAATAATTCCTCCTGCAAAATTAATCAGCCCAAATAACTGATCAAAGCCATTGGAAATAAGACTTGTTTCATTAAGGGCAAAATCATCTTCCATTTTGGGTTTAATTTTTCTTAAAGAACGCATAATACCAGTCAACTCATCTTTTAACTGTTCATTTCCAACTCCATTTATGGCTTTAACCATTATAAAAGGATTTGTGCTCTCATCGCGAATATCAATAAAATTCCTTCCATAATTCACAGGAACAATTACTTGATTATCCATAGATTCTCCGAACATACTTTCCCCCTCTTTTTGAAAAATCCCAATAACCATGCTTTTTTGTCCGGCTATTTTAATGAATTTGCCAATTGGATTTTTATTAAAAAAAAGATTTTCAGCCACAGTGCTACCCAGAATTGCAATGTTTTTTCCTCCGGAGGATTCTGTTTCAGTGAAATAACGGCCATCTTGAAGTTCAAAAGATTTTACTTTGTAATAATCATGAGAAACAGCAAGTACTTCAACATTTTCAACATTACTATTTTCAAATGAAATAGTTTTTTTTACTGAAGCTAAAAATGTTGCTGCATCAATTAAATTCCCTCTTCGTTGAATTTCTTGTAATTCTTTAACCGAAGGAACAGGTCTTTGCCAATATTTCCACCAAGGGTAATCAGAACCAAAAGTCCAAGGCCATTTTTGCACAAAAATCACATTATCTCCAAGTGAAGAAACACTGTCACGTATTTTTTTTTCGAGTGAATCAACCATTGTAAACACCGATATTATGGCAAAAATACCAATGGTAATGCCTAAAAGGGAAAGAAATGTCCTTAATTTATTAGCTACCAAGGCGTGAATAGCAAACAAAACACTCTCCGAAAGAAGCTTTAAATACAGCATAACAGCAAAAATAATTCAAAGCTTTATAAATTCAATACCGCTCATCATAATTATGGGTATAAAAAGCTGTTTTTTAACAAAAAGAATGTTTTTTGATAATTATTTAAAAATAAAGACGAACCGAATTGTGAGTTGATGCTATTTTGCTTAAACTTGCATATAAAATATACGAAAAATTTCTGACAATTGAAAAAAATTAAAAACGCCTTAATATCAGTATATTACAAAGACAACTTAGAACAGGTAATACATAAACTTAACCAACTTGGGGTAACACTTTATTCCACAGGTGGCACTCAAACCTTTATAGAATCTCTTGGCATTGATGTTATTCCTGTTGAAAACCTTACTTCTTATCCAAGTATTCTTGGTGGAAGAGTAAAAACACTTCATCCAAAAATTTTTGGAGGAATTCTCAGCCGAAGAGAACTGCAAAGCGATATATCCCAACTTGAAGAGTATGAAATTCCGGAAATAGATCTGGTAATTGTAGATCTATATCCATTTGAAGAGACATTAGCATCAGGAGCAGATGAACAAAGTATTATTGAAAAAATTGATATCGGAGGAATTTCTCTTATACGTGCAGCTGCCAAGAATTTCCAGGACGTATTAATTGTTTCTTCCAGAAATGAATATCCTGCTTTACTTGAAATATTAAATAGCAAACAAGGATTTTCAGCATTAGAAGATCGAAAAGCAATGGCAACAAAAGCTTTTAACATTTCATCGGGTTATGATACTGCAATTTTCAATTATTTCAGTCAAGGGAATGAAAATGTTTTTAAACAAAGCATAAATACTTCTCAAACATTAAGGTATGGAGAAAACCCTCATCAAAAAGGTGTGTTTTATGGAGAACTTGACACCATTTTTGAAAAATTCCATGGCAAAGAATTATCCTACAACAACCTATTGGATGTGGATGCAGCAGTAAACCTGATTTCTGAATTTGATCAAGAGCCAACTTTTGCAATTTTGAAACACAACAATGCTTGTGGTATAGCTTCAAGATCGAATTTAATTGACGCATGGAAGGACGCACTTGCTGGAGATCCAGTTTCTGCCTTTGGAGGGGTTTTAATTTGTAACAGGGAAATAGATACGCAAACAGCAAATGAAATAAATGAACTGTTTTGTGAAGTGGTAATTGCACCTGCTTATGAGGAGAAAGCGCTGGAAATTCTTAAACAAAAGAAAAACAGGATTATTCTAAAGCAAAAAGAAACTAAATTGCCTGCAAAACAATTCCGCACTGTTTTAAATGGGGTGCTTGAACAGGATAAAGACTTGAAGACAGAAACAAAAGAAATGCTTCAAGCAGTTACTGAATTAACACCTTCTGAAAAGGAAACCAAAGATTTACTTTTTGCTAACAAACTAGCCAAACATACCAAGTCCAATACTATTGTTTTGGTTAAAAACCTGCAATTGTTAGGAAGCGGAACTGGTCAAACCTCAAGAGTAGATGCATTAAAACAAGCTATAATAAAAGCAAAAGCATTTGGTTTTGATCTAAAAGGGGCTGTAATGGCTTCTGATGCATTTTTTCCTTTTGGTGATTGTGTTGAAATAGCAGGAAAAGAAGGAGTTTCTGCTGTAATTCAACCGGGAGGTTCAATAAAAGACAAAGAATCTATAGATTATTGCAATAACAATGGTATATCTATGGTTTTTACAGGCGTAAGACATTTTAAACATTAATGATAACATATCTATATAACTAATGGGGTTTTTTGATTTATTCACGCAGGAAATTGCAATTGACTTAGGAACAGCCAATACTTTGATCATTTATAATGATAAAGTAGTTGTGGATGAGCCCTCTATAGTAGCCATTGACCGAACAACGGGCAAAGTTATTGCAGTTGGTAAAAAGGCCATGCAAATGCATGGAAAAACCCATGAAAACATAAAAACCATCAGACCTCTTAAGGATGGTGTAATTGCAGATTTCCATGCTGCAGAACACATGATAAGAGATATGATAAAAATGATAAATCCGGGAAGAAAATTATTTTCACCTTCCTTAAAAATGGTTATTTGCATACCTTCTGGAATAACAGAGGTGGAAAAGCGTGCTGTACGTGACTCTGCAGAACATGCAGGAGGAAAAGAGGTTTACCTTATACATGAACCTATGGCAGCAGCTATTGGTATAGGCATTGATGTGGAAGAACCAATGGGAAATATGATTATTGATATTGGTGGTGGTACTTCTGAAATTGCTGTTATTGCCCTTGGAGGAATTGTTTGCGATAAATCCATAAGAGTTGCAGGAGATGAATTCACCAGCGATATTGAGGATTATATGAGAAGGCAGCACAACATTCTCATTGGAGAGCGATCCGCTGAAAGAATAAAAATTGAGGTTGGTGCCGCAATGCCAGACATTGATAATCCTCCCCCAGATTATGCAGTACATGGAAGGGATTTAATGACTGGTATACCAAAGGAAATTTATGTTTCTTATTCTGAAATCGCTCATGCACTTGATAAATCAATTTCAAAAATCGAAGAAGCTATTTTAAGCGCGTTAGAAATGACGCCACCTGAATTATCAGCAGACATCTACCGTACAGGGATCTATTTGGCCGGAGGTGGTTCATTGTTACGCGGATTAAATAAACGTATTGCTCTTAAAACAAAATTGCCTGTGCATGTAGCAGAAGATCCTTTAAGAGCTGTTGCACGAGGAACTGGAATTGCTCTAAAAAACATAGAGAAATTCCCATTCCTGATCAGATAATTCAAGTGTAGTACAATATACAATAGTAGTTTACGTAATTGTAGTTAGGGATTATTTACTGAAACAAATTATTATTCATAAAACCTTTCATTAAAAGAGGATTCGGTTTTTGATGCACAATCTAAAAAATGCGTAATTTAATAAGCTTTCTTTGGAAAAATAACTTCTTCTTCTTGTTTCTTTCCCTAGAGGTTTTAGCATTTTATTTGATTATTTCCAACAACAAGTTTCACAATACTGGTTTTTTTAACTCTTCCAATTTTGTAACTGGAAATATATATCTTGCATACGACAATGTAACCGGATATATTAACCTTTCCAAATCAAACGAGCTTCTTGCAAAGGAAAACTCAAGGCTTTTATCAGAATCCCGTTCTTCATTTGTTGAAACCTCAAGTCCTTTAATCCAGGTAAAAGATTCAATTTATAAGCAAAAATATGTTTATAAAGAAGCAAAGGTTATTAATAACTCGATAAACAAAAGAAATAATTTCATTACTCTTGACAAAGGCAGTAATCATGGCATAAAGCCTTTAATGGGAGTAATTGCACCAGATGGAATTGTTGGCATAGTAAAGGATGTATCAGAGAATTTCTGTTCGGTGCTATCTCTTCTTAATAAGAACACTACTATAAGCACAAAATTAAAAAATTCCGGATATTTAGGTTCCGTAACCTGGGAGGGGGGCAATTCACGGATAGTAACAATGTCTGATGTTCCTAAGCATGCTAGAATAAACATTGGCGATACAATAATTACCAGTGGAGCATCGGCCATTTTTCCTGAAAATGTTTTGGTGGGGATTATTGAATCCGTCAATTTAAAGGAAGGAAATAATTTTTACACCATTCAGCTTACCTTATTTACTGACTTCTCAAAATTATCATATGTTCACATTGTAGATAATTTAATGAAGGAAGAGCAATATAAATTAGAGGAAAAAACAAAAAATGACAATTGATATAATAAAAAACATATCACGTTTCTTCTTGCTGGTGTTAGTGCAAATTCTTGTGCTAAATAATATTCAGTTAAGCGGATATATTAATCCCTATTTGTATGTTCTGTTCATTTTGATGCTGCCATTGGACACACCAAAATGGATGTTATTAATATTCTCTTTTTTATTGGGTTTGAGTGTAGATGTTTTTTCTAATTCATCAGGAATGCATGCTGCAGCAGCAACCTTCATGGGATATTCCAGGCCTTTTGTGCTTAATATAATAAAGCCAAGAGGAGGCTATGAGTTTACCTCAAAGCCCACAATCAGAGATATGGGTACAAATTGGTTTGTTGCCTATGCTGGCATCCTGATTTTTTTACATCATCTTGTCTATTTTTTTATTGAGATATTTCGATTTGGAGAATTGTTTTCCATCTTTTCCAGAATAGTCCTTAGCAGTATTTTCACACTAATGCTGGCAATTATTGTACAACTTATCTTCTCTAAGCCCAAAATAGCCTGATTTAGAAAACAACAGAATTAATTTAATTTTTCAAGGTTATAAATTGAGCAAGAGAAACAAAAAGAGGAATTACTTCAACTATTAGTCCATCTTTTTTATTGCAGAAATTATACTGAACATAAAATAAATGAAAAACAATTACGCAGATAGAAAGTATGTTATTTTTATAATCTTTGGGATTATAGGGGTGATTTTTGCTTTGCGCTTGTTTTTTATTCAAGTAGTGGACAGTAAATATAAAATGGATGCTGAGAACAATGTCTTAAGATATGTTACAGAATATCCAGCCCGAGGAATGGTATATGACAGGAACGGGAAATTACTTGTTTACAATGAGGCTGCTTATGATTTAATGATAATTCCCCGCCAGGTTAAAAACATTGACACTCTTGAATTTTGTAATCTCATTGGTATTACTCAGGAGGTTTTTATTGAGAAAATAAACAAAGCAAAGGCTTATTCCTATTATAAGCCAACTGTTTTTACAAGCCAATACTCAGTAAATGCATATGCCCGAATACAAGAGAGCCTTTATCGATTTCCTGGTTTTTATGTTCAAAAAAGAACTCTGCGACATTATCCCGAAAAGATTGCAGCCCATGTATTAGGATATGTTGGGGAGGTAAACAACAAAGTAACAGAAGAGAATACATATTATCGTTCAGGTGATTATATTGGAATAAGTGGTCTTGAGAAATCCTATGAAGAAGATTTACGAGGTAGAAAAGGGTTACGAGTAGTAATGGTAGATGTTCACAACAGGGAAAAAGGGAGCTTTAGAAGCGGAGAATTTGATAC
>JALYPI010000033.1 GCA_030856445.1 Bacteroidota bacterium
CTTTAAAGGTAAATATTCTTAGATAGCATTTTATCAATATAAAATCAAACAATAAAATTTAAATTAAAAATTATGAAAACAAGATTCTTATTTATAATTGTATTGGCTTTCATAGCCTCAATTTCAAGCATGTTTGGACAAGTTAATTTTCAAAAAGGTCTAAAAATAAGTGAAATACCTTCAAATTTTAAAATTGTAGAAAAAACTGAATACGGGGAAGAAGGGTCAGGATACTTAGTTTATGAATTGTATTCAAATAATCTGCTTTCCTATACATTAATTCCTGAAACATATTACGATGAAGCATCTGGTGAATCAAAAATAAAACAACCTGCTGTTATTGGTGAATTTACTGTATATACCAGTGAGCTAAAAACTCCCAAAGGAATTGGTGTAGGTTCAACTATTCAAGAATTTGTAACTGCATATCCTGCTTATAGCATCTGGTACACATACGTTTCTGATAGATTTGTAATTGATACAGAAGCACATCGCAATCTCCAATTTGAAATTAATGATTCTGACTTTATTGGTGATAGAGCAAGTTTGGAAAGTGGAGATAGTGATGCACTTAATATCAATCAATTCAAACCTTCCACAAAAATAAAATCAGTCCGGGTTTATTAATATGAATATTAAAAAACTATTTATTTTACTGATTTTCTTCAATATTCCCTTTTATTCAATAGCTCAGAAGAAAGGAGATTTTGAAAAATTAAAACAAACTATACTTCAGGGACAGATTCAAGAAGGAATAGAAGGACTAAAGGCATACGTTAAAAAATTTCCGGATAATACTGATGCTTCTACCTATTTGGCAATAGTTTATTATAAAAAGTCTGAATATCTATTCAAGAAATTCAAAAAAGAGGAAAAAACTAAATCTATATTAATCCCCGAAGATTATGAATCATTAGTTTCATTAACAAATGAAATAAGCACTTACTGTGATTCTAGTAAGTACTTCTTAAAGTCTAATGAATTATTTCAGTCGTATCCACCATACCCAATAAAGCAAGCTGAGTACTGGGGAATTAATGATTCTTTGCCAGAGGAGGACAGAAAAAACTTTTGGGACTATTCAGACTGGAGCCGTAATTGGTTAACTAATGTAAGAAATAAGAAGGAAAAGCTAATTAGTGCGTTAGAAAACCTAGAAATGAATGAAAAAAGCAACTCTTATGTCTCATCACAATTAAATACGATTCTTAGCGTAGATAGCAATTCTCTTCCAGCAAAGATTTTTTTGTATAAATCATTAAAATTAGAATTTTCCTTGGATTACAACCTTGAAAATTTATTCAGATATGATGATTATACTGATGAATTGAATGTTGAAAAAACCACTACGAATATAAATAAGTGTAAATCAAACATAAACGAATTATCTATCCATCTCGAGGATATAAAAAAGAACAACGATGAAATTCAATATAAAAAATATCAGCACTACTTTGATAAGAATTGGGCAGGAGGTATTCAAAAAATAAATACTTGGATAAAGGAAGAGGAGCAATATATATATTCACAAACAGAAAAGCTAGAATTTGAAAAAGCATCGTTGGCTTCTATAATAAGAAATAAAAAAACATATAATCCAACTTATGAAGGAAAGCTTTTTTCTTTTCTAACCATTGATGATAAAAGCGTTTGTGGTCCGGAAAATGAATCACATGATGGAAATACTGATTTTATTCCTGGAAAACATATAACTCATGATATAAGTTATGGCCCTAATAACACAGTTTTTATTTCAGGCTCTTTTAGAAATACCAGATATACAAACGATTGTGATGCATTTATTGCAAAGGTTCAACTTATATGGAACAATGATAATTCTGATATAATTGATTCTAAAATTGCATCCTATTTTCCATTTTATTTTGAAGATGATAAAGGCCACTACAATGATAATGCAGCTACAGTAATTGCCACAAAAGATGGTGGCGCAGTTTCTTTAATCCATTCAAGCTTTTCAGGATTAAATAAAATACTGCTTGTTAAAATAAATTCGGATGCAAAACAGGAATGGGACCTACCTATTGTGTGGGTTACATCAAAGGGGCAAGTTGAAAACAGGTTCGGTTTTCCTCAAAAAATGCTTGAGGATAAGGATGGAAATTTATTAATTTGTTTAGGTGCTAATGAGAGAAATAGCTATGGGGGTGATTATAATATATTTGACTTTATAAAAATTTCAAAAAATGGAAGTATCATTTGGAGGAAATCCACACAAACTGAATTGTTTTTTGGAAATTCATCAGTAACACCTTCCATATTTGAATTAAATGGTATAATTGCCGAAGTAATAGATTTGCCAACAAATGAATATGGATTAATAGTTAATTTTAAAAAAATAAATAATAAAAATCAAGAGTATAAAAGTAAAGGGACTGGTTCCGGGTATGGTTACAAACCAAGATTTAATATTGCCTTTATAAAAGTAGACTATAATGGAAACGTAAATTCAATTACTCCATATTTTTCATATGAGCCTAAATTTGTCAGCGAAGTGCAAAAAGAAAAAGAAAAAATAATTATTAAAGGAAGACGTGGCGATTTTAGTTTTAATCAAGGGTATAATCCTAATTTAAATCAATCTCTTGGGGAAACTGATTCGGAATACCTTTTAAGTGGTGATAATGCAGATGAGTATAACAAGAAATTTATAATGGAAATTGACTTCTCAGGCAACTTATTATTTTCAAATGGGGAAAAGGATTAAACATCATTTTGTTACCCTCATAATAATTTGTTAAGTTGTAACAGAACTTAAGTAATAGCACCGATTTCATGTGTATTTTTCTCCCCATAATAATAATATAATTCCCTAGTAAATTACCTTATAGTTCCTGAATCTAGCCTTTTTAGGAATCTTTACGATTGGCGTAACTCGTCCAATTATTCTATTTTGAATGCCATGTTTCCAGAGATTAAATAAAAAACAGAAAAAATGCTTTCAAATAGCATGGCTGAAAAATTCATTTAGTATAATTGGTAATGAAAAATTATTTCTGAATTTTCTTCCAATTTTTTAAATCATCCTCCAGAAAATCTCTTTTTCTAATCATCTTGTTTTTAAGCCCCTAATTGGCTTGAAAATTAATTCCTATTAAATCCGGGTACTCTATTGGCAATAGCTGAAATAAAAAACAGCTATGGAAAAAACAAAATTATTCGAAGGTGCATTAACTCTATTAATTACTCTTTTAGAAGAAGAGAAGTTGATGCTTCAGGGTGTTAATGACACACCATCTGAAAAAATTAATAACAATTTAAAAAATCCGGATGAAATTGGAAAATCAAATATTGATGGGCAGAATAAGCCTGCAAAATCAGAACAAGCGAAACAAACTCCCAATCATCCAATTGTTAAAGATGAAGTTAAGAAAGTAAAACATTTGTATGAACCAGTTGCAACTGATAGAATAGCGATTGAGAATTATCCAAGTAATAATAAAACATTTGATAAAGTAATTTTTCTAAGTCTACAGAACCCCGGATTTTGGTGTTTGAAAGAAATGCAGATACTTATTGAAAAGATTGAAGGCACATCTTCTGAAATAACCTTGAAAAGTTTCAGACAGAAACTTCATGTGTGGACAAATCAGAAAAAAATTGTCAGCGTTCAGTTCAGTACAAGAAAATTAGCTTTTTATGGATTAAAGGAATGGATAGATAAAGGTGAACTGTTCAATACATATAGAATAAAGCCTGGATTAGAGCCCAAAAATCAATTCTTAAATGGCGTCAACATTGAAGAATTAGAAGATTCCCAAATCACATGGAATGGAATAGAATAAAAGCCTCCTCCTTATTTAAGGATTTCTAAAAACAATTAAATAATTAATAATATGAAAATAAAATTAACGAAAACGGCCTTCGTACAGGGATTGACGTGCCATAAGGCTTTGTATCTATCCAAAAACAATCCTGACCTGGGCGAGCCAATAACTCCAGCTCAGCAACACCTCTTTGATGTAGGAAGTGAAGTCGATAAACTCTCAAGAGAGTTGTTTCCTGAAGGAATTGATGTAAATGAAAACACATTTAATACTAAAGAAATGATTATGAACACAGAAATCTTATTATCAATCGGGACGAAAATTTTATATCAAGCTAGCTTCTCGACCCTATCTGGTTTTTGCAGAACTGATATACTTACAAATGAAAATAATAAAATAAACCTATATGAAGTAAAATCTTCAACATCTATAAGCCTTGTTCATTATGCTGATGTTGCATTTCAGTATTGTATTATGAATGAAGCAGGGTATCGACCTGAAAGTGTCTTTATTGTTTTATTAAATAATGAATATGTAAGAGGGCAAGAGCTTGATGTCTTCAAATTATTCAAAATCATTGATGTTACAAAAGAGGTATTAAACCTTCAAGAAGATATCGAAAGGGGAATAATGGAATTAGGAGAAATGCTATCTGAAGTCAATCCACCTTTAAAAGACATTGGAAAACATTGTGATTCACCTTATCCCTGTGAATTCAAAAAGCATTGTTGGAAACTGATACCTGACAATTCCGTTTTCGAGATTGCCAGAATGAGAAAGGATAAAAAATTTGAATTGTATGCAAAAGGTATTGTAAGAATGGAAGACATTCCTAAAGAGGAAAAATTAAATGCTAACCAAAAGATGCAAGTAGAATATGCTTTAAAGAAAAAGATGTTTTTCAATAAGATTGAGATTAGTAATTTTTTGATGAGTCTTAATTACCCTATTTATTTCTTAGATTTTGAAACCAGTAATCCGGCAATACCTCGCTATGAAGGTACTAAACCTTTTCAACAGATTACCTTTCAATTTAGCTTACATATTCAAAAAAAACTACAAGGGCCAGTAAAACATAAAGAATTCCTTGCTAATCCAGAGGATGATTTTAGAGAAGAGCTAATTAAAAGTCTTCTAGAAAACACTAAAGGAGAAGGGACAATCCTTACTTATAATCAATCTTTTGAAATAGGACGGCTTAAAGAACTAGCAGTACAATTTCCAAAATATAAAAAGGAACTGGAAAATAGAATTTCAAGAGTAAGAGATTTGATGATAATATTCAGAGACAGGCATTTTTATCATTTTGAACAGAAAGGTTCCTACAGCATTAAGTCCGTAATACCAATATTAGCTCCAGAACTATCTTACCAAAATCTAGAGATAAAAGACGGTGGAACAGCAAGTGTTGTATTTGAGCAATTGAAAAAATTATCACCAACGGAAAGGAAACTCAAAAGATTATTTCTTCTTGAGTATTGTAAAAGAGATACATATGCTATGGTTTGGATTCTGAAAGAATTAGAGAGTTTGTTAAAATCAGTTTAAGGAATGTTAATAGACATTATTGGTTACAGAAGACTTGAAGTATTTGGAATATTTCTACTTACTGCTGATAAGCATCAAATATCTACTGTTCATCCAACTGAAATCGAATTGATTACTCTTTTTAAGTATAAAGAAATTCCACCTCCTTATTTGTACTGGGCATTTTGGTTTTTGCCATTTGTATTTCCTGATGACTGGGAAGAAAGAAATCTTAAGCCTCAATTAAAGTATGAAACACTCATTTTAAAAGAAGCAGTCCTGTCTTTCTTTTCATTATCTATAATAGAGTTCAATCATCTTTTTGTTCCATTTAGACAGATACCTTATATATATAGTGGAATAAAATTACAATTTGATTCTGAAGCATGGGAAATTGGAGTTAATATACTTTCCTTTTTGAAAACAATTGTGCTCAACAATTGAACTAAAATATTCATCCAAAGAAAAACAAATTTCGTGTATACCTAAATAATGTTAAAAATGTAGTTAAGTAATTGATTATTAATTTATTACGTGTAATATAATTCCAGATTAATTCGTACACTATAATAAATTCACCTAAAAACAAAAAACATGAAAAACGTAAATTTCAATTTTAACTTCGAATTAAGTTCTGGAGACAACAGATTAGAGGCAAATATTACCTCTGATTCAAATGGAGTAAATGTTAAAGTGTTACATTCTACTAATTCTTCTAATGAGGAAAATGTTTCAAATGAGACAACCTTCACAAAAATTGAGGAAAATAAACCTACAATTGAAACAATAAATATGGCTTCTGAAGAAGGTGTTGAAACCCCAATCAATCTTAACAATATAGCTACAATAACAGAGAGTAATGAAACGAATATAATAAATTCCGAAAATTATGATGATTATCCATATGAAAAGCAGGGCAAACTCATACTTTTTTTAATCTAAAGTTATCAACATAAAAGCTTTATTAAATACCTGAATATAAATTGATTAACTCATTGTTGTTCGGCTGAAATTTTGTATATTTATCTAATAATCAAATAGTTAAATATATTATGAAAAAGGATTTATTCCAAAGTTATTTCAAGCAATTAGAAGACCCTAGAAGCCATATAAACAAACTACACAGTTTAAATGACATCCTTGTTGTTGGTGTTGTTGCGGTGATTTGCGGAGCTGAAACGTGGAAGCAGATGGAGGAGTTTGCTAAATCAAAGGAAATTTTTCTGAAAACAATTTTAGAACTCCCCAACGGTCTTCCCTCTGATGATACTTTCAATAGAGTGTTTTCTGCAATCGACACAAAGCAATTTGAAACTTGCTTTGCTAATTGGGTAACTTCTCTTCCACAAGAGTTCAAGCAACAGGTTATTGCCATTGATGGAAAGACGGTAAGAGGAGCTAAATCACATGGAGAAAATTCACCAATTCATATAGTTGGAGCATGGGCTAGCGAAAATAACTTAGTGGCAGGACAAGTTAAGGTAAGTGATAAGTCGAATGAGATTACGGCTATTCCTGAACTTTTAGATTTGCTTTTCATAGAAGGTGATATTGTAACCATTGATGCAATGGGAACACAAACAGCTATTGCGGAAAAAATAAAAAACAAAGGAGCTGATTACATACTGGCAGTAAAAAACAATCAACCACAGCTTTTTGAAGAAATAAAAGATGAATTTAGGTTTTGTAAATTTCCTGAAACTAGCGAAGATATTGACTTTGGTCATGGACGAATAGAAACTAGAGTGTGTACTGTTATATCCGATTTTCAGTTCCTTAACAAAGAAGATACTAAGTGGAAAGGATTAAATCAAGTCATAAAAGTTGAGAGCACAAGAGAGTTCAAAAATAGCGACAGAAAAACTGAAAATGCCACAAGATATTTTATTTCAAGCCTTGATGAGAAACCAGAAAAATATCAAAATCATATTCGATCTCATTGGGCAGTGGAAAACAAATTACACTGGGTGTTAGATGTTGCTTTTTCCGAGGATGCTTCACGAAAAAGAAATGAAAATGCAGCTCAAAACTACTCCATAGTTTTAAAAATAGCCCTCAACTTATTTAAAAGCGATAAGTCTACTAAACAAGGTATTGCTGGAAAAAGGCTTAAAGCCGCTTGGAATGAAGATTATCTGAGAAAGCTGTTGAAAATAAAAGTATGAGTTTGCCCTGA
>JALYPI010000034.1 GCA_030856445.1 Bacteroidota bacterium
AGGATATACAGGCAGGAGAAAAGGATATACTCTTATTTAACAAATCGGTTAAATCAGGCAAATCAATTGAAGATCTTGCGCAAGAAAACACCTCTAAAATTAAGAAAAAAGAAAAAAAGAAAAATTCTAATCATAATCCTATTCTACTTCCCAGAAATCTGACCAGAACTTCTCAAAGTGCTAAAAGCACAAAAAAAAACGAGAAAAGTAAAGACTTCCCCACTCCTCAGAATCTGATGCCAATGCTTGCCACTTCTGTTGATAAACCATTTAGTAATGAGGATTGGTTATTTGAAATAAAATGGGACGGATATAGATCAATGGCGGCAATTCAAAATGGGATAACAAAGCTTTATTCCAGAAACAATAAATCTTTTGATCAAAAATTTCCTTCCATTAAAAATGCTTTAAGTTCTATAAATGCTAATGTTGTTCTTGACGGGGAAATTGTGGCCCTGGATAAAAAGGGAGCGCCCTCATTCCAGCTTTTACAGAACTATAAAGAAAAAGAACTAAATCTTATATATTATGTTTTTGACATTCTCTGGTTAGATGGAAAGGACTTGAGAAATCTTCCTTTAATTGATAGGAAAGAAATTTTAAAACAAGTAATAGCAGATGCAAATCACAGCAGGATTACATACAGTGACCATATATTAGAAGATGGAGAACTATTTTTTAAAGAGGTGGAAAGTAATGATTTAGAGGGTATTATTGCTAAAAGAAAACAAGGTAATTACTATGGAGGCAAAAGAACGAAAGAATGGCTGAAAATTAAAACTCATAAACGACAAGAGGCTGTAATTTGTGGATATACTTCACCCAGAAAAAGCAGAAAACACTTTGGTTCCTTAATTCTAGGGGTTTATCAGAATGGCAAACTAAAGTATGCTGGACATTCAGGAGGAGGATTTGATCAGAAAACACTTGAGTCTATAAAAGAAAGATTGGATAAAATAACTACGGACTCTTCCCCTTTTAAAGATACTCCAAAAACCAATACTAAACCGGTTTGGGTTAAGCCAGAGTTAGTATGTGAGGTGAAATTTACTGAATGGACACAAGAAGGACAAATGCGTCATCCTGTTTTTTTAGGAATACGGGAAGATAAAGCAGCAAAGGATGTAGTAAAAGAAAATGAAAAGGCTTTAGAACCCATAGTAAATAAAAATGTTAAAAATCAAACTTCTAAAAGAAAAAGCAATATAAAATCAACAAAAAAATCAAATGATAAAGAAGTTCTTATTAATGGTAAGAAACTCAAAATTACAAATTTGAGTAAGTACTACTTTCCTGATGAAAAATATACAAAATCTGATATAATAGATTATTATCAAAGAATTTCATCATATATTTTGCCTTATTTAAAAAACCGCCCTCAGTCATTAAACCGACATCCGAATGGAATAAAAGGAAAGAATTTTTTTCAAAAAGATGTAAAAGACATGACTCCTGATTGGATAAAAACAATAGAAGTTCCCTCAGAATCAAAAGGTAAAATAAAATATATGTTATGTCAGAATAAAGCTACCCTTATTTACATGGCAAATCTTGGCTGCATTGAAATTAATCCATGGAGTTCAAAAATAAACAAGTTAGAATATCCTGATTACCTTATTATTGATCTTGATCCTTTGGAGGTAGATTTTGAACTCGTTGTTAAAACCGCTCTTATTGTCAAAGAAGTTTTGGATGTGGCTAAAATACCTGCTTTTATTAAAACCTCAGGATCAAAAGGTATGCATATACTGATTCCCCTTGCTGCCAAGTATACTTACCACATAATTAAGCATTTTGCTCACATTATAGTTAAAATTGTTCATAATAAATTACCTGACATCACCAGTTTGGAAAGGAGCCCTAAGAAAAGAAAAAATAAAGTCTATTTGGATTATCTTCAAAACAACCACGGACAAACTATTGCTGCACCTTATTGTATAAGACCACGTAAAGGAGCTACAGTGTCAACCCCGCTTAAATGGGAGGAGGTAAATTACAACTTGCATCCCTCTCAATTTACCATTGAAAATATTTTTGAAAGACTTAAAAAAAATGGTGATCTTTTAAAAGGATTATTAAAACATAAGGGGATTAATATTGAAAAAAGCTTAAAAAAACTAGAAAATTTATTATAAAGTCTTCATTTTATTAAAACCTTTGGCCAAAGATATTCTTAAATATTTATCAGATTTTAAATATGAAACATTCTTGATTATAGCCATTAAATTACATCAGTTATATTTAATTAACATCAGTTACATTTTTATTGCTTTTTGATGAAAAATTTTATCATTAACTGTAAGAGTAATTAAATAAATCCCTTTAGGAAATTCATTTGTATTTATT
This sequence comes from Bacteroidota bacterium, assembly GCA_030856445.1. Taxonomy (GTDB): domain Bacteria; phylum Bacteroidota; class Bacteroidia; order JACCXN01; family JACCXN01; genus JACCXN01. The sequence continues at coordinate 2,347 of JALYPI010000034.1, forward strand.
TTTCCATTGTGCAGTCCTGAAATGTTCTTTTCATAATTCTGATAAACTATAACTCCCAGGGCATTTACTACATCTATTTTTACTTCACTTGAAATAGCTATATAATAACTGAATGAAAGTAATTCATTAAATGGATTTGGAAATACATTAAAAGATGAAACCACTTGTTCATTATTTTCTATTCCTACATCAGGGCAATTCCCAGGTAAATTATTGTCCATCCAGATTAATCTGTTATTTATCCAATCTTTCATTCTTAGAATTTCTTCCTCATAAGATGTAGCAACCGGGGTAACATTAGAATAAACCCATTTACCCATAATAGGCCAGTAATGAAAATTCCTATTTCTTGCCAACATAATATCATTCACAGATTTATCAATAATTCTGTTCAAATAATCAGTAGTGAGTTGACCCCGTCTTAAATTTTTATACCGACAGTTTAATTCATTAACAAAATAAGGGTCTTCTAGAAATCTTTTCCACCAAAATGGAGTGGGAAGTGTTTCTTCTCCAGGAGCTGGGGGGTGCCAAACCCATCCAAAATGATATTGCCATCCTGCAATTTGATCCCCACCTCCGAAATTTGCATTGTACCAGGCCATATCAAAATCCCATATCGGGCCATTTACTATTTTTCCACCTTCACTATCTTTATCTTTATAAAAATAAGTGCTTTTTCTATAAGCATCAACATTTCGACTTAATTCATTAATTATAAAATTATCAAGGAAAGAGGGTAAATCAATATATTTTCGGTATCCATTAACAGGGTCTTTCCAGCCAGGGCTTTTCAAAACGTTTTCAAATTCATGAAAATGCGATTTTATATATTCTTTTTGAACTTGCTGAATATTACCCGGCTCAGGATATATATATTGAAAATAAACTTGATCATTATTTGTATTGGAAGGAATATTGCTGTACCAGCCATCCCTCTTGCTGCTTTTATTGTCGATAGATATTATATAACCACCAGTAAGATCATCTCCGGCTAAGTCCTGTGCTGTTAATTTTGAAACCGGCACATGAGCTTTACCTCGTTTAATTTTTTCTATAAGAACATATACTCCCCTGTAATTGCCATTAATTACTAATTCAACAAACCTTGTTCTTACTGAATAGTTGATAATATCAGAGAAGAGTTGGTAGGAAAAAACATTTCTTAATAAAGTCTTATCATTATATGAGGCATAAAGCACCCATTTATGGTTTAGGGGCATCCCCAACAAAGGCACTTCTAGGTTTTCTCCATTAATTGTTTCTGTGTCAAGGGCATATCCTTTTTTTGGAAATCCCATTGAACTTTGTCCTCTATACCTGATACTTCCCTTTGCATTATAATGATTCCATTGATCAGACAATTTATTTATTTGTTTTTCGCCATTATAGATTATTCCAACATCAACAAAAATCCTCTCTTCTCGAATAATATGTTGTCCATTTGTATTAATAACCATTATGGGCAAATCAGATTCAACAAAGGGTATTGCAGGATTTGTGCTAAAAGTAAGGCTCCAGTTGTTTAAAAAACCGGTATTACCTGCTTTTGAATCTATAATTTGCAATTTCCAGATTCCATTTGGGTTTTTAAAGTAATTAAACTTGCTTAAATCATCTTCAGCTCTATAATTACCCGTAAAAGGTGAATTTGCCTCTATAATCATTGTAGAGTTTGTTGTGTTTAAACAAGTCCCTGTAAAATTTTTTCCCAAAAGATAAGAAGCCAAAGTAATTTCAGTTCCGTCAGGGGCAATGAGTTTAATAATTAAATCATTGTTATTGGAATGTTGAATATCAAAACAAACAGACTCTAAACCAAAACTTGCATTAGTTTGGTTTACAAGTCCAGAAACATTAATATAAAAATTCATGGATTGATTATCCGCAATTGGTGTTTGTATATTCCCTGAGGAGAATATTTGTGCATATAGTATATTTTGTTTCAGAAGAAACAAAATTACAAATCCAAATATTCTTATAACTTTCATAATTTCCTGCTATTAGGTTAATTATAATTATTGAATACAAATAAAATTTCCTGCCAATTAAAATTCTTCTTAATATAATAACCTCTTTTCATTATTCTGAGAAAAATATTCTACAAAACGATTATGCTTTTCCACAATCTGAAAAAACGAGATTTATTTTCAACATACAGTAATAAAAGCTATTGCCAGGAATAAATTCGGGTATGATTTTTTAACTCTTTTTATTGGAATAATATTCAGTAATCAATTATGTGCAATGCATAACATATATATTTTCAACCAGGATTCTTGTTCTTATGAACAAGTAAAAAAGCCATTTATAATGCATAACCTAATGTTGCTTGCATTAATGTTTACTTCTGTCATTTTTTTCATTTTAACCTGTTATTATCACGCTCAAAACGAGAAAACCCTAAATCTTGCACCAGTAATTGCTAAAAACTGTTATACAGAAGTGGATTCTTTACGAACAGAACTGTTAAGGCAAAAAAAACAAGTTCAATTATTCGCAAACCTTCAATATTTAATGAAAAATGCCACACTAAATGAACCTCCAAAAAAAATCAAGTCGGATTTAAAATCAAATGCAAGTCTAATTTTAATTCCAAATAATGTAGCTAATGCAGAGGTTGCATATACAAAAT
>JALYPI010000031.1 GCA_030856445.1 Bacteroidota bacterium
GCCTAATACAACAGCTAGTGCAGCAAATAAACCCCCTATTATTATTGTATTTTTCCCCATAAGGTGCAAATATAAAAAAAGGTTCCGGGGTAAAATAACCTCGGAACCTTTAATTTATAATAAGTTCTTCTTATCTTTTATAAGAACCAATATGCCTGTTTAAGTCATCTATTGAACTTTCAAAGGTAAAAGCATCATTCACTTTATAATAATTTCCAATATCAAAAGTATAACCGTAAGCATATTTAGCAAGATCCAAACGGGTATTTTCAAAACTAAACAATAGCATGATTTCCTTAACCTGGGAAGAAAAAAGACAATTGCTATTAATAACTTGTTTGGCAAGAGTTAACTTGCTGTCTTCAAAACTTTTAGACGAAATTGAACCTTTTACTCCTTGAAAATCTTGTGCAGACATTGGCCAGGGACATCCCACAGGTCCATTATATCCAGGCATTACATATACATTTTGAACAGGAGCAGGTTGAACTATTTGTCCTGAAGTTGTTGTTGTAGTTGTGCTATGAGTGGTTGTTGTGTGTGAAGTTCCATGTATATTGGAATTGTCATTAATATTTACATTAACCCCTATTCCTGGCATATTTACCCCCATTGAAACATTACTGCCTCCAACCGATGTAGTTGTAGTTTCAGTAACTACAACGTTTGTAACAGGCTGAGGAGCGGGATTAGGGTTATAAACTATGACCTGCTGATTTGGAGCAGGAGGTGGAAGTTGAGCCAAAGGAGATTCACTTACCATTCTTGTAACAAAAACACCCTTTTTATTTCTCTTAATATTGTATGATCTTTCTGTACCAAATACTAGGTAAAGGGTTTGATCTAATGAACCTAAAGTTTGATCATCAAAGATTATTTTCATTTTGTAAAACTCAGAATTCAAGTCGGTTATTCTTACCTGTGTTTCAGGATTATTATTTTGGCGAGCACCATTTAATATTACAGTGAATCTTTCTCCTTCCTCCGTAAAAAGAACAACATTGCATAATTGAGCAAAACTCTGGGCAGTAATAAATCCTAAGGTTAATAAGAGGTATACTTTCTTCATAATCAAATTTTTAAGTTTATAATTTTGTGTTGCCTTAGTAATTTAAGCCTCAGTTAAATACTTAAATAAGGTAAAAAAAGCTGTTAAAATTATAAAATTATCATCGAATCTGAATAATTTTAAATAAAATTTTATAAAAGGAGAATCTCTTAAAAGGAAGGGGATTGTTTAAATAGGTTTTTAATAAATTATTTAAACCATATTTCAATATTTCCAATAACGTCTTTTTTAAATATTATCTTATCGGGTTTAAGGGTGTATTTTGTTTGTGCTTTAACACTAGAAATTAAAACATTTAATAGCATTTTTGCCCTATCATCATTGGTATTTATATGAAAGGCTTCATTTTCTATTTTTTTTCTGCTTATAATATTATTTTCAAATAAGGAGATTACTTGCATATGTTTTTTCATTAAGTCATTCAGTTAACTGCCCCGTAGGACTAGGTAAGTAATAGATATATAAACTCTAAAACCTGTGCTTAAATTGTATTGGTTGTTAATGTTTGCTATAATCAGGGAGAAATTTTAAGTTTGAAGAATAAAGTGAAATCTATTTTATATTTTTAGAGGATGAAAGAAAAGCCAAAAATATTAGCATTTGCAGGAAGCACCAGAAAAGAGTCTTTCAATAAAAAAATACTAAAATACGCTGTACTTGGAGCAAGGAACGCTGGAGCGGAAGTTACAGTAATTGATTTAAAAGATTATCCTATGCCTTTGTATGATGGGGATCTTGAAAAAGAGCAGGGGATTCCTGAAAACGGGAAAAAGCTTTTTGAATTAATGCTTGAGCATCAGGGCTTGTTAATTGCTTCACCTGAATATAATAGTGGGATTTCTGGAGTTTTGAAAAATGCTATTGACTGGATATCCAGGCCTCGTGCGAATATGAAACCCCTTGTAGCATTCGATGGCAAAATAGCAGGATTAATGAGTGCATCTCCTGGTGCCTTAGGCGGATTAAGAGGCCTTGCTGCCCTGCGTACTGTTCTTGGTAATATTAAAGTCATTGTTCTTCCCGGACAAGTTGCAGTTCCAAAAGTTCAAGAGAAAGTAGATGATAATGGAAATATGAAGCACGAAAAAAAGCAAAAAGCACTTGAAGACTTAGGTGTGCATTTAACTGAAATGATTAATAAACTATATCTTAAATAAATCCAGTTATGGAGATAAAGTTTTTAGGCTATGGGGGAGCTTTTGATTATCAACAAGGAAACTCTTCTGCTATTCTTAAAATAGGCAGTAAATCAATACTTATTGATTGCGGACATTCGGTTTATCCAATTTTAAGGAAATTAAATAAAACAGAAGAAATAGATTATATTTTTATTACCCATTTACATGATGATCATGTGGGGAGTCTTTCTAGTTTTCTTATTTATAAGAAAATTTTTTCTTCTCCAGTAAAGCTTGTTTTTCCTGATTTGAAATTTAAAAAAACTATAATTGATTTTTTAAGTTTTTCTTTACAAAACCCTGAAAAATATTTTGATTTTATTGATATAAAAGATGTTGGTTTTGCTGATTTTATTGATACTGAAAATTTTCATGTAAAAGGAATGCAAACCTACAGTTATCTATTTAAAGAGAATCATGAAAATCTTGTTTATTCAGGAGATATGAATAATCCTGAATTTCTAATTCAGAAGCTTAAAGATAAAGGAATTAATTCAGGGAAAATTTTTCATGATGTCACTTTTATTAAATCGAATAAAGCGCATACTTTTTATAAAGATGTTGAAAGATTACCAACAAATTTTGATGTTTATGGATATCATTATAATCCTGAAAACAAACCCAAAGACTGTAAACTAAAATTAGTAGGGGAGCAAGATGATTTACTTTTCAATAAAGCTTAATTGATCAGGAAAATAGCTGTAAAAAGGAATTGTTGTAATTTTTTTACAGACTACTTTATATCACTCACAAAATTCTTCTGATATTCTTCATAAGTTTCCTTTTGATAAATATTATCTCCAAAAAACTTAAGAATAGGTTCAATTTGTGCCGGTTGTAAATATCCCTGAACTGGGGTAAGTATGTTCATGTTTTCATCCATATAAACAATAGTTGGGTATGCTATACGACCATTTACAGGAGCAATTACCTGAGTTAGTTCATGAGTAGAATTCCTTCCACCTTTTGTAGGATCATAACCAGGATTAGTGAATGTTTTTTCATTAAATGTTACAGGCTCACCAGATTCTGCATTGAATTTTACGGCATAATAATTTTTATTGATGTAATCAATTATAACAGCATTAGTAAAAGTATTTGCCATCATCATTTTACAAGGCCCGCACCAATCCGTATATACATCAATCATGATTTTTTTTGGATTTTTTTTATTTGCAGCAAATGCCTCTTCAAAACTCATCCATTTAATAGCTGGCGCAACTACCTCTTTTGCTTGTTTACCAGGATTTTTAGCAGGTGTTTCTTTTGTTTTTTGAGCCAGGGCAATTGTTGTAAATAGAAAAAGAAACAGGAATATGTTTATAAAGATTTTCATAATAAAGGAATTTGGTGATTAAAAAACAAAAATAGTAACTACATCTGTTTAATTATAATAAACTTTAAAAAAAGTGTATTATTACTTTAATAATTAGGGTGAAAATTAATCCTTGTTTTTCTGTAACTATAGCATTTTCTTTTTAAAAAACATCAAATTAAAGAGGATAATATATTGAAAGTAAATAAAATAGCAAGCTTAAAATTAAGCTGTTTTAATTTATTCCGTGCATAAGCTTTTTAAGTAAAGGACGAAGCAGAATTATTGTAACTCCTGCCAGGGCAGGTATTAAAAAGAATAACAAAAAGAAAAAGGATAAAGAGTATTCAGCAGTGATTGCATCTATTTTTCCTCCAGCAGTACCAGCTAATTTATTTCCGATGGCAATAGCTAAATACCATATTCCGAACATAAAGGCAATCATTCTACCTGGTACTAGTTTACTTAGGTAAGACAAACCTACAGGAGAAAGACATAATTCTCCCAAAGTGTGAAAAAGATAGGCGAAAATAAGCCAAATAATACTAACTGAAGCTATTTTAGCGCCAATTGGAATTCCTGAAGCTCCATATGCTAGAAACAAGAATCCAATTCCCAATAATATTAGGCCCGTTCCATATTTTACCGCAACAGATGTATTGTATTTGCTTTCCCATAATTTTGAAAAAAGAGGGGCGAAAATTATTATGAACAAGGAATTTAAGACACTAAACCATGTAGCAGGCACTTCGGGGCTTTCCTGTAAATATTGATTGTAAAGCATAAAAACAACCAGAATCCAGATAATAAAAAAGCTTATTCCAAGAAAAATGTTTGCTATTGCATATTTAGCAAAAGTTTGTTTAAAGAGTTTAAATAGTACCCAGGTAATTATTGCCAGGGGGATAATGGTTATTAATGTATTGGAAACCCTGAATACATTTGCCCATACTCCATCCAAAACCCTGTCTGTATAGTCCGCTGCAAAAATGGTCATAGAGCCTCCAGCTTGTTCAAAAGCTGCCCAAAAAAAGATTGTAAAAAAGGCAAATATCGAAACAGCTATCATTTTATCCCTGGTTACTGTTTCATATCTTACAATTCTTGAAACCAACAAAATAATGAACAAAACAAGAGCAAATAAGATCATGAAATTATCTCCTTCCATATTTGCAATCTTAAAACTGAAAAGGTTTAAGCCCATTATTTTTGACATTGGATCATTGATAATCCATACAAGGCCAATTGATGCACTTACTGCAATTAGAATTTTATCAATAAAGGTAAAAGGATTTAGTTTTTCTATACTTTCTTTTAATGTAAGATTAGTGGTTTCTTTATTTGGTTTTGATCCAATATTACCGAAAATATTTTGGGCAAAATAGAATTGTAACATTCCAAAAAACATAAAAATACCGGCAAGGCCAAAGCCCCAATGCCAGCCTATTTGTTCGCCAACATAACCGCATAATAAAATACCCAAAAATGCTCCTGCATTTACTCCCATATAAAAAATGGTATAAGCCCCATCCTTTTTTTCTGGATGATGCTCATACATTTTAGAAATAATTGAAGTTAAATTGGGTTTAAAGAACCCATTTCCAATAATCAACAGAAATAAACCTATATATAAAGTGAATTCAGCATTCAAAGCCATTGAAACATGTCCTAAAAACATCACAAAAGCTCCAAGAACAACTGCGTTTTTATAACCAATGAATTTATCAGCAATATATCCTCCTAAAATAGGTGTAATATAAACCAAAGAGGTATAGGTTCCGTAAAGTGCCAATGCTTGTTCTCTTGGCCAGGCCCATCCTTCATTAAACAAAGAGGAAGTTAAAAAAAGCACAAGTAAAGCACGCATTCCGTAATAGGAAAATCGTTCCCACATTTCAGTGAAAAAGAGAACAAATAATCCAGCAGGATGTCCTAATACATTAGATTTGAAAAAATCTTCCCTGGAAGTTAAATCAGATTTTTCCACAGGAATTAATTTATTTTTGGGTCAGAAATTTCAAAAGGCTCAGTTTCCAGCATTTCCACTTCATTGTCTTCAGCACCATGCGTAAGTCTTTTAAGTGGTTTTAGCAATAATATAACAAGCAAACCAAATAAACCAGTGAATATGGTTATTCCAATAAAAGTGTTGAATTCACTTTTTGTCTGAACTTCATCTATAATGAAAACTCCTGAATAATTAAGTAAATTTGCTTGTGTTAAAGATGCATTCTCTTCTTTGTTTTGAGCAAAATTAAAGGTCAGGTGATATGGATTTTCTTTAGTAACATTGTTTTTTATTAATATGTCCAGAATTTCCTGTTTTCTTCCAATTTCCTTAAATCCTATAATATCCAAAACAGGTTGTTGGCTTTCAATATCAACAGCAGTAAATTGTTCGTTTTCCGGGTAAATCAAAGTGTTTAAACTAAATTTTTCGCCCTTTTCAATTATATCCTTTTTATTCATTAAAAAAGGTTCATTTAGTTCCTTTGAAGCAACTAATTCAATCTTTATAGGTTCACTCTGAGAAACTTCTCCAATTATACCTGCCACTTTGTTTCCTAGACCAGAAGCTGCAAAATAAACACCCATCATTAAAGAAGCATATTTTACAGGAGCATTTTTGGTAATAAAGGACAGTGCAACAGGAGAAGAACTTAATTCCCCTATGGTGTGCAATAAATAAGCTAAAGCTAACCAATACATTGCTGATTTTGCTCCGCTTATTTCATATTCTTTTGCTGCAAAAGCCATAAACACAAAGCCTAAGCCCATTATTATAGTTCCAATCCCCATTTTAAATAGGGAAGAGGCTTCTTTGTTTTTTAATTTTCTCTTGGCCCAGAAATTAGCAATGAGCACTCCGAATAAAATAATAAACAATGCATTTAGAGATTGAAACCAGGTTGCAGGTACTTCATTGCCAATTAAAGGCAAAACAAAGGAAAGAGTACGGTCAGTTTTTTCTGAAGCATAAATATTCAAAAGTCCACCGGCTTGTTCAAAGGCTCCCCAAAATACAATCACTAAAATAAAAGAAAGCAATACCACTATAAACCTATCCTTTAAAACCTGGGTAGTAAGATCTTTGTAGATCATAAGCATCATAGAAGTAACCAAAGTCAGGAATATGAAAAGCAAACCATAAGGAATGGATACAGCTATTGTCCAATATAAAGAAAATGCCATTAAAGCTAAAGAAATGATAAGTTGTAATGGGGAAGAGAATAAATCTTTGTATAATTTGCCTAAAGAAGCACTTTCTTCAAGTTCAGCTTTTGAAAGTAAATTCCCAACATTGAGAAGGTACTTTTGCCCCCATAAATAAACCAGTAAACCCAAAGCCATCGCAATTCCAGCAAGGCCAAATCCATAATGCCAGCCAATGTTCTCACCAATATAACCTACAATTAAACTAGACAAAAAAGCACCTAAATTTATTCCAATATAAAAGATTGTGAAACCTTTGTCCCTTCTAATGTCTCCTTCTTTGTAAAGGCCACCTACCATAGTTGATATATTAGGTTTTAAAAGGCCAACACCAGCAATAATCAAAGCTAGTCCGGTATAGAATGCCCACATAGTTTCCACAGCAAGTATTCCATGTCCAATTACCAATATAATTCCACCGATTAATACTGCTTTTTTCTGGCCCAAAACTTTATCGGCCAATATTCCTCCTGGTATGGAAACCACATAAACAAGCATAGTGTACCATCCATAAAGGGCAAGTGCTTCCATGGAAGTCCATCCTAAACCAGCATTGCCTCCGGTAGTTGCACTCACCAAATATAACACAAGGATGGCACGCATTCCATAATAGGAAAACCGCTCCCACATTTCGGTAAAGAATAAAACATATAAACCAATAGGATGTCCGAATAATTCCTTTTGTTTTTCCATAGGTGAAGTAGTTGCCATTTTAGAATTATTAAATTAAGTGATAGTTTGAATTATTATAAATTTTGGATGATAAAATCAGTCATTTTACCAAAAAGATGTAAACGGGTAATACCGCCATAAATACCATGATTTTTATCTGGGTACATATAGGAATCAAATTGCTTGTTGCTTTTTATCAGGGCAGAGGTCATTTCCACCATATTTTGAAAATGCACATTGTCATCAGCAGTTCCGTGTATTATAAGATATTTTCCTTTTAACTTATCAGTATGATTTATTGGTGAATTATCATCATAACCCTTAGGGTTTTCCTGTGGAGTTCTCATATACCTTTCAGTATAAATGGTATCATAAAAACGCCAGTTTGAAACAGGGGCTACTGCAATAGCAGCTTTATAATAATCTGCTCCTTTAGTTATACAAAGAGAAGACATGTAACCTCCATAACTCCATCCCTGAACACCAATCCTTTTTGAATCTACAAAATCAAGTGATCCAAGATATTTGGCAGTCTCAATCATATCAATGGTTTCATATTTACCAAGTTCCATATAAGTACTGTTTTTAAATGCTGTACCTCTTGCTCCTGTTCCTCTTGGATCTACTGAAATAACGATATATCCTTTTTGTGCTAAATGCTGATACCAAAGAAAATTTGGCCCATCAAATTGATCCTTCACAGTTTGTGACCCAGGACCAGCATATATGGTAACAAATACAGGATATTTATTTTTGGGATCGAAATTAGATGGTTTTATCATCCAACCATTTAGTTGAACATCTTCGGAAGTAGTGAAAGTGAAGAATTCTTTTTTACTTAAATTATATCTTTCTAATGTGCTTTTTAAGGCTGCATTATCCTTTAGTTTTCTCAGTTCCTTACCATCGGCTGAATGAAGGCTAATGTACTTAGGAGTGTTGGCATTAGAATATTCATTGATGTAGTTTTTAAAACCCAGACTGAAACTTGCATCATTCCAACCTTTTTGGGATGATAATTTACTTTTGCCCTTCCCATCAGTTTTAATGGAATAGATATTTCTTTCCAGGGGAGATGTTTCGGCAGACTGAAAATAGATAGTGCCGCTTTTTTCATCTATACCATAGTAAGCAGTAACATCCCATTTGCCCTTTGTAACCTGTGTTACAGTTTTTCCATCTGTACTATATAAGTAAATATGATTGTATCCATCTTTTTCGCTAAGCCAGATAAAATGTTTCTTATCATTTAAATAAAAAAGTTTATCATCGCTTCCATCAATATAGGTATCACTAGTTTCAGTATGAATTACATTTGATTTTAATGAAGCTTCTTTTATTGGGCTGAAATTACAATGCAATATTTCCATTTTGTTTTGCAACCTATTCAAACGTTGAATACTAAGAATATTAGCATCAGCAGTCCATTGAATTCTAGGAATGTATTGATTCTTTTCAGATCCAATATCCACTTTTATGTTTTCATTTTGTGCAATACTGTAAACATGAATTTCAACAATCGCATTTTTCTCTCCTGCTTTTGGATATTTATATTTATATTCTGATGGGTAAAGATCGCCATACATAGTCATGGAAAATTCCTTTACATCTGTTTCATTGAATTTATAATATGCTATTTTATTTCCGTCAGGAGACCAGAAAAAGGCTTTATTAAAACTAAATTCTTCTTCATATACCCAATCGGTGGAACCATTAATAATTTTATTAAATTCTCCATCGTTTGTAACTTGTTTTTCTGTTCCATCTCCAAGGTTCTTGATAAAAAGATTATTTCCTCTTACAAAAGCAACTTTGTTTGATTCCGGAGAAAAAGTAGCATATTGTTGTTTGCCATTATCAGATAATGAGAAAAGTTTTTTTGATTTTATATCATAAACAAAATAGTTTGACCGGGTGGAGTGTCTGTAAATTTGTTCTGTTTCGGTAGCAATTAGAATTTTACTTTCATCAGCATTAAATTCATAATCCTCAATATTAATTATTTCAGAATTATCCTGTAATCTTAAATCAGTTGATTTAACAAGACTTTTAACTAATTCTCCAGTTTTATATGAGTATTGATTTATTTCCTGATAGTTTTCTCCATGGGTTAAAGTGGTATAATGTAATCCATCTTTCATGGAGTTAATCCCATATACACCTTCTGAGGCAAAGGTACGACTTGCCCAGATTTCTTCAAGTTTGATGTCTTTTTTACCTCCCTGAGCAAATAATAAAAAAGGAGCTAATGTAATGACTATTAAAAAACAAACTTTTCTCATTTTACTTTCCATATTGATTAAATTTGCAATGATTAATTTGCCGAAAATAACATTTATCATTGATTTTTCTGTTGATTTTTACAAAAAGCTTTAAATTAAATTTCAGTATTTATGAAATATGAAAAAATAACCCCTGCTATACTTGATGAATTAAGGAACGTAGTGGGCAATGGGCATATTCTGTTTGATAGAGAATCTTTTGAAAAATACGGCCATGATGAGACAGAAGACCTGGTGTTTTTTCCTGAAGTGGTTCTTACTCCTTGTTCTACTTTAGAAGTTTCAGAAATAATGAAAATTTGCAACAGGGAAAAAATTCCTGTAACTCCACGTGGAGCTGGAACAGGATTAAGCGGAGGAGCTTTACCGGTTTTGGGCGGAGTTTTATTATCAATGGAAAGATTTAATAAGATAATTGAAATTGATGAACGAAATTTACAAGCAACTGTTGAACCCGGAGTAATTACTCAGGTTTTTCAGGAACATGTTGCAGAAAAGGGGCTTTTCTATCCTCCCGACCCATCAAGTAGAGGAAGTTGTTTTTTAGGAGGTAATCTTGCAGAAAACGCAGGAGGGCCCAGGGCTGTTAAATATGGTGTTACAAGAGATTATGTTTTGTCTTTGGAAGTTGTTTTGCCAACAGGTGAAATAATTAAAATGGGAGCTAAAGTACTTAAGAACTCAACAGGATATAACTTAACTCAGTTGCTTATAGGTAGCGAAGGGACTTTAGGAATTATTACAAAGATCGTATTCAAACTTTTGCCATTACCAAAACAAAATGTATTGATGCTTGTGCCATTTTTTAGTGCCGAAAAGGCTTGTGAAGCGGTTTCTTCGGTGTTTAGAGCCGGAATAATACCTTCAGCAATGGAATTTATGGAACGCGATGCCATTGATTGGGCACTTAAATATGTAGAGGGAGTAAACATGTCTATTAAAGATCAGGTACAGGCCCATCTTTTAGTGGAAGTAGATGGGAATGATCCAGATCAGCTATTTAAGACTGCTGAGGAAATTTCAGCTGTTATGCTTGATTATGAATGTGATGAAATTCTTTTTGCTGAATCAACAGCTCAAAAAGATGATTTATGGAAATTAAGAAGAAGGGTAGGAGAGGCAGTAAAAGCCAATTCGATCTATAAGGAAGAAGATACAGTAGTTCCTCGTGCAGAATTGCCAAAACTATTAAAGGCAGTGAAAGAAATTGGTCAAAAATATGGTTTTAAATCCGTTTGTTATGGACATGCCGGAGATGGAAATCTTCATGTTAACATTATAAAGGGAGATATGAGTGATGATGACTGGAACACTAATTTAAAAGAGGGTATACGTGAAATTTTCATATTTGCTATTGAACTGGGAGGAACAATAAGTGGTGAACATGGTATAGGATGGGTACAAAAAGAATTTATGGATTTAGCCATTGATTCTAAAAGTATGGAAATTCAGAAATCTATAAAGAAATTATTTGATCCTAATGAAATATTGAATCCTGCTAAAATCTTTCAGTAATTTCAGGGTAAACAGTAAAAGAATGTTTATCTGTAAATATTAAATCCTCCCAATTAGTTTTGCTAATCGGGAGGATTTTTAAATTGTATGATTTGTTCAAAGAAGCTATATCTTTAATTTCAATGCAATCCAATTTCTGCTAAATACCTTTCAGCATCTAAAGCAGCCATACATCCAGTACCTGCTGCAGTAACAGCCTGACGATATATTTTGTCAGCAGCATCGCCCGAGGCAAACACTCCAGGAACTTTAGTTTTTGTACTTCCTGGTGTTACTAATAAATAACCAGTTTCATCCATATCCAACCAGTTTCTAAATACATCAGTATTTGGTTTATGTCCTATTGCAACAAAGAAACCAGTTACATCTAATTTTTTATCCTCTCCTGTTAAATTATTGGTAATTAAAACACCATCAACACCTTTTCCTCCTAATATTTCTTTGGTATCATAATTATATAATATTTCAATATTGGGAGTGTTTAAAACACGGTATTGCATTGCTTTTGAAGCCCTGAACTCATCTCTTCGAACAATCATGTAAACTTTTTTACAAAGCTTGGCAAGATATGTTGCTTCTTCTGCTGCAGTATCACCTGCACCAACTATTGCAACATCTTGTCCTTTAAAGAAGAAACCATCACAAACTGCGCAGGCTGAAACTCCAAATCCATTTAGTCTTTGTTCTGATTCCAAACCAAGCCATTTTGCTGAGGCTCCGGTTGATATGATAACAGTATCGGCTAAAACTGTTTTGTTTTCATCAATTGTTATTTTATATGGTGCTTTTAAAAAATCAACCGCAGTTACCATTCCCCAACGCACATCTGTACCAAATCGTTCTGCCTGTTTTTTAAAGTCTTCCATCATTTCAGGACCTTGTGTTCCATTTGGATAACCTGGGTAATTTTCCACTTCAGTTGTAATAGTTAGCTGTCCTCCTGGCTGTAGCCCTTGATACATAACTGGTTTCATGTCTGCTCTGGCGGCATAAATAGCTGCTGTATAACCTGCAGGGCCAGAACCTATAATAAGGCATTTGATTCTTTCTATTTCTTCTGTCATTGGTCTTTTTAATTTACAATTGGAAAAGCAATAATTTAACTGGCCACGAAAATAGTGTTTATTGATGATTTTAGATTATTTTTATTTTAACAAGTTATCTACAATTGAATCTCCCGGAATATTTTTATCAAGGAATGGAAACAAAAGAATTAATAAAGTGATGGGGTAATAAGATTAAATGAGAAAGTAAAGAATGTCCTTACCATTCTTGTCAAGACTAATATGATTTTTTAGCAAGGATTAAACTAAAGGTTAAATACTTATACTAAGCAAAAACAGATATTCACCAACTATTCAAAGGCAACGATAGTGTCATAAACGGCACCATAGCCTCCCCAATATCCCAATGCATTACCTGAGATATTTGATTTAATTGTAGTGGGTGAAGCAAAAGGGTTTCCATTGTTAGAAATTTCCGTTTCTATATCTCTTATAAAACGATATACATCAGCATCTATGGAGCAGTATTTTACTACAATAGTATCTCCTTCTTTATAATATGCTCTTTCTGAGTTATTATCGGAAGGGTCATCTGAATTTGCACTTATTCCCCTATAAAAGTAAAAATCAAATGTTTGGCCATCAAAAAATTTATCTTCAAAAACAGAACCCCAAATAGGGGTGTATTTATCATCCCTTCCAAGTCTTTTAGTAAAAATGCGATAAGCATTATAACCATTAGGATCACTTAATTTACCCCAGATAATACCTAAACTGCTCTCGTTATTTTTTTTCTTAAACCAAATACTATCAAGTAGAACTATAGGGGGAATTCTTGTAGTAGATTTATAATTTTTTTCCTTATAGTTTATTGATAAGATGTATGTTTCATTTACCTTACCCCAAATAGCTGGATTTATACTTGTGTAAAAACAATAATTAAAAAGAACAAGCTGCTGAACTGTCAATCCAGTTAAATTTGAAACATGTGGCAGAATAGAATCCGGAAGTTCATTAACACAAACCAGGGTAAGCGGATATTCTTCTCCCCCAAGAGAAATGGAAACATCAGCATCTTTTACTAACATGTTTTGCAGTGATACAATATCAGTAGGGGCGAAATAACCTATACTATTTGATAATAATACAACAGGTGGCATTCCTGGCTCAATAAATCCTTCTACAACCAATTTTGGTTCAGTCTGAGGAATATCAATTGTTATTTCCTTTTCACAAGATGAAAATATCAAAAGCAATGAGAATAACAGTAAATTAATTAGATATATCTTTTTCATTAAAAGCTAAAGTTCCAGGTTACAGAAGGGAGTATAGGAAAAAGAGAAACCTGTATTGCTTTCACTTGCAGGTTACCTTTTGAAATATCTCCTTCATTGTCAAAATAAATAAAATAAGGATTGTATCTGTTATACACGTTAAAAATGGAGAAATTCCAACTAGAACGAAATTTCCCTTCTCTCTTTGCTGTATAAGTAACAGAAATGTCAGCTCTGTGATAAGCAGGCATTCTAAAAGAATTCCTTGGCCCGTATTCATTAATAAGATGACCTTCAATAGAATATCTTGTTACAGGGAGGGTAATTGCATTTCCAGTTCCATAAATAAAAATGGTGGAAAAGGTCCATTTTGTATTTAAATCATAAATAAGGACTACTGAAAGATCATGTCTGCGATCAAATTTTGCATAAAACTCTTTTCCCTGGTTGATTTCAGGAAATATTCTTGTGGTCCGTGATAGAGTATAGCCTATCCAGCCATGGAATTTGCCTGTACGTTTTTTAATGAAAAACTCCGAACCATAAGATTTTCCATCACCAAAAGTCAATCCTTGATCAGGGTTATCGAACATATCATTTTCTGGAAGATGCCCCTCCTTGTATTCAACCTGATTTTTCATCTCCTTATAATAGAGCTCAACAGAAGTTTCAAAAGTATTATCAAAAAAGTTTCTAAAATATCCAATAGCATATTGAGTACCTAGTTGAGGCCTAACCAGGGAAGTGCTGGGAACCCAGACATCAGTAGGAAGTGAAACAGCAGACAAGGAAGCTAAATGAATATATTGATAGTTGCGTGTATAAGATGCTTTTAGAGATGAGCGTTGGTTTAAAGCATAGCGTACTGCAAGTCTTGGTTCAGGTCCTCCATAATTAATTACCTTTTCTCCTGGTTTAAAAAAAATGGTATCAGTGGTAGTGCCTCTTTCATCTTTAACATACCTGTCAAAAGGTCCAACTTGCCTGAAAATCGAGTATCTAATTCCTGCATTTACAGAAAGTTTATCTGTTATAGTAAATTCATCTGTAATATAAATTGCAGCTTCATGTGCATATAAACGGGTAATATCTCCGGTATCGAATACAACATCTCCTTGTTTTGCTGTGGCATTGCTTGGAGTAAATGTATGGTTTATATAATTTGCTCCAAATTTGACATTGTGCCTGATGCTGGGAAACCAGTTAAAATCTACTTTCCCATTCCAGTCACGAATACCAGAGAATAATTTAAATTCAAAATCAGATTGCATTGCTTGGAATTCAAATTGATAATCACTGAATATAGCTGTTGCATTCATGAATAATTTATCATTGAATAAGTGGTTCCAACGAGCTGAAGTAGTAGTGTTTCCCCAGGGAATGTCAACATTAAATCCTGAATTTTTGTTTCTATAGGAAAATACATCCCGGCCAAAGTAACCGCTTAAAAACAATCTGTCTTTATCAGAAATTCTGTAATTAATTTTACCGTTTAAATCATAAAAATAATAACCAGAACCTTTAAATGGAGAGGAATCTTTAATGAATGGTTCAGCAAGTACGTCTATATAGGTCCTTCTACCAGAAATAATAAAAGAGGATGTATCTTTTTTAATTGGTCCCTGAACAGTTAGTCTGGAAGAGATAAGTCCTAAACCACCATCAACCTGAAACTTTTTACTATTGCCTTCCTTCATGCTAACATCAATTACCGAAGCAAGCCTTCCTCCATAATTTGCAGGCATTCCGCCTTTAATCAGTTCTATGTTTTTAACTGCATCAGAATTAAAAACAGAAAAAAAACCAAAAAGATGTGAAGGATTGTACACTACAGCTTCGTCAAGTAAAATTAAATTTTGATCTGGACCACCTCCTCGAACATAAAAACCAGAATTTCCTTCTCCGGCTGATTGTATTCCGGGCAAAAGCTGCAGTGCTTTCATAAGGTCTACCTCACCCATAAATGCGGGCAATGTTTTTATCATCTCCACATCCATTTCAATTCGGCCCATATCCGTACTTTGAATATTTTTATCCTCCCTTTCTCCTGTTATTACAACCTCTTTTCCAAGTAAAGACTTACTTGAAAGAGCTATGTTTATTCTTTTGTTATCATTTAAAATTAAAGGGGATGAATAATCTTCAAAACCAAGATAGGAGGCAATGAGTGTATATTCTCCTTTTTCAATAGTAAGGGAGTAAAAACCATATTGATTGGTAGTAGTACCTTTTAATGATTCCTTTATATAGACATTCGCCCCGGTTAAATACTCTCCGGATTTATCTTCTTTAACATATCCACTTATAGTATATTTATTTTGTGCTGTAACTGGAAAAGCTGAAAACAATATAAATATTAAAAAAAGTTTTTTACTTTTCAAAAAAACACTTACCACCGATTTTTATTTAAATATTACGTTTTATACAACTTAACAAAGTTACATTTAAAGCTAGGATTTTTTCAGCTAAAATAAAAAACTTTAAATAATTCTTTTTCTTATTCTTTATCCAAAAGTAACCCACCATATAACACCAAGTATTATATTAATTCCAATAACTTTTAACATACTTAGTTTTAATTTAAAGTAGGTAAATAAAGCAATAAGTGCTAAAAAAAAACTTGCCCAATCAATGGTGTTGAAATTTGGAATGTATAATCGAAGTGGACCAAAAAATTGTTCACTAATTTCAGTAAAGATTGTATTTAAGAAAAACCAAATCCCTAGATTAAGTATAACTCCAACTATAGCGGCAGTGATACCGGATAGGGCAGTAAATAAGCTTT
>JALYPI010000045.1 GCA_030856445.1 Bacteroidota bacterium
AACGCAGCAATAAACCTAAGAATTTCTACTCCTACCAACATTAGGATAAAAAACAACTCTTTGGTTTATTCAGCAACAGGTACTGGTTATGCCATGTATGTTACCGGTGCTGTAAGTATTGAAGAAATAGACCATAACAACTATTACAGTGCAGGTTCTAATTTTGTTTATTATGATGGAGCAAACAGGACAAGTATAACAGATCTTCAAGCTATTAATTCTCCTGCAGGCAATGATTTAAATTCTGTTTCAGGAGATCCTTTATACCTTTCAGTTACTAATTTGATGCCTTTAGGAGTCACATTAAATAATGTAGCCGCACCTTTAGCTATAATTACAGAGGACATTTTGGGAAATCCAAGAAGTGCAACAACTCCAGACATAGGAGCTTATGAATTTGTTCCTGTTAATGGTGATATTGGACTGGAAAATGCATTTATAGACAAAAACTTCCCTTGTTATAATACAAATGACACGGTAGTTATAGTGATAAAAAACATTATAGGTTCAACTGTTGATTTCAGTATTGATCCATTAACTGCAGTATGGTCTGTTACTGGTCCTGTTAATTCTAATGGTACAATTGTTCTTAACACGGGTACACTTAATCAAGGAGCAAGCATGAATATTGAAGCTTTCACAGCAAATACCTCTATGCCGGGAATGTATACCTTAAATGCATATATTCAGGCAAACGCTGTAAACGAACTTGCTTTGAATGATACTTTGGCAACTCCTTTTGAGCTACAAGTACAAGAGATTTTATCTGTAAGTCCTATTTTTACTACCATAACAAGTCCTAATGATAGTATTAATTTAAATGCATATTCTCCGCTTTTTCCAGGAGGAGCATTTTTTATAAGTGAAATATGTCAGTTTAAAACTGCAACTGGTACTCCAGCAGGGGGATGGCCTTCTTATCTTTTAGCTGATGATTATATTGAGATTACAGGTGTTCCAAATTCAGATTTAGAAGGCATTACTCTTGAACAGTGGGATGCAAGTGCAATGGTGAGCACATATACTTTTGTTCCAGGTACTGTTTTGAGTCCAAATGGCACAGCAGTTATTGCAGTAGGCGAACTTAATTCCAGTGTTCCAGCCCCTTCCAGCTTTTATTATCATGGAAATGGGTCATATACAGGATCCTTTAGTTCTGGTGGTGCTACAGGCCGAATTTTAAAAGGTGCACAAGGTAATATTATTGATGCAGTTGGATATGGGACCTACAGTTTCCCTGCAGCTGCAAATGTTACTGCTGCTGATTGGTCAGGAAATACTCCTATAGGATCTTCAACTTCAGGTAACCGTCTTGAGGGAGCTTATGATAAAACGGCAACTAACTGGGTTAATTCTTCGACTTCACCACAAAATCCAAATGTGTTAAATTCAAATGTTACCTTGCCAATTTCACAAGGACTTACAGGATTTACCTGGTCGCATATGGGAAATGTAATTGATACTTTAACCATGACCAATGTTGGACCTTATACTGCTAACGGTACCTATACATATATTGCCAATTTTAATTCAGTATGTGGATCATACACGGATTCTGTGCAGGTAGTGGTTAATCTTACAATTGCTCATGCTTCTGCAACCCAGCCTAGTTGTAATGGTGCAAATGATGGAATGGCAACAGCCTTTTCAACAGGTGGTGACTGGCCTTTTAGTTTTGAGTGGTCTCATGGACCAACTACCCAAACTGTTACAGGTCTTGCCCCTGGCACTTATACTGTAACTGTTTTAGATAATAATAACTGGGCTTCAGTTACCAGTGTTACTATTACTGAACCATTAGATTTAAGCCTTGCTCTAACTAGCAATGTAACTATAATCGCATCGCAAGGGGGAGCTTCTTATCAATGGCTTGATTGTAACGATAATTCAATTATTACAGGAGAAAACAGTCAAATTTTCACAGCAATGAGCAATGGTTCGTATGCTGCTATAATTACATTATCTGGCTGTACCGACACAACATCTTGCCTTGCAGTTACAGGTGTAGGAATCGAAAATCATGATTCTGCAGATGCTATTAAAGTATACCCTAATCCAAACAATGGAAATTTTGTAATTTCTACTGACAAAAAGAGTGAGTATACTTTAGTTAACGCTTTAGGCCAAACGGTACAGGTAGTTAGAGTAAATGTTGAGAATAACTTCAAAGCAGAAATAACTGAATTATCTACTGGTATTTATTATTTAATTGGAATGGAAGGCAACATGCCAATTCACAAGAAAATAGTAGTAACAAAATAAGCTGTTTAATTTGCATAAAAAAGCCGGGAGCATTAGCTTCCGGCTTTTTTTATGTTTAATATTTTTCAAAATGTTCTTCTGATTTTCGCCTCTGCTTATGTATGGCTTGGTATTCATCTTGTTGAAAAGTCATTCTCATAGCATGAATTGAATTCAATACAGTGTATCCCCCCGGGCAACTACACCCTAGCCATAAAGCAACTAATCTAATTGAATTTATTCTCTTGTAATTGAAGGTTTTGCGGAAAGAGCTCATGTAATTTATTGACTTTATGATCA
>JALYPI010000052.1 GCA_030856445.1 Bacteroidota bacterium
ATCTCATCGGGACAACAGGATAAATCTGTATTTATTCTTCGTTAAACTAGTACACTGCTTTTTCCCACCTAAGGTTTTCCACATTCTATTACTCAGCCTTTTATTACAGATTATATTGATTTAGCTCCTGAATTAACTATAGATTAGAAGCTATCATCATAATCAGAAAACAGGCAGACATGCAAAAAGCAGAAATAGTATTCATTTTCATTGTTCGGTCGTAATTTGCATTTCGTGAATCTTTAATAGAGTCATTCATCCACTTAATAAAATAAGTAGCTACGGGGGAAAGAAAAAGAAAAAACAAGAAATAGTAGAAAATGTTATAAAACGAAATAAAGAAAAGCAAAAGCAAGATGTTAACCCCTGCAAAAAGCAAAAAGCTTAAAATAAAAGTTCCTTTTATTCCCAACATACTGCTAATGGTTTTATCTCCTCTTTTAATGTCTTCTTTATGCTGGTAAATTTGTGAAAGTGGATAATAAGCTCCTACAAATAAAGAAGCAATAAGCATGGCCGAAATATTATAATTATTAAACCAACCTTGATTGCCCGGACTGGAAAAATAATTAACCAAAAAGTAAGTATATCCTCCCTGGAAAATAAGAACAACCATCCAGGAAAGTATTCCATATTTTTTTAAACGGCTTTTATCCCAGCTGTATAATTTGGAAACAGTGATATAAATAAGTACAGCTAAAAAAAGATCAAACCCAATAAAAAGAGAAAGCAATAAACCAAAAATATCAAATATAATACTTGCAAAATAAATTTTACGTGTGGCAGGGGGAGGTTTTTTTAAGCCACCTATGCTGCCCTCGTCCTTATCCATATAACTGTTATAACTATTGCTTCCGGGATATATAAACAGGTGTAAACAAATGAAAATGATTATAGCACTTGCCCAGTTTATGTTTTTTGCCATGCTAAGGCTGAATAGATAAATGGGAAAAAGGTAAACAGAAAATGGAATGCGAAGATGACTAATAGTATCTTTATCAAAAATATGAATTACAGCTTTTGGAGAAAATTTACTTAGCATTGCTTTAATTATGATTCTGTCGTTTAAAGTTATTGTTTTTTATAATTTAAATTAAATATTTTTTCATAACTAATATGAAAGACTCTTCTTTCTTCTAATTTTGCCTTTTATAAGCTGTATTATTTCCATAAGTTATAGTGCCTAAAATAGGAAATATTTAAAATTGAATGAAAGAACATACTCTAAGATAATGTATAAAAAATTAATAAAACCCATATTGTTCTTATTTGATCCGGAAACTATTCATCATATTATTTCCGGGGCATTGCAAACCATTTTTTCGATTCCTGGAATGCGATCAATAGCAAAAAGTAAATTTCTAATCAAGGATAAAAATCTGGAAAGAAAACTTTTTGGAATTACCTTCCCCAACCCTGTGGGACTTGCAGCTGGGTTTGATAAAGATGGAAAGATTTTCAATGAGCTTTCTTGTTTTGGTTTTGGTTTTATTGAAATAGGCACTGTTACTCCAAAGCCTCAACCAGGCAATCCTAAACCCAGGCTTTTTCGTTTGCCTGATGATAGTGCATTAATAAACAGAATGGGTTTTAATAATGACGGGGCAGAAAAAGCTGCTGAACGTCTGAGAAAAAAAATGCCTGGAATAATTATAGGGGGAAATATTGGTAAAAATAAAGACACTTCAAATGAAGAAGCAGTTAATGATTACCTTAAATGTTTTGAAGCCTTATATGAAGTGGTGGATTATTTTGTAGTTAATGTGAGTTCACCCAATACTCCAGGATTAAGAGCTTTGCAGGATAAAGGGCCATTAACTGATATTTTAATGCAAGTTAAAAAAGCAAGTGATAATAAACCACAGCCTAAACCAATACTGCTTAAAATAGCTCCGGATCTTACCAATGAGCAATTAGATGATATAATAGAAATTGTAAAAGAAACCAATACAGATGGTGTAATAGCTACCAATACTACCATTGACAGGAGTAATCTTAAAACGGATAAAACTATTGTAAATAATATAGGAGCGGGTGGACTGAGTGGTAAACCTGTAAAGGAGAGGTCGACAGAAGTTATCAGGTATCTTTCAGAAAAATCAGGTAATGCTTTCCCTATTATTGGAGTTGGTGGTATAAACAGTGCTGAGGATGCAATTGAAAAAATAAAAGCAGGAGCAAGTCTTATCCAAATTTATACAGGATTTATTTATCAAGGGCCCATTTTGATCAAAAAGATCAATCAGGGAATTTTAAACCAGAAAAAATAAGCGGATGAATTTAATAGAATGTCCTAGGGATGCTATGCAAGGCATCAAAGAATTTATTCCAACCGAAAAAAAAGCGGCATATATAAACCAATTGCTCAAAGTTGGATTTCATACCATTGATTTTGGAAGTTTTGTTTCTCCAAAAGCTATCCCTCAAATGCAGGACACTGAGCAGGTGCTTAAAATGTTGGATCTTTCTTCAAGCAGTTCAAAACTCCTGGCCATTGTGGCTAATTTAAGAGGTGCGCAACAGGCAGCAGATTTTGATGAAATAACTTATCTTGGATTTCCTTTTTCCATTTCTGAAACTTTCCAGCAGCGCAATGCCAATTCCTCAATTGCTGAATCCTTAAATAGGGTGGAGGAGATACAAAAGCTTTGTATAAAACAAAATAAGCAACTGGTTATTTATATTTCCATGGCCTTTGGAAACCCTTATGGTGATAAGTGGAACAGTGAAATAGTAATTGACTGGACAAAGAAAATTGCTGACATGGGGGTGAAAATTATTGCTCTTTCTGATACCATTGGAGTAGCTGAATCTTCCAGTATTTCTTATCTTTTTTCAGCTCTTATTCCTGAATTTAAAGATATTGAAATTGGAGCTCATCTTCATACCACACCTGAAACCTGGAAAGAAAAGGTTGAAGCAGCTTTTAACAATGGATGCAAAAGATTTGATTCTGCCATAAAAGGATATGGAGGCTGCCCAATGGCAAAGGATGATTTAACCGGGAATATGCCAACAGAAAGATTGTTGGAGTTTTTTAAGTCTAGCAATGTTGAAACCGGAATTAATCAAACAGAATTTGAAAAAGCAATGAAAATTGCTGAGCTTACTTTCCCTTAAAAGTATTTGTCCTTTCTGAAATAAAGCTTTACGCCCTGTTATTTACAGAAAAAAAGCTGTTTGAACAAAATTGCTCACCTGGCGCTACATTACTTCTCCTTAATTTGCCATATAGTGTAATTCCCAATTATTTTTTAACTTTAATAAAGAGTTTAACGATTCTGTTAGATCTTAGTTTTTTTTTTTTTTCAATAAATAATTAAATATGATAAAACGTAAAGCAAGTGCGCAGTGGTCAGGTGATCTTAAAAATGGTTTAGGGAAAATCACTACAGACGGAGTAATTAATAATGCAGAATATTCATTTGTTTCTCGTTTTGAGGATGGAATAGGAACCAACCCTGAAGAATTATTAGGAACAGCCCATGCTGCCTGTTTTTCAATGGAACTAGCCAATAAGTTATCTTTAGATGGATATTCGGTAGATAGAATACATACTACTGATAGTGTTCATTTAGAAAAAAAAGAAAATGGTTTTGCAATTTCTAAAATTGTTGTTACTTGTGAGGCAGCAGTTCAAGGAATTAATAAAGAAGAATTTTTGAAATATGCAGAAAATGCTAAAAATAATTGTATTGTTTCCAAAGCCTTATCAGGAGTTAAAATGGAACTGATAACTACTTTGAGATAACTTTTTAATTATCCAAATTGGAGGAATGCTAAAGAAATCCCTAATTTATAAGGATAAACTAATGGTATTTCTATAAACTAGGTTTGAATATGCTTGTATGTATATTTAGCTATTGATAATTAGTATTACTCTAATTATTATTTAGAAACAGATTCCCTGTTAAGGCTAATACCTTTGTCTTCCAGGGTAATTATTTTTCCTTTATAGAGTTTTCCTACAGCTCTTTTAAATGCTTTTTTGCTCATTCCAGCCGATTCTTTAATTTCTTCGGGGCTGCTGTTGTCTGTGATTGGTAAAAAACCATTATTGGATTTTAATATATTAAGCAGTTTTTCACTATCTGTATCAATTTTTTCCAGGCCTGATTTTTCAAGAGAAAGGTCTATTTTATTGTCCTCGCGCACTTTCTTTACCCAGCCCTTTAATCTATCGCCTACGTTTATCTTTTCAAAAACTTCATTTTTATATAATAGTCCTTGATAGCGGTTGTTTACAATTGCTTTGAAACCCAAATCGGTCATTTCATATACCAGAATATCAGCAGGATCGCCATCTTCAAGGTACACATTTTTTACTTGAAGATGTTTTTCAACTTTAGCTGAACCGGTTATTCTATTGGTTAAATTGTCAATGTATACAGCGACTACATATTTCCTGCCGAGCTCCATTTTTTTACGCTGCTCACTAAAAGGCACAAGCAAATCTTTTTCAACTCCCCATTCCAAAAAGGCTCCTGCTGTGGAAGTATCAACAACTTTAAGGGACGCAAACTCTCCTGCTGTTGCATGAGGTTTAAGAGTAGTGGCAATTATTCTATCCTCAGAGTCCCGATAAATAAATACATTTATAAAATCACCAGGTTTTAAGCCCTCAGGAGCATATTTTCCCGGAAGTAAAATACCTTCTTCACCATTATCCAAATAAAATCCGAAATCCACTTCTCGAAGTACTTCCAGCTCGTTAAATTTTCCTAATTCTGCCATTTGGCAAAGATACATTATAAATTGTTTTGTTTTCTAGTTTTATGGATTTTTGATATACTGTTTTGATTAAGCTTTCGATGGATTTGTATGGTGCTAGTTTGTTAAACAAAGATTATCTGTGTAACAAAACCAAAGCATCAAAATTAAGGTTATAAAAAAATCCTTTCTGGTATTTGCAAGAGCGGATGAGATAGTATATTGGTTTGCTGCAAGTGTAGTTGAAAGCTACCTAATATTTCGGTCGTAGTTAAAACTACGCCCAGCAAAGGAATCTCATGCCGTAATACTCCCTTTAATCTTTTTGTAATTAAAATTAAATTTCTGAATAAATTACATAGTCATAATATTTCACAGAGAAACATTAAAAAGGCATAGAGAACCACAGAGATTCCCTGAATTTTTTAATAATATTATCTTTTTCTTTGCGAGCTTTGCGCCTTTGCGTGAAGTCATTAACCATTCCCATAACTTTGAATTTATTCCGAACCACTCCTTATGTGAAGCCCAGAAGTTACACAGAGATTTCCTTGGCAAGAAGTAATTTATTAGAATAAGTAAAAACATATTCTCTTTTTAAAATTCCATTATAACTCTTAACTTTAAGCCTGAAATGAGTAAGGAAACAATAGAAGCATTATTTAAGCTGCAGGAACTACTTTTAATTGAAAAAGAAGAGGATTTTCGGCAGTACCAGGAAAAATTTTTAAGAAGTAGTTTGACTCAAAGAAGAGAAAACGGTCTTACCTGGTATCCAATTAAAATTACAACAACAGATATAGGATTAGGCGAATATTTAATTGTTGAGGTAGAGAGAACCTCAGGAGTGGATGAGTCGCATCAAATGCAGGCAGGAAAAAACGCTGAATTATTTACCTCCAATGAAGCTTATTCCAAAGAATCAATAAGTGGAATAATTAAAAGTGTCAGTAAAAACAGGCTCAAACTAGCCCTTACTACTGATGACCTACCAGATTGGGCCACAGAGGGGAAATTGGGAATTAATTTGCTGTTTGATGAGAACAGTTATCGGGAAATGCAAATTGCATTAAAAAAGGTGGTTCTTGCAGAAAACAACCGACTGGCTGAACTTAGAGAGATTTTATATGGTACAAAAAAAGCTTCTTTTAATAAAGAGGAAGATATAAAAATCGAATCTTTAAATGATTCTCAAAATCAGGCAGTAAAAAAAATAGTAGCAGCTCGTGACATTGCCATCGTTCACGGACCTCCTGGAACTGGTAAAACTACAACCCTGGTTCAGGCAATAATTCAAACGTTGAAAACTGAAAAGCAAATATTAGTTTGCAGTCCCAGTAATTTGGCTGTAGATCTTATGACAGAGAAATTAGCTGAGAAAGGAATTAATGTTTTAAGACTTGGAAATCCAATCAGGGTTTCAGAAAATTTGCTAAAAAACACCCTTGATGCAAAAGTAGCAGCTGATCCCTCTTTTAAAGATATAAAAGAATACCGCAAACAAGCCGAAGAGTACAAAAGTATGGCATCAAAATACAAGCGTAGTTTTGGTAAAGCAGAAAGAAACCAGAGAAACATGCTGCGACAAGAAGCCAAAGAGATTTTAAAGGAAGCAAGGGCATTAGAGGAATATATAATTTCAGGTCAGTTTGATAAGGCTCAGGTTATTGCCTGTACTCCTGTAGTTTCTGCAGGAAGATACTTAAGGGATAAAATATTTGATACTGTTTTTATTGATGAAGCTGCACAAGCTTTGGAACCTGCTTGCTGGATTCCTATTTCAAGATCAAACAGAGTGATTTTTGCCGGTGATCATTTTCAATTGCCACCAACAGTTAAATCAAAAAAAGCAGAAACTGGTGGACTGAGTACGACTTTATTTGAAAAAACAATTGCCATTCAAGATGTAGCAGTAATGCTTAAAGTGCAATATAGAATGCATGAAAATATAATGGGCTTTTCCAATCAGAAATTTTATCATGGGGAACTTATTGCTGATGATTTAGTTAAAAATGGTCTTTTGGAAGCAGGAAGTGATCATCCTTCTCTTAATACCGCATTAGAATTTATCGATACTGCTGGTTGTGGATATTCAGAGGTGTTAAATTCCGAAACTTTAAGTTTTTCCAATCCCGAAGAAGCTCGTTTACTCCTTAAGCATCTTGCTAGGTTGCTTGAGCAATATTATGAAAAAAATAAAAAAACAATATCCATTGGCATTATTTCTCCCTATAAAGAACAGGTGCAATTTATTAATGATGAACTATTGGAACATGAATATTTAAATCAACATCTGTCTAATATTGTTGTAAAGACTGTAGATGGTTTCCAGGGAAGAGAAAAGGATATTATTTACATAAGTTTGGTAAGATCAAATGATACCGGAGAAATAGGGTTTTTAAATGATATAAGAAGAATGAATGTAGCTCTTACCCGGGCAAAGAAAAAGCTTGTTGTAATTGGAGATAGTGCAACTTTAGCTTATAACAGCTTTTATAATGACTTTTTAACTTATATTGAAACTATTGAGAGTTATAAAAGTGCATGGGAGTATATGGATTGATTTTTTAATATGCTTCCTTAAATTCAATCATGCTATTTAATGAACTTAAGAAATGTAAGGTTTACAAATTAGATTTATTGATTTCATTCTCTTTTAAATTAAAATCAAAAACAGGGAATAAAACCTATTACCTTGATTTTTTAAACAAAACTTAGGCCTAATAGGATTCAAGTACAGTTTTAGGCAGTATTAAAAAAAGCTCCTATTTTTTTGTAACTATTTCTAATCCTGATAAATAAAAAATTAAATTTTTTGTAATAGGCGTAAACGAGTGTCCTGAATGCAATGTTTTTGTCCATAAAAAAATAAAAATTCATCATTTATTTTGCGGAAAAATATCTATCCAGCTAACAAATGGTACAAAATCAGAATTTGACTTGTTTTAATTCAGCCTTAATTATTGATAGAGAAGATACCGATTTATTTATTTGCAGTAGAATGTTTTTATTAATGAACATCGCAACTGAAATATATACCAGAAAAACAATAGATTCAGCAATACAGCTTATTGAAACTTTACCAAATCCATTTGATATTATTGTTATTGATTTTATTTCCTTAAACAATGAGCTTTTGAATTTTCTTGGAAAACTTGAAATGCATTCTGCGGAAAACACTAAGAACACAAAGATTTCCATTTTAAGTGCAGTTTCTGATTTTTATCCAAAAGAAATAGAGCAAGCTTTAAAATTTAAAAATGTTGTAATGGCATTGGATAAGCCAATGGACATGGGGAATATAAAAAAGATAATTGGTTTTAAGGATGCAGATAAAGTTAAATAATACTTTCTGATTAATGTATGAGATTGGTATATGCTTAATGACGATTTAAATAAAAAAAATTTTATTTTACCTTACTTAAAAACCATTCATGGAAAGGTATAAGTTCAGGAGTCATATACTCCCAACAATATCTTTTATCATCCCCGGCTAAGAGATTTACTTTTTCTCTAATTAATGGATTCTTAAAATCAAATTCTTTTCTCTCTAATGCATTAAGGATTTTAAGAATCACGGCATTTCTTTTGCCAGTTTCCAATAAGGAGTGTCTTTTAATATGTTTTCTTAAACTTTCAATCTGTAATAATACCTGATCATGCTGTTCCAATTCAATCATGCACATAATTTTTAAAATTCTTAAGGAGATGTCCCACCCAGGCTTATCTTTTGAGAGTTCTGTATTTTTGTTCAGTATGTTCAGTGCCTTTTTATAATTACCATGCTGAAAAAAAACATTGGCATAAAAAAACTGATATTTAGCTAGCCTGAATTCATCACTGCCATTGTCATTTTTTTGAATAATTTCCTCTATAAGGATTTTAGATTCTTTTGTTCTTTTATCATAAAATAATGCATGAAACTCTACTTCTTTAGAAATAAAAAAATTAATGCTCTTTTGCGAAATTAATTTTTGGGCATTTTGGGCATTATCTATTGCAGAACTGAAATTACCCAAATAAATATCACACTGGGCAAGATTTCCAAAAACAAAAGCTTTTCTATTAATTCTATAAACAGACTTGTTTTCATTTAATATATCGAACAGTTCATTGCAGATTTTTAATGACTTGTTATAATTAGCTTCATTAATAAAATAAAAAAGCTGAAGGATGTTGAGGTAATAGTTTATTATTGCTGATTGTGTTTTTATATAATCACCTTTCAGTTCTTTAATAGCATTTTTAAGATACAATTGGGTATGGTTTTTATTTACTGAACCTTGATACTCTTCGTTAGTAATCAATTTATAATAAAAGTCAATTGCCTTATTAACACGATGACTGCAATATTCATAATGGATTATTTGCTCATCTACTTTTTTATGTTCCATAACTCCATTAATAAATCCTTTAAAATACTTGCTTGCTCTCAAGGCTTCTATTAAAGGTGAATAGCTTTCATATTTTTTAGAAAGAGTAATGATTTCACTCAACAAGGAATGAGCTGTGGGGTCTCCGTTTCCTTTAGTAAAAAGTAATTGATAAAACTGAACTAATTTCTTTCTTATTTTAATTGCAAAGAAATCTAGTTGCTCAAAAGGATGATTTTCAATATTAGCTTCGGAAATTAATATGTCTAAAATTTTATTTCTTAATCTTGAACATAATTTTTCCAGAGCATTGTCATAGGGTTTGTTAAAAAAACGACTTGAAATTAGATCAGCATTTGGAAGTTTTTTTCTTCTCAATAGTATTTCAAATAAATCTATTGTATTTGATCCCGCAAAATGAGGGCGTGAATATAAATATTGTAAAGTATTTCTTACAATAGTAATTTCTTTTCTGCTTAAGCTATGAATTAATAAATAGAGTGATTTCAAATTTTTTTAGGAGTTTAAATTCTATTTTTTTTCCTGTTTACCTGTCAGTTATTTTTATGGTTATAATCTATTATTAACCAGTAATTGCAGTGCTTTTGTCTTTGTTAGTATAGTGAAATATATTATTTACGTGTCAGGAAAATCATTTTTTGTCCGAAAATATTTCAAATTCAATTTGTTCATTTGCAGCCTTAATACAACTAAAAAAATGAATTTGTACTGTTTACGTGTCAGCAAAAATATAAATATTATTTATATGTAGTTCTTGGTAATAATGGTGTTTAACCTTTTTTTTGTTGCTTTTTTTTAAAAAAAAAGTATTGTTTACCTGTCAGGTTTGTGGTTTTTTGTCCGAAAAAGTATGAAAACTATCCTGTTATTTTGCTTAAATTCTTACACTAACAATTTAAAAAATAACAGGAGGACACAAACTATGAAAACATTACAGAAAGTTACAAAAAATAATCAAGTAAAAGTTAATGCATTTACATTAATAGCATTTTTGTTTTTTTGTCTAATTAATGTGAATACGGGGTTTTCAACTATACAAGTCCCTATTCCTGTAGTTGAAAATAATATTTTGTATTTAGAATTGGAAGAAGGGGATATGTCAGATGCTGAAGTGGCATACTATTTAAATAATTATGGTTATGAAGTGTTTCATATAGAATATTATAAAAGGGGAAGTTTTGATAGGATAGTGACTACTCAAAACGATTACCAAACAATTGTGTATGTGAAGGATGGTGGAGGAGTGGGTTATGAGGATGTTCAGATTTAAAATAAAAATTAACATTACATTAACAACCTAAAATGATAGCAATTAATGTACTTATTGAGGGAAATTCAATTGTTCCTTGTGAAGAAACGCAGTTTAAATATTAAAATGATTTATAACATTTAAGTGTGAAAAAAGTAATTAACCAATATTTTTCAATCAGAGGAGAATCTTTATTTCTCCTCTGATTCTAAATTTATGGACATGACAAAGCAGAACGAGAAATTTCATTATAATTCAGCTCTTATAATTGATCCTGAAATTACTGATTTGTTTATTTGCAGTAAAATGTTTTTTTTAAAAAAAGTGGCAAAAGATGTTTACACCAGGAAAAACATTAATTCTGCCATTACTTTGATTAATAAAATGGAAAATCCTGTGGATATAATTGTTATTGATTTTTTATCTAATGACCTTATAAAATTCCTCCAAAAATTTGGAAAGCTCCCTGAAAAACAAACAAAAAATATTAAAGTATTTATATTAAGTGCCTTGCTTGAATATTATCCGGGGGTAATTAATGAGGCATTAAGGTTTAAAAATGTTGTAATGACTATGGATAAACCAATGAGTGAGGAAAACATGAAAACTATTATAAGTTTAAAGGATAATGTAAGGCTTGCCTGAAACGTTAAAATCAAAAATAGTAAAGCAATTAAAATATATTTTTAATTCTCTATTTATATTATATTACATATTATAATTAATCTCCCACTTTTATAAAATTCTCTTATAGAGACTTTTATAAATCTTTCTCAAAAATTTAATTTTTCCCACTTTACAATTTAAAATTAGTATTGTTTTCATGGTATTCCATTGATTTTATATTTCTTTATTATAAAAGAAAATTTATCTTTGAATTCTAATCATTAAATCATGAACAGGTTAAAACTATTAATTACCTGCTTAATTTTTCTTTTTTCCCATATATGTTTTGCAGCAGGAACATCACCAATTAAAAATAAAAACATTAAAGGAAAAATAGATAAAAGTATTCTGGCCGATGCTAATTTTTATTATGACATAGGACAGTTTAGCAATGCTTTGTTTTCTTATCAAAAGCTTCAGGAAAAATATCCTGATGATTTGTTTCTTAAATATAAAATCGGAGTATGTTTTTTGAGTCAGAGTGATGAGTATTCCAATGCTGAAACATATTTAACCCAGGTATATGAGCAGCGTCCCAATACTACTGATCTTTCTTTTTTTCTTGGTATGGCCATGCACTACAATCATAAATTCGAAGAGGCAATTTCGTATTTAAACATACACCTTGAGGAAAAGATAAGCACAGAAAGAAAAAATCAAACTTTTCGTCTTATTGAGAACTGTAATAATGGGAAAGAATTGATTGATAATCCTATAGAGGCAAAAATATATAATGTTGGACTTCCAGTAAATACCGAGGATGATGAATATGTACCTGTAATTTCTTCTGATGAATCAGTATTAATTTATACATATCGTGGACAAAAGTCTACAGGAGGTCTTTTGGATGAAAATTTAAATCCTGATTTTCAATACGGGACTTTTTTTGAGGATGTTTTCATAAGCAATAAAGAAAATGGCATATGGAGCGAACCGGTTTCAATTGGATCAAATATAAATGGAAAGGGGCATGATGCCAGTATTGCCATTTCCAATGATGGACAAAAGCTATTTGTTTACAGGTATAGTATGAAAGATAAAGGAGATGTTTATGTGAGTGAACTCATAGGAGATGTATGGTCTGAACCTGAAAATTTAAAAGGTGACATTAATTCTAAGTATTGGGAAGGAAGCGTTTCATTGTCTTCCAATGAAAAATTGATTTATTTTTCAAGTGAAAGACCCGGAGGCTATGGGGGGAAAGATCTATATACTGCCGAACTAATGGAGGATGGAAGCTGGAAGAATGTTCAAAACCTTGGTCCAACAATAAATACTAAGTATGATGAGGATGCGCCTTTTATCCATCCTGATGGGGCAATTCTGCATTTCAGTTCCCAGGGACATAACAGCATGGGTGGTTTTGATATTTTTGTAACAGAACTGGATAAACAAAAAAAGTGGTCAAAACCTCAAAACTTAGGTTACCCTATTAATACTGCCGATCATGATATCTATTATGTATTAACTGCTGATGGAAAAAGAGGTTATTATGCATCTGGAAAGCCAGGAGGTATGGGTAAAAAGGATATTTATGTTGTGGAGCCAGGTCTTTTCCTGCAAAAAAGTGTCCTGATGTTAGTCAAGGGTAATGT
>JALYPI010000078.1 GCA_030856445.1 Bacteroidota bacterium
GGGTAAACCCTATAGTGATTTATAAATACTTTTCATTTCTTTGCTGCATGTTTAACACAAGAAAGTGTTGGACTTTTTACTTAACAATTAAAAAAATGAGAACAAATTCAATTTTGGTATTTATCGTAATACTAGTAACAACATTATCTTTTGGGTGCAAAAAAAAAGGGTGTATGGACCCAAATGCAACTAACTACAATGAAAAAGCAAAAAAGGATGATGGCTCATGTGTATATGATCCAAATAAAATATTTTTTGAAATAAATGAAAATATAACAACACCAACAACAATAGATAAAGCAGTAAGGATTTGCGGTAACATATCTGTAAGTGCAGCACTTACTATTTTACCAGGAGTTAAAGTTATTATGTGTGCAGGATCATCATTAAATATTGTGGAAACTGGTTCTTTATCTGCTATAGGGACTGCAGCAGAGCCTATAATTTTCAAAGGTGCTGTTGCTACCCCAGGTTCATGGGATTATATTAAGTTCGAATCCAATAACAGCCTTAATCAGTTAAAATATGTAACAATCCAGGATGGAGGAGGAAATTCTTCCTGGAACGCTGCGGTATATTGTTATTTGAATGGTAGATTAAAGATGAGCAATACAACCATAAGTAACAGTCAGCGATACGGTATGTTAATTTATTCAGAAACATGTACGCTTGATGAATTTTCAAATATAAATATTAATAACTGCAGTATAGGAGCTCTTAATATTACAGCCAAACAAATGAATGCAATGGAAGGGAACTGTACTTTCACAGGCAATGGTAAAAATCACATTGAGGTAAACGGGGGAACAATAGAACAAAGCCAAAACTGGAAAATGACCCAGCCTTCGTATTACATTTCTAATTCTGTTTACATCAAATCAAGTGTTACAGTTGAGCCGGGTGCTAAAATTTTAATGGGCCCTGGGAAATCAATTCATGTTGAAAGCAGCGGATCGCTTAAAGCAATTGGAACTTCAACAGACCCTATTGTCTTTACAGGAGAACAAAACACAAAAGGGTATTGGGGATATATCCTGTACAATGGCTCAAACAACAACAACAATGAATTTCAACATGTTACAACCAGTTATGGTGGGGGCGATAGTTCATGGAATGCTTCAATTTACCTTTATTTGGGAGCCAGGTTTAAAATGGGTAATAGTACTGTAAGTAACAGTCAA
Source organism: Bacteroidota bacterium (assembly GCA_030856445.1). Classification (GTDB taxonomy): domain Bacteria; phylum Bacteroidota; class Bacteroidia; order JACCXN01; family JACCXN01; genus JACCXN01. Next base: position 1,182 of record JALYPI010000078.1, read on the forward strand.
AGATGGGCTATCGTAAATTACGATAACCAAAGCACTTTTATTGATGATGGAAACAATAGCTTTTCCGGAAATGACCTTGGCAACATAGGTAACTAATTTTAAAATTAATTTTTCTAAACAAATATTTACTAATTATTCGCAACATTCATTTTAATTTAAATCCACATTTTAAGCCAAGGACATAATTTATTTGTGTCATTGACTTAAAATGAAAAAATAAACAAACATGAAAACAAGTTCAATTTCCCTATTTATCGTAATTACACTTACTCTTTTTTCAGTAGGTTGTAAAAAGAAAGGCTGTATGGATGCAGATGCCACAAATTACAATGAAAAAGCAAAGAAAGACGATGGCTCATGTGTTTATGATCCGAATAAAATAGCTTATGAAATCAATGAAAACATCACTGTTCCCACAACTATTTTAGCTAAAACAGTAAGAGTTTGTGGAAGTATTACCATTAGCTCTGAACTTACCATTATGCCAGGAGCAAGAGTTATAATGTGTGCAGCTTCCGAACTGATTGTATCCTCAACAGGATCAATATCTGCTATCGGAACAACAGATTTGCCTATTATAATAAAAGGAGAAACTGAAACCCCGGGTTTTTGGAAAGGCATAGCTATTAAATCAAATAACCCAAATAATAAATTAATTCATGCTACTGTTAAGGATGCAGGAACTTATTGGGGTTATAAATTTGCCAATGTATATGTTGGAACTAATGCCAGGTTGGAAATTTCAAATACAACTATCTCTCATTCTGATAAGATAGGATTATATTTTGATGGTAGCTCAAGTATAGGGAATTTTTCCAACAACACATTCAGTAATAATACAACCGAAGGATTAAATATTCCTGCAAGCTTAATTGGGAAAATCGATTCAGATTCTAAATTTCAGAATAACGGTGTTGCTTATATAATGGTAAGGGGAGAAACTGTAAACCAAGACATTACTTGGCCTTACACTAGCTCACCTTGTTTATTAACAAGTGAATTAGTTGCTAAAGCAGGTTTAACTCTTAGTCCTGGAGCTAATATAGTAATGGAAGCAGGCAGCGGAATTAATGTTGACGCAACCGGCTATTTTACTTCTTTAGGAACAGCAACAAGCCCTATAAGCATTAAAGGAAAATCTGCCGCTGCCGGATATTGGAGAGGAATGGTAATTAAATCAAATAACACCGAAAACAAAATGGCGAATACAACTGTTGCTGATGGTGGTTCTTACTGGGGATATAAATATTCTAATATTCATGTGATTGGTAGATTAGAAATTAATAATACTACTGTTAAAAATGCAGATAGTTGGGGCATATATGCCGATAATGCTTCTACAATAATTACTGGAGGCACTACTCAAACAACAGCTACAGGTGTTGAAGCAAACAATTTCTTATCTGGAAACGGACAAGGCTCAAATGCAAACTGCACCCTTGGATGCACCATTAGATTTCAATAAAACAAATACTCAAGCTTAATTAAAATGCTTTGCTTAACTAGTTTTTAGCGCATGAGTAAATAATTGTTAAATACAATTCTCTCTTGCAAAAGCAAGCTCTGAATTTGATAAATAAATACTTGTATTATTGGTTTTTTATAAATTAATAATACAAGTATTTTTATATTTACCTTTTTCGCAGAGATTAAGTTTTATTAATGAAAAACAAAAGAATTATTATTATTGGTGCAGGTGCTGCAGGTATTTTTGCAGCGGTAAATGCAGCAAAAAACAATACTGAAATACAGGTTACCGTACTTGAAAAGTCTTCAAAATTATTATCAAAAGTAAAAGTTTCCGGAGGTGGGAGATGCAATGTTACCAACGCATGTGTGGAGACAAAAGAACTGATAAAAAATTATCCCAGAGGAAACAAGGAGTTAAATGAGCCTTTTTCTAAATTCAAAACCACAGATACTATTGACTGGTTTTTAAAAAGGGGTGTAAAACTAAAAACTGAGCCAGATGGAAGGATGTTCCCAATTACCAATAGTTCTCAAACAATTATTGATTGTCTGCTAAATGAATGCAACAATTATAATGTTAAGATAAATACCAATACAGAGGTTAAATCAATAATAAAACAAGCAGGGATTTTTCAGCTCTTAATTGGCAATGATCAAACATTGGAGTGTGAAAAATTATTAATTGCAACTGGAGGAGGAAATAAACCAGAATCATATAAATGGTTGGAAGCACTAGGACATACTATAGAGAATCCTGTACCCTCTTTGTTTACTTTTAATTTGAAGAATAATCCTATAACTCAATTAGCCGGTGTTTCAGTTGCTGATGCCACTGTTAAAATTGCAGGCACTAAGTTTACTCAAAAAGGGCCTGTACTTATCACTCACTGGGGCTTAAGCGGACCAGCAATTCTTAAACTCTCTGCATGGGGAGCAAGAGTTCTTAATGAAAAAAATTATGTCTATACTGTTTTAATTAATTGGATTTCTGAATCAAATGAACAAAAGGCAAGAGAAATTTTAGAGGAGTATAAATCAGCAAACCCTCTTAAAAAAGTTTCAGGAACTTCTCCCTTTTTGCTTCCAAAAAGGCTTTGGGAGCACCTGGTATCAAAGGCAGAAATTGGATCAGAAACAAGATGGAATAATCTATCAGGAAAAAATTATAACCGTTTGATCAACAATCTTGTTTCGGATGAATATTCAGCTTCAGGCAAAACTACTTTTAAAGAAGAATTTGTAACTTGTGGAGGAATCAAGCTCAATGAAATTAACTTGCACACAATGGAAAGCAAAATTTGCCCGGGGCTTTTCTTTGCCGGTGAAGTACTGAATATTGATGGAGTAACAGGTGGATTTAATTTTCAGGCAGCCTGGACAAGTGCTTGGCTGGCTGCAAAAGAAATGTCAGCAAACAGTTGATAATTTATAATCTACTTTTTATTCCATTAAGGAAATAAAAATGAGTTTTTGAAATTATCTGGTTCATGTGTTTGTACTAATTCATTGGTCAAATAAGTCTTAAACCCAAAAATACCCTTGCCAAATTTGATTTTCATTATTGAATGGTTATTGTTTGCAAAAGTAGCGTTTATTGAGGCTTGTTTTATGGTTCTAAACATTGGATAATTGCTATATGCACCACCTTCTAACAAAAAAACAATCTCATTTCCAACACTCACTCCATTAACTATTTTATGCCTTTCTTCTATAACCTCTGTATTTACAATAAAATTGGTTAAAAGAAACAGGCATAAAACAGCTGGCATAATTCCAAAAACCGAATAAAGGAGAAAATCTACAGGGGTTAAAATATTATTTTTCCGGACCAGGTAATTATATTGAAAAATAGCAGCTAATATAGCTCCCGCAACTGCTACTTTTAATAAATCCAAAATAGAAATAATTGTAAATGATGGAAAAAGTATAGTGGTTATAATACCTAAGAATATTCCAAATAACATAACTGAATAAGTCCAGTGCCAATTTCGGTACTTATAATTTTTTTTTATCTCTTTTGGAATGGGCACCAGCTTTTTATTTTTATTCACCTCCTCAGCAAAATGTTTTTTAAGCACAAAGTCTTTGTCTGAATTCATAGGATCCTGATTAAGTAAAAAGCAAAGATGATTGTAAATATCAGGCAGCTTTTCTTTGAATGACAAAGGATTTTCAAAAAAATGCTCCACGCAAACAGCAAAAAATTCATGCTTGTTTGTTCCCCCATATTCTCTTAATACAGAATGTTTTTTTCCTTGTAATCTTGAAAATTCTATCTTGCTTATATTAAGCCATTCATCAAGGTAATAAGAAAACTCTTTATCAAAATCCTCTCCTTTTACTACATTTATTTTTAGCACATGGGCCATTTCATGTAAGCCAAGGTTATAATTGTCATAAGGGTATCTATAGCCTTTTAAAAAATCTTCCCAGGAAAGCATTAATACTCCTGCTTCGGAAACACCTCCTTTGAGTTCAGCATGGAGAAGTTTAGAATAAAAATAACGAGGATAAATTTTGACCGTAATAAAGTAATCCATTTTAAATTTATCCAACCCAAAGGTGAGCTGAATGGCCGAAGCAGAAATAAGTACCCTCATTTCATCGGTGACTACTAATTTTTCCATCCCAACAAATTGCTTGGATTCAATAAATTCAGTCAACCGGCCAACAAATTTCACTTTCCCTTTAAAAGATAAAAGCGCGTAATACTGAAAATATTTTGACAGAATTTCATGGTATACAGGATTGCTTGAAAAGTTATAGCAGTCATTATTAATAGGTTTTGGGTTAAACAGCTTTAGAATAAAATCTCTAAACTCTGTTAGTGAAAGCATAATTAATGAAATTACTGCAAAAAAAACCAGATAGGGCAAGATCATACTTAAATTTATAAAAAATATATTATAAATAAAAATGCCAGCAATCGTTACCTAGTCAATAAAAAGAAAAGTATATGATTTTTTTTAGTAAATTTAATCTGATTAAAATAGAAAAAACCCAAAATGTAAAAATACTTTTATGGCCAAAGAAACAACATTTACAAATAGACTTGCTGAGGAAACAAGTCCATATCTTTTACAACATGCACACAATCCTGTTGATTGGTTTCCATGGAGTGATGAGGCTTTTGAAAAAGCAAAAAACGAAAACAAGCTTGTATTAATTAGCATTGGGTACTCTGCTTGCCACTGGTGCCATGTAATGGAGAGAGAATCATTTGAAAATGAAGAAACTGCCCGTTTGATGAATGACAAATTCGTTTGTATTAAAGTGGACAGGGAAGAGCGCCCGGACGTGGATCAGGTATATATGACGGCTGTTCAACTTATGACCGGACAAGGCGGATGGCCATTAAATTGTTTTACCTTGCCCGATGGCAGACCGGTATATGGTGGTACTTATTTCCCTTTGGAAGACTGGAAAGCTGTATTAGATGACCTATCAGAGGTATTTAAAAAGCAACCCGAAAAAGTCAATGAATATGCAGAAAAATTAACTCAGGGAGTTTATTCCAGCGATTATATAGAAGTAAATAAAAAAGCACCTGAATTCACAGCAGACATGTTAAAAAGTGCAGTGAGAAAATGGTCTAAAAAGTTTGATCGAATTGAAGGTGGCCCTACTTACGCCCCTAAATTTCCTATGCCAAATAATTCCTTGTTTTTGCTTGAGTATGCACATTTGTTAAAAGACGAGCAAGTAAATTCTTATGTAAACACTACTCTTGATAAAATGGCAATGGGCGGGCTTTATGATCAAATAGGAGGAGGCTTTTCACGCTATTCAACTGATATGCTATGGAAAGTGCCTCATTTTGAAAAAATGCTATATGACAATGCCCAATTAATAAGCTTATATTCTGAAGCCTATCAGAAAAACAAAAACCCTTTGTATAAGCAGGTAGTATATGAAACAATTGAATTTGTAAACCGAGAATTAACAGCCAAAAACGGAGCTTTTTATTCCGCACTTGATGCAGATAGTGAAGGGGAGGAAGGAAAATATTACATATGGAGTAAAAAGGAGCTTCAGGACTTAACCGGAAATTTATACAAAACAACTTGCGAATATTACAATGTCAATAACTTTGGAAGCTGGGAAGATGGTTATATCCTTCTTAAAAGACACAGTGATCAACAAGTAGCAAAAAAACTCAATATCACTGAAGCTGAACTAAATAAACAAGTGAAGGAAATTAAAACTATCTTATTTAAAGCTCGTCAAAAAAGAATCAGACCGGGATTGGATGACAAATCACTAACTTCCTGGAATGCTTTAATGCTTAAAGGGTTTACTGATGCTTACAAAGTTTTTGGAGAGCAAGAGTTTTTATATTCTGCACTTAAAAACGCACGTTTTATTTCAAATACCCAAAAAACAAATGATGGAGGGTTATTCCATAATTACAAAGAAGGAAAATCAACCATAAATGGATACCTTGAAGATTATGCATTTACCATAGAAGCATTTATCGGACTTTATGAGGCCACTTTTGATATTCAATGGTTGGAAAAATCAAAAGAATTAATGGATTACACGATTAATAATTTCTATAATGAAGATAATGGGATGTTCTTCTTTACTTCAAATATAGACAAGCCATTAATTGCCCGCAAAATGGAAATTACTGACAATGTAACTCCTGCCTCCAATTCCAGCATCGCAAAATCTTTATTTATGCTGGGAAGATATTATGATAATGAGAATTACTCTTTTATGTCTATAAAAATGCTCAATAATATTAAAAACGAGCTGATTGAATTTTGTCCCAGCCATAGCAATTGGGGAATATTAATGCTTTGGAACACTATGCCATTTTTTGAAATAGCAGTTTTGGGTGTAGATGCAGAATTTAAAAGAAAAGAATTGTCGGAATATTACATTACAAACAAAATTCTTGCAGGCGGCACTACCGAAAGTCCTCTCCCTCTGTTAAAAGACAGGCATATTCATGGAAAAACCACTATTTATGTTTGTGTTAATCAGTACTGTAAATTGCCAGTAAATGAGGTAAGTGAGGCTATTGAACAAATCCGACAGGCCGGGTTAGTGAAATAATTATTTTGTTTGTTACTATAATTAGCGGTTTAAAGATAGTTTTTCATGTAAAGGCCCAAAGAAAAACACTTCTGCTTTTTCTTCTGTTTTGAGAGGGATTGATGTTATGCAAAGGACCCACAGATATTTCAGGTTAATAATATTTGTAATCACTATTGTCCGGGGAAAAGAATTAGATATTCCTCATTTCTCTTGTCATTTATATCAATGGGATTGAGGGGTTAAGTTGGTGCAAAGCCGCAACTTAACCCCTCAATCCTACAAAAGACTTGAAAAACCCGTCATACTTAATTGTTTTTTGGATTATCGTTTTTTTACTCATCTGAATTCGAAGTAATATAGAAATTACAGGAAGGAATACGAATAAAAATAATAATTCGTTTTGCAAAATATTAGCTTTGTAATAATACAAACAAAACTTAGGTTTGTGCAATTAATAATCCTAAAACAAATTCTATAATTTAACCATGTTTAAATTTTTCAGCAGCTTCCTAGTTGGTTTTTTTATAACAATTAATTCTAATGCACAGCTAATTAATACTGAGAAGAATATATTTTCTGATGAGCCTTTCTTTAATGAGGAATTTATTTTATGTGAAAAAATAAAATCCATCACTGGCGCATTTCATTATAAAAGAGACCATGAAAAAATGCATGATAAAGGAGTGATCGTAAAATATGAATTTGATACACTTGGTAGACTAAAAAGACAATACAGTACCTTTAAAAAATATGGAGGAGAAACAGATACTTCTTTTGTTTTTTATGAATATGATAATAATGGCAGATTAAGTACCAAAAGAACCAGTGATAATTTTGGTTTTTACTCCATGAGTTATACCTATGATAACAATGGAAACATCATTCAGGAAACCTATTCCAGGGAATTAAGTGCAAATAATTCAGCCGGTGAATTTAGCTTAGGTAAACAATATCCCCTGGGAGTAGAAAAATTCGAGTTTGACTATATATCTCCTGTATTTTACAAGAAAAAATTACTTAATAACTTAGGAGTTCCATTTAAAGAAATAAGCTTTATAATGAATGAATTGGGAAAAGTAACCGAAGAAACCGGAACTTTTCTTTCGATAAGGCATATAGAAAGAAAAAACTATACTTATAATGAAAAGGGAAAACTTACTGAAAAGACTGAATTTACTGATCTTGGCCAAGCCTTAACTACACAGTATAAATATGTTTATGATAAAAATGATCAGTTAATAGAAATAAAAAAACTAAAGAACACAGAGCCTGTTCAAATTACAGAATTCATGCTTAACAATAACGGTTTAATTACCAACAGATTAAGCAGAGAAATATCAGCCCGAATAATTGATATAACTAAATTTAGTTATGAATTTTATTGATTTTTCAGAGAAATAAAAAAGTGCCAAATAACACCTTTTTTGCTTATGATAAACTATTCTTTTTAGCTTTTATAAAATTTATTTGAGTCGAAGAGCAACAGTTTTTTTCAAAGTCAGATTTGAAAAAAACCAAAATCAAACCTTAACTCCTATAATGCATATATCATCTACCTGCTCATTGCCGCCTTTCCATAGCTCAAAGTTTCTATCCAACTCCTGTTTCTGCTGTTCTGCCTTTAGAGTGTGAATAGAAAGCAGCAATTCCTTTAGTTTTCCAGTTTTGAATTTTTTGCCCACAGTTCCTCCAAATTGATCTGCATAGCCATCAGAAAATAAATAAAAGGCATCTCCTTTTTCCAGATTGATGGTGTGATTCGTATAAGACTCGTTTTCTTGGAGTAAATAGGATCCAATAGAATATTTATTGCCCTTGTATTCAACAATAGCATTGTTCTTTACCAGAAGAAGCGGATTATAAGCTCCTGCATATTCAAGAGTTTTCCCATCGTCATGAAGCGCACAGATAGCAATGTCCATCCCATCATTTACCTGGAAGTCTGATTTGTTTTTATTTAAAGACTCGTGTATTGCTTTGTTAAGGTAATCCAGGATTGCTGCTGGACTTGTAAGTTTCTCCTCATTTACAGATCTGGTCAAATAATTGTGACTTACTATGCTCAATAGAGCTCCCGGCACACCATGACCGGTACAATCAACCACAGCAAATATTACTTTATCCTTCAGCCGTTCCATCCAGTAAAAATCACCACTGACTATATCTTTGGGTTTAAAGAAAATAAATGAATCATGTAGATATTCCTTCACCAGCCTAGGTGGAGGCAAAATAGCTTCCTGAATTCTTTTAGCGTAATGGATACTGTCGGTAATATGCTTGTTTTTTTCTTCGATTATTTCTTTTTGCTGTATTACTTCAAGTGTTCTTACTCTTATTTTTTCTTCCAGGTTTTCATACAAATTGGCATTTTCAAGAGCGATTGCTGTATAAGAGGCGAGTGTTTTCAAAATATCAAGGTGATACTGAGAATAAGCGTTTCTCTTAAAACTCTGGGTAGTAATAACACCTATTACCTTATCCCCCATCATCATGGGATAAAAAATAAGCGAATGGGGCATATCTCCGCTTACTACCCTAATTTGCTTTACATACTTTTGATATTCCTTTTGGTTGTCAGAGAGAAAAATTTCTTTTTTATTGCTTATGCACCAAACTGAGTAATTATCCTCATCTTCCATTGAAACCCAAGCCGTTTCTTCTCTTATTCCGTTTTCCAGTTCATACTTGTATTCAACCATGTTTTTGTCTGGATGGTAAATTCTGACTCCAAAACAGGCCGCATCCATTAACTGATTTACATTTTCGTGCAGACTGTTGAATATTTTTTCAAAACTGAGTGTTGAAGTAAGCTGTTGTCCAATTTCACTTAACAAACGCGTGTTTTCATAAGCCTGCTCTATTTCTTCTTTCCTTGCAATAACCTCATGTGTTCGTTCTATCACCTCTTCCTCCATCATGTTGTAAAGCCTTGCATTTTCCATTGCAATGGCAGTGTAAACGGCAAGGTTTTTAATAATATTCAAATGATATGGTGTATATGCATTTTTCGAAAAACTCTGCACGGTTATAACCCCAAGCTTTTTTTCATTCAGAGTAAGGGGAATATATATGACGGATTCAGGGAGCTCTCCAGCTGAAGCTTCCTGAACAATCTTAACATATTTAATTATTTCTTTTTTGTAATCTCCGATTAATACTTCTTTTTGATTATTGTAACACCAAACAGCTGCCCTGTTAATGTCGTCAAGGGAGTAGCCGTCAGAATCATCCAGAAATTCACCTTTTTCAATATAACCAGGAAATTCCAACGTGTTATTTGTTTTGTCAAAAAGACCTATTCCAAATCCTGAGGCATCCATAACTGTATTCAAAGACTCGTATACAGTTTCTATAATAGTCTCTGCAGAAAGACAGGAGGTGATTTTCTGGCCGATCTCGCTAAGAAGAACTACATCTTTAAAAACAGCCTCTAACTCCTGGTTTTTTTTATGCAGCAGCACTTTTTCATTTTCCACTTGCTCCATTTTCCACTGCATTTCAAGAGATTTGCTTTTTTTCTCCGCTTTCTCTTTCCTTACTTCTTCATAGGCATTGTGAAAAATTTTATAAAATGATAATGCTTTTTTGGTATTTCCGATTTCTTCATAAAGAGATGCAAGGGCCTCCGAAGAACGATAAATCCACTCAGGAGAATTTATATCAGATGCAATTGAATAAGCTTCATTTAAACATTCAAAAGCTTTATCATTCTTGTTCTGTAGATGATACAACTTACCTATGTTGCACAAGGTTGTTGCTTCACCAACTTTAAAACTTATTCGTTTTCTAATTTCAAGGCTGCGGCTGTAATGCTCCAAGGCCTTTTCCATTTCGTTTATTCGCACATACGTATTGCCCATGCCATCAAGTACAAAAGCTTCAACCTGGGGAGTACCTCCATGTTGACGGATCAACTCTATGCATTCCTGCTGAACTTCAAGGGCCTTATCGTATTGTTTCAGGTTATTATAAGCAGCTCCCAGGCCATCAAGGACCTTCTGCCGAATGTCGTAATCATTTAATTCCCGGCACGACTGCAAGCTGTGAAGCAGACAATCCACTGCCTGTTGGTTTTCACCTGTGGTATAATAAACAGTTCCCATTCCATTCCTGGCCTCGGCCATACCCAGCTTATTTCCGCTTTGTTCATATAAATGGTAAGACTGTTGGAAGTATTTCAAAGAATTATCATAATCGGCCATATAGTAAAAGTTAGTGCCGATATTGTAGTTCACTTGAGCTTCTTCGGAAATTTCATTGGCCTGCTTCAGATATTTTATTGCTTCAAAGCTCAGAGAAAGTGCTTCATCGTTTTTAGAGGTCCAGATGCTGCATGCGCCCATGGTTCTTAAAGCCTGGCCACTGCCTTTTAAATAATTGTTTTTTTGTGCTAATTGATATGCTTCTTCAGCAAGAGAAAATGCTTTTTTAGTATCTGTACGATTTAATTTCCATGATTCCTGGTTAAGCAGGTCAATTTTATCTAATTCTTTTTCACTGCGTATCATAGAAGTATTAGCTTGCATAGGAAGGCGAAAATATGATTATTTTTTAATTAAACGAAATATCGTTGCTATGATAATTCCAAACTAAGCCCTTCTTGCAGTATATAAAATAAATAAACTTAAGCTCAATATAAATTTCATTAAGAATTTTGATTTTTACAGTAGGTTGTTTTTTTAGGATTTAAAGAAAAATCAAGGTATTGGATCAAATTAAAATCAAAAGGCTTGTATCCTGTTCTGGATATAGAATTTATGATAAATACAAATGGTTTAATTAAACTAAAGTCTTCGTCTAAAGGCGAGGGATTTTCCCCCAGAAGGAGACATTAAGCAGCGAAATCTCAGCCCGAATTATTGATATAACTAAATTTAGTTATGCGTTTTATTGATTTTTATAAATAAAAAAAAACAGTTCGTATTTTGCACTTAAAAAAGAAACAACTAAACCCTCTACTCATATGCATTAATGCTCCATACGTCTAATTTTATTGCTATTTTTCTTGCATTTTAAAGATCTTTATTGTTTCTTGCAGTGTAATTAGTTAAAATTAACCTTTAATAAGTTTTTTACCTATATCGCAAAATGATATTATACCTATTCCTTATAATATTATTCAGTTCACTACTGAACTAAATTTTTAAAGTAGAATTTAATTACCTAGTCACCATTAATATATAGCTATGAAACAAAAACTACGATTAAAATTATCTAAATAAAAAGACATTAGCAGGAAATGAAGCCTTGATTTTTTTTGCTTTTTCATACTGCACTCCTTACATATCATATTTGAATCTTTTACAAACACCTATTTAAGAATTTCTTTTGCAATCATTTTTAAATACATTTTTAACCTAAATTAAAAAACATGAAACAAGCTCTACTATCAATTTACATTCTTTTATCGATTTTCTATATAAGAAGTGAAGCTAATGCTCAAACGGTATTATCTACCACAAGCACATACTTGAATAATAATGGATCCGGGACGGTTACATTTAACCTTGAAAACACCAATCCAGACGGTATTATTATAACAGACATAGCTGGTGTTACTGGAACTTCTGGCAACGTGAATGTGGAGTTTTATTACAACCCAACCCCTGTTAATGGAGCACCAGGCAATATAGATGCAGCAAATGGATGGATACTGGTAGAATCCAATACTATTACAGGTGTTGCAAATACTACAACTACAACTACTCAACCATTTATATCAGGTATGTCTTTTTTAATTCCGGCAAACACAACTTACGGAATTGCAATTTTTGCTACAGGCCAAAGATATTTTACTTTGCCTACCGGGCCAACTATAATTGCAGCTGGGGGCCTTAATATGTTGGCAGGAACTAATATAAGCTATGCCGGAGGAATTCCTCCTGCTGCACCAACCTTTACTCCTCGTGGATGGATTGGTGATATCACTTTTATGTCAGCAATAGCCTGCTCAAGCACTCCATCAGCTGGTGTTGCAAATTCAGCATTTTCATCTGTTTGTCCTAACCAGGTTTTTAACTTATACTTAACTGGTCAAACAATTCAAACTGGAATTGATTACCAATGGGAATCAGCAACTTCTGCAGTAGGCCCATGGATGGCTATTGCTGGTGCTACATCTATTTCTGAAAATGTTTCTCAAACCACTGACACTTATTATCGTTGTATTGCAACTTGTACATTAGTTAGTATGAGTGATACCACAAACACATTATTTATTACAACCTTACCAAATTTAGCAGGAGGCACTTATACCATTGGCGCTACAGGAGATTATCCTGATTTTACATCAGCAGTAAACGCAATGAATTGCGGTATAGCTGGTCCTGTTATCTTTAATGTTGCTTCTGGAATATATAACGAGCAAATAGAAATTGGGGAAATAATTGGAACAAGTGCAACAAATACTGTTACTTTTAAAGGAGCTGACCCTGCTAATACCAAGTTGATTTTTGCACAAAACA
>JALYPI010000088.1 GCA_030856445.1 Bacteroidota bacterium
GGGTAAAAAAAGATTTGTACTTGAAGAATCAATTCAAACAGAACCATATATAAAAGCGAAAATTTCAGGGTTTGAAAAAAAGGTTCCTTTGCCAAAAGATAAAGAATTTACTGCCCTTTTTGCTACTCTAAAAGATACGGCATTACAAATTATTAAGCAATCGCCTCATATTCCTTCCGATGCTGGATTTGCCTTAAAGAACATAGATAGCCCTTCTTTTCTTATTAATTTTATTTCCTCTAATATGAATACCAGCGTTGCAAATAAGCAAAAAATGCTGGAAGTTGCTGATTTAAGGGAGAGAGCCACAATGGTTCTTAAATTCCTTGCCGAGGAATTGCAAATGCTAGAGTTGAAAAATCAAATTCAATCAAAAGTTAAAGTTGATATTGACAAACAGCAACGTGAATATTTTCTTCATCAACAAATGAAAACAATACAGGAGGAGTTGGGTGGAAATGGCCTTGATGAAGAGATTGATGAAATGCGTAAAAAAGCTTCTAAAAAGAAATGGAGCAAGGAGGTTGCTCATGTCTTCGCTAAAGAGTTGGATAAGTTACAAAGAATGAATCCAGCATCTGCTGAATATTCTGTTCAGATAAATTACCTTGAAACTTTAATTGATTTACCTTGGAATGAATTTACAAAAGATAAATTTGACTTAAACAGAGCAAGAAGAGTATTAGATAAAGACCACTATGGCTTAGAAAAAGTAAAAGAAAGAATACTTGAATACCTTGCAGTTTTAAAGTTGAAAGGGGATATGAAATCTCCAATTCTATGTTTTTACGGTCCTCCTGGAGTAGGTAAAACCTCTTTGGGCAAATCAATTGCTAAAGCAGTAGGAAGAAAATACCTGCGTATGTCACTTGGGGGTTTAAGGGACGAAGCTGAGATTAGAGGCCATAGAAAAACCTATATCGGAGCAATGCCTGGCAGGATAATTCAGAATTTAAAAAAAGTAAAATCTTCTAATCCGGTTTTTGTCCTTGATGAGGTAGATAAGGTAGGAAGAGATTCACACTCTGATCCTTCCTCAGCTTTGCTTGAGGTGCTGGATCCTGAACAAAACAATAGTTTTCATGATAATTTTCTGGAATTAGACTATGATCTTTCCAGAATCATGTTCATTTCAACTGCTAATTCTCTTGCTTCTATACAACCGGCACTTCGTGACAGGATGGAAATTATTGAGATATCAGGATATTCAACGGAAGAAAAAATTGAAATTGCTAAAAGGCACCTGCTTCCCAAACAACTTGAAGAACATGGACTTAAAAAGGGTGACCTTGTATTGAGCATTAATAATTTAAAGTTATTAATAGAAGACTATACTGCAGAATCAGGAGTGAGATCATTGGATAAGGTAATTGCTAAAGTAGTTAGAAACATTGCCAAAGATGTGGCTATGGAACAAAAGCCAGCTAATAAACTTACTGATTTGCAATTAAAAAAGATATTAGGTCCGGCACATTCAAAGGATAAATATGTTGGAAATGATATTGCAGGCGTTGTTACAGGTTTAGCCTGGACATCAGTAGGAGGAGATATTTTATTTATTGAAACGAGTTTAAGTAAAGGAAAAGGCAAGTTAACCCTAACTGGTAATTTAGGAGCGGTAATGAAAGAATCAGCTATAATTGCTTTGGAATATTTAAAATCCCATGCCCAAAAAATTGGAATAGATCAAGATGTTTTTGAAAAATGGAATGTTCATATTCATGTTCCTGAAGGAGCTACTCCTAAGGATGGACCTTCTGCCGGAATCACAATGTTAACTGCATTGGCTTCAGCATTTACTCAAAGAAAAGTAAAGAAAAATCTTGCAATGACAGGAGAAATAACTCTTCGAGGTATTGTGTTACCCGTTGGAGGCATAAAAGAAAAAGTATTGGCTGCAAAAAGAGCTGGAATAAAAGAAATAATACTCTCTGAAGTAAACAAAAAGGATATTGCTGAAATTAATCAAAAATATCTTACAGGATTAAAGTTTACTTATGTTAAGGAGATGATTGAAGTGGTTGAAAAATCATTGCTTAAAGAAAAAGTAAAAGATGCAATAATGGTTGTTTAACATTGCTATTATTTTGCCCTCATTATTTAATGAGGGCAAAATAATAATATTGAAATGTTAATTTTTTTCTATTTAAAGTTCAAATCCCCCTTGAACTCGTTAATTAATTCTAATTTTGCTCAGTTAAATTTATATTTTTTTAAAAACTGATAAAATTTCAGCCAGCAGAATGACAAAAATTTTAATTATCGGTGCAGGCCGTTCAGCATCTTCCCTAATTGATTACTTACTTAAAAAAAGCTTAGAGGAAAATTATCAAATAGTTGTTGCGGATATCTCACTTGAACTTGCCCAGGCAAAAGTTAAAAATCATATTAATGGTTTAGGAATTGAGTTTGATATCAATAATAGTGAGCAGCGGGAAAAAGAAATACAACAAGCAGATATAGTTATTTCTATGCTGCCTGCCCATATGCATATTTCCGTTGCTAAGGACTGTATAAGATTTAAAAAGAATATGGTAACAGCCTCTTATGTGTCTGAAGAAATGAAGGCATTAAATAATCAGGCAAAGCAGGCTGGAATTTTGTTGTTGAATGAAATAGGTGTTGATCCTGGAATTGATCATATGTCTGCAATGAAAATTATAGACGAAATTAGAGATAAGGGAGGCAAGGTTACCGCTTTTGAATCATTTACCGGCGGTTTACTAGCACCTGAATCAGAAAAAGACAATCCCTGGAAGTATAAACTAAGTTGGAATCCCAGGAATATTGTATTGGCAGGACAGGGAATAGTAAAATTCATTCAGGAAAATAAATATAAATATATTCCCTACAATAAAGTATTCCGAAGAACTGAAATCGTAGAAATTAAAGGTTATGGGAAATTTGAGGGATATGCCAACAGAGATTCCTTAAAATATAGAGAAGTTTATGGC
>JALYPI010000106.1 GCA_030856445.1 Bacteroidota bacterium
TTTCCAAGGTGGCTCATATACTGAGCTGATAGGGATATGTCAGTTTTTGGAGTAATATGAAAATGAGTACCTGCGCCCATTTGAACGGCAGAGCTCCACCTGCTTACATTTGAAGAAGCAATATCCATTTCCGGATAAGAATTTATACTCACTTTGGTATAATCAAAACAATGTCCTGCAATAATATAAGGGGTGAATTTATTTTCATTGTAATCTTTTAAAGGATAAAATAATACCGACCACCCTATATGTCCGTCAACTCTTCTGCCTAGCCCATCAATATCGGTAGTGATGTAATCTGTAAACCATTCGGTATTTAATTTATTAGCAAGTTTAATTCTGAATTGCCCTCCAATACCTGTTCCTGTATTTCCATTATTTCCAAATGCACTTACAGTGCTTCTCATGCCAAGTTGTAATAATCCACCTCCATTTTTGGAGTCAGTTATGTCCTGAGCTGCAATAAGGCAGGGACTTATTAAAAGGAGAAAAAAAAGTGCTTTATTCATAGAATTTAAGAGATTATGTAATACCTCTTACTATTTATAGCATGTTTTTGTTACAATTTTAAAAACGCATCCAAATTAATGATTAATTTTGAAAATAAAATATTTTCATGTCTCCCAATTCAGATAAACCAATAATAGTTTGGCTTTTCACAGGTTGCGCCCTGATTTTTTTAATGGTTGTAATAGGTGGAATTACCAGGCTAACTCAATCAGGACTTTCCATTGTTGAATGGAATCTTTTAATGGGAACTATCCCTCCCTTTACAGAACAAGCCTGGCATGACTTGTTTTTAAAGTATCAGCAATCTCCCCAGTACCAGCTGGTAAATACTCATTTTTCGTTAGAGGAATTTAAGTCTATTTTTTGGTGGGAATATATTCATCGCTTATTTGGACGATTTATTGGTCTGGTGTTTTTTATTCCTTTTGTATATTTTTTAATTAAAAAGAAAATAAATTCCTCCTTACTTAAAAAACTGTTGTTGATATTCGCACTTGGTGGTTTTCAAGGGGTTTTGGGATGGTATATGGTAAAAAGTGGCTTAGTGAAAGATCCCGCAGTAAGTCATTATAGACTTGCAAGTCACTTAATTACTGCATTTATAACCTTTGGTTTTGTTTTTTGGGTAGCCCTGGGTTTGATTCAAAGGGAAAAAGCTCAGGAAAGCAATTTTTCTCCAGTTTTATTTGGTTCTTCCATCTTGTTGTTTTTTGTTTTATCATTTCAAATAGTATATGGAGCATTCGTTGCGGGTTTAAAAGCAGGCTATTCCTATACTACTTTTCCAAAAATGGGGGAGGAGTGGATTGCAGAGTCTATTGGCTTTGCCTATGGGAAAATGGGCTTTATAAGCATTTTTGAAAATCCTGCCACTGTCCAATTTATACACCGTTACACAGCTTATGTAATTGTTCTTCTTGTTGGTTTGATTTTTTATCTGAGTAAAAAAAGCAGAATGAATTTAAGGATTCAAAAAGCTGTGAATTTACTTGTTATAACTGTAGTAATTCAGTTTTTACTTGGTGTTTTTACTCTTGTATATTCAGTACCTGTTGTGCTAGGGGTACTGCACCAGGCAGGAGCCTTCTTTGCATTTGCTGCAATTATTTATTTGCTGTTTTATGTTTCAGAATCAAAACCTGCAAATGTAAAGGGTGTAATTATTAATGAAAAAGAAAACGCAGTTGTGTATTAAATACAGAGATTTAAAAATGCAAGAGCAGAAGCTATGCCTTGAAAAACTCCTTTACTTAACAATAACCATTTTTTTAAATTCAGCTTTGTTTTGATCAGAAGCAATAGTATAATAATAAATTCCTGAAGGTAAGTTTGAAGTATCAAGACGAATGCTGCCTCTTTGAGAGCTAACAGGAATTTTATTAATAATAGATCCTAAGGCATTGTAAATTAGAATTTTATTGCTGATCTCAGGAGTTAAAACAGAATAACTTATATAGGTATAATCTCTTGCTGGATTAGGCTGGTTTTGCAGCAAATTTGCATATTCTTGTTTTTCAGAAATTGATAAAGTTTCTCCAGTAGCGCTTACAGTTAAATCATCGAAATAAAACCCATCCTCATTTACCCAACCATCAGAAATTATTCTGAATCGTATAAATATTTCCTCTCCCAAATAATCATTTAGGTTAATCTCTTCTTTAATCCAATCATTTTGAATGCCATCATATAAAGGTTGCCCTGGAAGTTGATCAGCAGAACCTGGTTTAGTATATTTTCCGCATAAAGGAGTCCAGTTAGATCCATTTGAGGAAGCCATTACCTGAACATAATCATATCCAGCTTCAATTGCCCATTTAGCCATAAAACTAAGGGAAGCAGAACTTGCATTGCTCAAATCAATTTTTTCTATCGTAGTTATTGTTTTATTAATATTGTTGGCATAGTTTCCAAAAGGGGAATCCGTTATGGATGATGGAGTTGAATAAAAAGTACTGGTTGATAAATCCCAGGTAGAAGTTTGCCAATTGTCAATATCATTGCTATTGTCAGCAAAAATAACAACAGGTGAGCCATAAATTTTAGTAATAGTATCATAGTAGCTATAAAGGCCATTATTAACCCCGAGTACAAAACTAAAAGTTTCCCCGTCAGTAATTGCAGGATTTAAAGTATAGGAAATAGAATCATTTCTAATTTCCAACAAGGTTAATCCAGAAAAAGTTTTTGAAGATCCTACAGAGGAAACATTGTTTAAAGGAGAAATATTAACTGTAAAAATTGCGGTATCTAAACCTAATCTGGTAATATCAAAATTCAAGAATCCATTTTTCACACTTACAGTTGAAGGAGAATTCTCATTTACTATAGCATATTTTGCAGCAAGATGAGCCATGCTTAGGTTTTGAGAAATGTTAACCATGCAAATATCCTCTATCCGAGAGGAGGCAGGCCAGAATCCATCAGATCCTTCTCCAGCTTCAGGAGTCATTGCATAAATTTTATTTTTGGTAGTTTCTTCACCATACATCCAATCATCAGAGTCGCCATTAACTACATAATTTACTGTTTGATCACCAGTGCCATATAAGTAGTTATTGTCTTTTGTTAAAAGTTGGGCGTAATTTACAAATAAGGCAGAGTCTGGAGTATAATAAGAGGGAAGAAAACCCCATGGGTAAATCAATAAATTTCCATAAGTATGATAATTTAATGTTAGTTTGAAATCCCTGCCTATGCAAAAATCTCTTATAGCTTGTGTTTCAGGTTCTGAAAATTCTGAAGGTCCTCTATATACATCAGAACCGGTGGAAGGAGAGGACCCATTGTTGTCATACCCCCATGAATAGCCGTAGTTCCTGTTTAAATCAATTCCAAAAGTTCCATCTCCATTGTCTTTTCTGTTTTTTCTCCACATACCTCCGCCATTTGGGTTGGTAGTATGATTATAAACATAACCATCAGGATTTACACATGGAACAAAATACATTTCAAGATTATCCACAAGGTATTTTACCTCTGTATTTGTATTGTAATTCTCAAGCAAGTACCACATGTAAAAAATCAATTGAGATAATGAAGCGGGTTCTCTGGCATGGTGTAAAGCATTGTAAAATACCTCCGGCTTGTTTTGATCAACAGATGGATTGTCAGATATCCTTACATAATAAATTGGCCTTCCTTCCACAGTGCTTCCAATTGACTGCTTAACAGAAATAAGGTCAGGATATAAGCTAGCCATACTATCTAGATTATTTATCATTTCCTGAAAGGTGAAAAAACCACCCATTGAACCTAAAGAAAAGTTTTGTGGAACCGGATAAATTACCGGGCTTGAGCAGCTGTTTCTTTCAGATTGAGCACTTCGATCAGCCGGAAGTAAATTTTGTTTTGTATAATGATCGATAATATCATCAATAATGATTTCATATTGATAGCCGTTTTGAATCATAAGGTTAATTTCGCTTTCAGAAAAATCAGAAATGAAAAAAACATCTTTCTTTACCTCACCATGATCCGTAGGTATACCTAATGAACCTAGCTTTTTCAATCCACCAGGCACCGAGTTAGTGTAAACTTTAACTTTTGAATACTTTATTAAGTCCTGAGAAAAAACTGGAAATGAAAAATAAAGAATAATAAAGCCAATAATTGAAGTAAATCTAAAAGTCATAGCACGAGAATTTTTTACTAAGGTAATTGAAAATATAAAAAGGGGAAAATTAATCTCCTCTTAAAAAGGGAGATTGAAAAGCAATATGATTGAAAAACTATGATAAGTGGCTTTTTTAAGAAATTAATTTATTTTTTTACACTGTTGTCCGGTAATATATATGAGATTCCTCCCTACGGTCGGAATGACAGTCTTTTCAAGTCTTTTGTGAGAGGGAGGGGTTAAGA
>JALYPI010000107.1 GCA_030856445.1 Bacteroidota bacterium
AATGAAAATCACCTGGCAAGGATGATAATTTTATAAAAAAATCGATCTTTTTTTGAATAAAAACCCATACTAAAAGGGATGTAAAACAAATTAAGCATCCAAATTTTCAACTTGCGGATTTAAGGAACCATTAAAATTTGTACCAGAAAAAAAATCTAATATAAATTGAGGAAGTTTAAAAATTCTAAACCAAATACTGGCAATAAAATTCCTTTAGAAATAAACAATACCAGTAATTGTTACCAATTGCTTTACTTCAACAAAAGGATTGTTAAATAATTATAAACGAAATTAAAGAAAAGAGAGAATTTGGTTGTTTTAATCTATGTATGAGCTATAAAATAATATTCTTTGTTCGTGTTAAAATGGCTCTCATATTCAAGGGCTGTCAAAGACTTTTCATTATTGACAAATGATTTTAGCAAAGAGATTTTAAGTCCAATATCTTTTGTTATAAAATTATATAAATCAATGGGGTTTGTTCCATAATAGTCGCTTGCTCCTAAGCCACTTTCAAAAATCACAATTGGTTTTGATTTTTTAAGTAATTCTTTAGCCCCTTTAAGTACGTTAAATTCTGCTCCTTCAACATCTATTTTGATGAAATCAATTTTTGTTTCATGAGAAATAATTTCATCTAATGTTTTTAATTCCACTTGTATTTCTTCAATATCGGGCAACTGAACATCGTATTTTCTTTTATTTATTCCACTGTAAGCAGGCGCATTTTTAACAAATTGAAACGTGGATGTCCCACTCTTATCAGAGAGCGCACAGGAATATATTGAGGCTTTGTTACTGTATTTAATTTCAAGCTGATTAAAAAAGAGTGGTATTGGCTCAAAACCAAAATGTTTGCCCTTTGGGGATAGCTCTAATATAGAATCTAAAATTTCTCCTTTATGGCAACCAACATCTATACAATTTGATTTATTACTAATTACCCTTTTCATAATTAGCTTTGTAAGCCTGTCATACTCAAGGTTTTTTGTTAAATCTAAATGCAGTAAGTTTAATGTTGATCTTAAAATACCCTTAATATTCATTCCGATTTTTTATATGATTTTCAAGATCAATGACTTGTCAAATATCTTTACATTATAAAACGCCTCAAATTTATAACAAGTATAAGTTGCTTTATTTTAAAATGAGCAGGAAAGGTAGTAGAAAGCGGTGACTTTTCCAATTTCAGGAAATTCAATTAATAATAAACTTGGGTGAGATTGATTTAATTATGATTATCCTTCGAATGTTCTTGATAGCCTTTTCCAGCTATTTTTTTACTTTGAGTTTTTAACTCAAATTGGTTCAGGGTTCCAATTAAAAATTTTTTTCTGACACCTTCCATTCTGAATAAATTATTAAAACTAAGCCAACTTAGTACGATTAAGTAAGATTTTCAAAAATTATTTTCCGGTATTTTGTATATTTCCAAAGTATTATGACTTTTTATGTGCAATAAAGAGAAAAAATTTTAACAATGAATAAATGCATTTTTATGGAAAATTTGACCTTTAGCGTCTTATTTTAAAAACAGCTTTATGGCAAAAATTTTTGTATTCTGCTTTCTTGTACTCAGCCCTTTTTTGACTTTTGCACAAGTTTCCATAAAAGGTAAAATAACCAATGCTCAAACCTCAACTCCTGTTGTAAATGCACATATATTAGCCGAAGGGGTATCATTAGGAGTTACGAGCGATAGTATGGGTAATTTTGAAATTAAAGTAAAAGAACTTCCTGTTGTGTTAATAATATCCCATATATCATATTATAATAAAGAACAAAAGGTTAGTAATATGGATTTTCAGAAAATATTGCTTGAAGTGAATACCAATTTACTGGATACTTTTTCTGTTACTGCTGATTATAAAAAAAACATATCGGGAGGCAAAAGCTTTCTGATAATTGATTATGAATTTGCTAATGACAATATACTGCAACTTTGCCGCAATTTAAGCTCAGGAAAATATTTATTAAAGTTAACAAGTCTTAATGGGGAATTAATCTCGGAATTAAGCCTTAATCAAAAACCAGATAAATTATATAAGGACTGTGAAGGCTTTGTCTACCTGGTTTTAAAAGATATAGTGCAGGAAATAAATACAAAAGAAAATACAATTGCTCTTGGAGGCTCTTATACTGAAAAAGAATTTGTTGCTATTAGTCGCTGTATAATTGAGTTTCAGAATAAATACTATTTTAATGCATTTTCAGGGAATAAACAAAAAATAGCTTATTTCTACATTAATAAAGATGCAAGCTCAAAGCCTGCTAAGATTAAAGAGATTGAAGACGAAAAGAAACAAAGAATGTGTCAGGATGAACTAAGGTTCAGAACTATGCCCGGCTCTGAATTCAATGAGTTTGATGAAATTTTTGCCAATAAATTTATTTATACTCCTATTTATGCTCCTTTGCTAAAAGTAAAAGAGGGATATTGTATTTTTGATTTTGTTAATGGACGTATTGAACATTTTTCAAAAGCCAATGAAATAGCACAAACAGTCCCTATTACTTTTCATAAAGAAAAAGGATGGAAAAAAGAATTGTTGTATGATCAGAAAACTGACAATGTTTACCAATTGTTTGAACTAAATGGAATAGTAATTATTAAGGAAATTGATGTCAAAACAGGAAACCTGGTCAGTCAAATTGAACTTAAAGGTTTTAGCTTTGCTGAAAACATCCGGGTTTATGGTGGATATATTTATTTTATTGGCAGAAACCCGGACAACAATCAATTAAAACAAATTTTCAGAAACAAGTTTAATTGATCCTAAAACGCTCATTCTTTTCAAATTGCTTGTCTAAAGATTCATTCCTTTCCATTCCCTTTTGCCAATCAAAAGGAAGGGGATGTTTTAATAACAGGGGATATTCAGTCCAAAATGATTCCTCATATTCGTACTTCTTAGTATAAAGGTTGTGCATATGCTTATGCTCTTTTGTAGCTTGCTCTGTGAAAGAAATATCATCGGTATAAAAATCAAAATACTCTTCCACTGTAAAAATTTTGTTTAAATATTTTTTGCTGATAACATTGTGTTTGTAATAAAAGTTAATGCTATCGGTAAACATTTTTCCATCTACTTTTTTATAACAAATAGAAATGGAACCTTTTAAATACTTCCAGTTATCTGCTCCATATGCTGAAAAGTAATTAATATTCATAATGCTTTCCTGGCTAATAAAAAGTATGCTAAAATCCGTAAGATCTATACCAATACTACCATAGTCTAGTTTTAAATCACTTGAATTTTCATAAATATAGCTTACAATTACCTTATTATTATTGTTATGGTCAGGGTAAAAAATCTTAAACTTATAATATTTCCACCCTTTTGGATTTAGCACACTGCCATGATTGTAAAAGCCAATATTTTGCAAGAGCATATCATTTAAATGATTGTCATGTTCATCCCCATTTTTCTCATATACATTGCTTCTTCGTAATTTTAAAACCTGTATTTTTTCTTTTATTTCACCGGTTTTCACATTTACTGTATTACCAGGATGATATACATTTAAAGCAGATTCAATCAAACGTGCAGCTTGCCCGTCTTCTTTATGAAATTGCCTGTAAAAAGCTTTATAGGTATGTTTTTCAGAAGACAGATTAGATGGCAAATTTTCTATTACCATTTTTAATACTTCTATAGGATCTAAAGGTTTAACTGTTACTACAGGCAATACAAATGATTTTCTTTTCAGCACAATTAAAAGGGTATCATTTATTTTCACACTATAAATAGGGTAAGTTAAAGGTTCATATCCTAATACATGGATTTTCAGGCTATCATTAAGTGATGACAAATTCATTTTAAAATTCCCGTATTCATCACTGCTTGTCCCTTTTCCTGTATTTTGGGAAACGATGGCTGCAAAAGCTATTTCATTTCTTTCGGAATCCATAAGTTTTCCACTTAATAGCACTTGCTGGGCTATAGCAGAATAAGAAAGTAGAATGAAAGTGAAGGTGATTATCTTTTGCATATATTAATAATTACGAACAAATTAAATAAGTGTTTCTTAATAGTTAAGACTCTAAATTAGAATTTTTCCATATATTCATGGTCTTATAAAAGTTTTATGGAATTTTATAAAAGCGGTGTCTTTATATCAAACCTTAAAAACTAAGACTATGAAAACATCAAAACCAAATTTTGCAATTTTAGGACAAAACGCTCTAAAGCAAACAGCAGTTTTCTTTTTATTATTCCTATTTTCCTTATTACTGCATGCCCAGCAGATAGGTGAAATAAAAGGAAAAGTATTTGATAAACAAACAAAAGAAAGCATACCTGGTGCAAACGTTTATGTTGAAGTTGGGGGCAAAAAAATAGGCAGCGCCACTGACATGGATGGAAGGTTCACCATAAAGCCATTACAACCTGGAACCTATAATCTTAATATTTCTTATATGGGTTATAACACACTGCAGATTTATTCTGTTTCAGTAAATACAGATAAAATAACATTAATTAAAGATGTGTTTCTTGAATCAGCTTCTACCAAACTCGGACCTCATATTGTTACTGGTCGTAAATATGAAGAAAGTGTTGTCGATTTTGAAGAAGCTTCCAAAATGGCCATCAAGGGAGCCGATTTAAATAAAATGCCGGACAATAGAAACCTTGCAAATGTGCTGCAATCTATTACAACAGATATTAAAGTATCGGATGATGGTAGTATTCAAATTCGTGGAGGTAGATCTGGTACAGAAGCTTATTATGTTGATGGTGTGCTTTCCCATTCTATTAATAACCTTATTCCAAGCATGGCTATAAGAAGTATGGCTGTTTATACTGGCGGAATTCCTGCTCAATATGGAGACATCACAAGCGGTGTTGTGGTAATTGAAACCCTGGGTTATTTTGATCTGTACAATGAATGGTTAGCAAAAAACCTATATGAGGAACATTTAAAAGAAAAAGAAGCAAGAGAACAAAAAGAAGCAGAACAGGAATCTATTATAGATTCAGAAGTAATTGAATAAATTGATTCTTAAACATATTTATGTTTTTTTTCAGGTATAAACATATTAAAAAATCGGAAGATTCAGAATTGATCTCCAGGTACAGGCAAACAAATAAAAGCCTTTACCTGGAGGTTATTTTCGACAGGTATTTTCACCTGGTATATGGAGTATGCCTAAAATATTTGAAAAATAAAGAAGAGAGCAAAGAAGCAGTAATGCTTATTTTTGAAAAGTTTGAAAATGAATTATTACTTAATGATTTGTTAAATATTAAATCATGGCTTTTTACTGTCAGCAGAAATCAATGTCTTTCTATTATAAAATCTAAAAAGAAGAAATTTTTATCTGAGAATGGTGTGGATTTTAGCCTCTTAAATGAAGTGTATAGTGAAGAAGAGCTTGAAGAAAACAAATTTGAGCCTTTAATTGACAACATTGGTCATTTAATCCTTCAACTTAAAGAAGGACAACGAAAATGTATTCAGCTGTTTTTTATTGAAAACAAAAGCTACAAAGAAATTACAGAAATAACCGGATACGATTTAAAACAAGTTAAGAGTTTACTTCAGAATGGGAAAAGAAGCTTGGGAATAATGATTAATGAACAATTGGAAAATGAAAAGGGATAAAGAAATACTTTCAGAAAAAGAAATAAAGGATTATTTAAATAAAAATACTCCTTCTGATAAAGTACATTCTATTAAAGAAAAGGTATCATCAGATCCTTTTTATGCCGAAGCAATGGAAGGCTTTGAAAATTTTCCTGATGAAATTAAAAATATTGGTAGAGTTAAAAACAGTGTCCGGAATAAATTGTTCGATTACAACTATAGTTATATTTATCTATCGGCAGCTGCAATTGGGATTGTTGTTGCAACTTACCTTTTCTTTATCTATAACAAACCAATCGATAAAAATATCACAGAAAACTCAACTTTACAGGAAGCACCTGCAAAAGTTCAAGAATTATCTGAAAAAGAAAATCTTCTTTCTGCAAACGAAATTACCAATCTTCAGCAGGAACCCACAGGGATTGTGCTAAAAGATGACATTACCTCACAAAAAAGCAATGATTCAAACCCCATTTCTGATAACTCGAAAGAGAATCAAGCCAAAAACATTGCACAGCTAAATAAGATTGATCCACCTGTTGTAATTCCTTCTGAATTAAAAGAAAATTCATATCCTAAAACAAACCTTAGTTATAACTTTCCTGTGGATTACATGAGGGAGCTAAAAATTGCAGATTATACCAAGAATGAAATGAGAAAGCAAAAAATATCTCCTATTCTCCCCTCTAACATTGAGGCACAATACTCTAGCAAAACTGAATCAGTTAATTCCATGGAAACAATCAGACTGATTAGTTATCATGATTTTTTAAATGAAACAATGGGGCATTTTAATTCAGGAGACTATAAGGCTTCAATAATAGGATTCAAAACAATAGAAAAACATTATCCTGAAGATTTGAATGCCTGGTTTTACACTGGATTAAGCTATTACAACCTAGGGCTTGCAGACAAAGCTATTCTTTATTTTAAAAAAGCAGAAAACTCCTACATTAATATTTTTGATGAAGAAGCACAATGGTACCACGCCCTTTCCTATGAATTAAAAAATGACAAAGAAAATGCTGCTCTGATTTTTGAAAAAATAATTCAAAAAGAAGGTTTTTATGCCGAGAAAGCTTTGAAAAAATTAAAACGGTAAAGAAAACTACTTTTTATAGTAAGTACTAAATAGCTAAAAGAACTAATTTAGAAATAACAGAATCTGTCATTTTAATTTGAACCAGTAAATCAAAAGTATTTGCTGGTTTTTTATTTTTTTAATAAAAAAATCCCTGTTGTCCGGTAAACATAAAGAGATTCCTCCCTATGGTCGGAATGACTGGATTTTCAAGTCTTTTTTGGGAGAGATGAAAATGAGGAATGAGGAATCTCTAATACTTTTCCCCGGACAAAAGTGAAAAAAAACATTTTTTCTTATGGAATTTTAAATAAGCCGGAGTCTATATATCAATATAGTATAAACTAAAATCTTAGACTCATGAAAAAATCAATCTTAATTCCACTTGTGCTTATTGTATCAATAGCCTTGTCAACAATAGAAACTGTTCCAAACAGTAATTCATTTATCAATATGTTCTTTAATGAGAATGAAAGTGTAAATTCATCAGACAACATTTTACAAGAAACAGCAACCCTAAAAGGCCAAATTACTGACAAAACTAACCATGATCCTATCTCCTTTGCAAATGTAATACTTGAACTAAACGGAATTCAAATAGCTAAAGTCACAAGCGATTTGGAAGGGTATTATGAATTTAAAAGATTAAAAGATGGAGTTTATGATTTATCAATTAGTTATATTGGTTATAAAAATGAACTAATAAAAGCTATTGAATTGGAACCCGGAAAAGTTATAACACATAACGTCAAACTTATTCAAACTATAGCGCTTTTAACGTTTGAACTAGTTGAAGAGAAAGAAACGGAGATAGCTTCAGAAGTAATAAGTTATTCCAAAGTATCTAAATCAGAAATAAGACACATGCCTGGGGTAAGTTCTAATAAAAAATGTAGAACGAGTGCAAATTTCTCAACCAATTACTACAATGAACAAAATAATGAAAGCTACGAACATTATAAACCAAATCAGTTTGATCATGTTTCAGATGCGCCTTTATCCACTTTTTCTATTGACGTAGATGCAGCTTCCTATAGCAATGCAAGACGTTTCATTCAGCAAGGCAACCTCCCTCCTATTGATGCGGTTAGAACAGAAGAGTTCATCAATTACTTTAGCTATGATTATCCTCAGCCAGAAGCAAATACACCCTTTAGCATTACTACAGAAATAGGTCCATGCCCGTGGAATTCAAAAAACAAATTGCTGCATATTGGATTGCAAGGGAAAAAAATAGAAGCCCAAGACCTACCTGCTGGAAATTTTGTTTTTCTGATTGATGTATCAGGTTCTATGGATGCCCCAAACAGGCTTCCACTGGTAAAGAAATCGCTTCGATTAATGGTAAATGAACTGCGCAGGGAAGATCAAATTTCCATAGTAGTATATGCAGGAGCTGCTGGTATAGTGCTTGAACCAACAAGAGGAGATAAAAAAGACAAGATAATGGATGCCATTGAAAATCTTAATGCAGGTGGTTCCACAGCAGGAGGACAAGGCATTTTGCTGGCCTATAAAACGGCTAAAGATAACTTCTTGAAAAATGGTAACAACCGGGTGATTATAGCTACTGATGGTGATTTTAATGTAGGGGTTAGCACTGATAATGAACTGGTAAAAATAATTGAAGAAAAAAGAGAAGAAGGAATTTTTCTTACTGTTCTTGGGTATGGTATGGGTAACTATAAAGATGCGAAGCTGGAAAAACTAGCCAATAAAGGCAATGGCAATTTTGCTTACATTGATAATTTACATGAAGCAAACAAAGTACTGGTAAAAGAATTGGGAGCGACTTTATTGACCATTGCAAAGGATGTAAAAATTCAAATTGAATTTAATCCTCATCTTGTTAAAGGTTATCGGTTAATTGGTTATGAAAACAGAATGCTGGAGGCCAAGGATTTTAATGATGATAAAAAAGATGCAGGAGAACTTGGTGCTGGCCATACAGTTACTGCCCTTTATGAACTTATCGTTTCTGATGAAGATTTCAGCCCAAAAACTGATCCTTTGAAATACAGGGAAACCAAAGTTAATTCAGAAGCTTTTAATTCAGATGAAATTGCAACAGTTAAATTAAGGTATAAAGAACCTAAGGAATCCAAAAGTAAATTATTTACAGTAGTAATAAAAGGAGAAGAAAAAACCCTGGGAAATGCTTCCAATGATTTTAGATTTTCTGCTTCTATAGCACAGTTTGGGATGCTTTTGGCAAATTCTGAATTTAAAGGAAACACAAGTTATGTTAACACTATGGAACTTGCCAGGGGATCAAAAGGAAAAGATGAGGAAGGCTATCGTGCTGAATTTATCAGATTGGTTGAATTGGCATCTAAGTTGGACCAAAATCAAAAAACGGTGCGAAAATAATATTGGGCTTATAATTTTTTAAAGAGTTAGAAGAATAGCCACGCTCTAGTAACGTGGCTATTTTTTTATGCAACACTAGTTTGAGTTATTTTGAAATGCAATGGAAACAACTTTTTAATATCTTTGCTTTAACTGCCCTTTTCGCGGTCAAAATAAAAATATATGGAAAGCATCTTCATTGTTATTGCTCTGGCAATTATCTTTTTTATTATAAAAAGCAGTTTGTCTGCAGATATTCAATCATTGCATTTTAAAATTGAACTCTTAACAAAAGAGCTAAGGCAGTATACAAAAGGAGAAGTTGCTGCGCATGGAAAACAAACGGAGAAAAAACCTCAGGAAAAACCATTTCTTCAAACAGAAAGCGCTCCTGATTATCATATAAAAACAGAACCAGAAAAACCTGCATCAGTTGAAGAAATAAAAAAAGAAGAAGTTGTTCCGCAACAACCTGTAGTTGAATCAAAACCAGTAACTGAAGTTAAGCCATTAGCTGCTATGTATTCAAAGCCTACTTCTCAAATTCCAAAACCTTTGCCAAAGCCTGCAAGTCCAGGATTTTTTGAACGCAATCCTGATATTGAAAAATTTATAGGAGAAAATCTTGCCAATAAAATTGGTATCGCTATTTTAGTTTTAGGCATCGGTTATTTTGTAAAATATGCAATTGATCAGGAATGGATCAATGAAATAGGAAGAGTATTTATTGGAATTATTTGTGGTGGAATCTTAATTGCTATTGCTCATAAACTTCGCAAATCCTTCACTGCATTCAGTTCCGTTTTAGTTGGTGGTGGTATCGCTATATTGTATTTTACCATTGCCATTGCTTTTCAGGAATACGGTTTACTAAATCAAATGGCATCCTTTTTTATTATGGTGCTTATTACCTGTTTTGCAGTAGTGTTGTCAATAGGTTATAACCGTCAGGAGCTTGCTGTGCTTGCAATAATTGGTGGCCTTGCCTCCCCTTTTATGCTCACAACAGGAGAAGGTAATTATATAGTGCTGTTTTCATATGTGCTTTTACTTAACCTTGGAATGCTTATTCTGGCCTATTTTAAAAAATGGAATATTGTAAATCTTGTATGTTATGGATTTACCATACTTATATTCGCTGGATGGCTGGGTACAAAATATGATGGAAGTATCATTTCCATGACCTGGGGGGCAATGTTATTTGCTACCCTTTTCTATATAGTTTTTTTCCTAATGAACATTGTCAACAACATTAAAGAAAAATCCTCCTTCAAATCTATTGAAATCAGCATACTCCTAAGCAACACCTTTCTTTATTACACTGCAGGAATGATTATATTAAATACCACTTACGGAGATGATTTTAAAGGATTATTTACAGCCTTAATGGGTATTTTTAATTTCATCTTTGCCTTTATACTATACAGGAGCCAAAGAGTGGATAAAAACCTGGTTTTTCTTTTGATTGGACTGGTACTTACTTTTATAAGTCTTGCCGCTCCTATCCAGCTCCAAGGAAATTTCATTACCCTGTTTTGGGCCGCAGAAGCTGTTCTATTGTTATGGCTGGCACAAAAATCAGGAATAGTATTAATGAAATATGCTTCTGTAGTTATTATGATTTTAATGGGAATAAGCTTAATGATGGATTGGAGAATCATATACTTACATCCCTACATTGTTGGCAAATTGCCGATTATTTTAAACAAAGCCTACATTACGGGTGTTTTCGCCATTGCTTCAATAGCAATTACTACTTATTTATTAAAAAATGAAAAAGAAGGATCGTTTTTAGCCCTTATACCAGGATATAAAATAATTTTGCCCCTGGCCGGAATAGTTGTCTTATACATATCAAACCTTTTAGAATTAAAACACCACCTTGATTTTCAAGTTAATCATTTTTCTACTCAGGCGATAATTACAGGAAGTTATAACATGCTATTTATAGTTGGGATAATATTTCTTGGAAAAAAACTACCTCTTCCTGATAATCTGAAAAATGGTTTTGCTTTTTGGGGAATACTGGCAATTGCATCTTATTTAATCTATTATCATGGATTAATTGTGTCTGTTAGAGACAGCTATTTAATAGGCATAACAAACGGATTAGGCTATTACTTCCATTACCTTTTAGTGGCCTTGCTTTTATTAATTTCAATAAAAAGCCTAAGCATTTTTAAAAAACTTTCTAATTTTAACCGTGTAACTTCAAATGCATACTGGTGGTTTTTTACCTTCTTTTTTATCTTCCTTGTAACTGCAGAACTTGATCATCATGTACTAATGGCTTCCTTTTATGAAGGGGCTTCCATTAAAAGCATAATAAGTCAAAACAGCAAAATTGGTTATCCAATACTATGGGGCTTGTCCTCTTTTGCTTTGATAGCTTTGGGATTAAAACATAAAATAAAAGATTTGCGGATTATTTCTCTTTTTTTGTTTCTTATAACTTTGATAAAACTCTTTGTTTTCGATATTAGAGGAGTATCAGAGGGAGGAAAAATTGCTGCTTTTATTTCTCTTGGCGTGCTTTTGCTGATTGTTTCCTTTATGTATCAAAAACTCAAATTACTATTAATTGATGATGTACCTGTTGCTAATACCGAAACACAAGGATAAAATAGCCAGGCATCAACTGTTCACAAACGCTAATGAATATAATCCCGATGAATCGGGATGACAGTTAAAAAACAAATTATATACATATGAAAAAATTAATTTCATTATGCTTTTTACTTTTTCCCATAATTGGTTTTTCCCAAAATTTCAATTGGGAAGCTGCATTACAAAAGCCTGATAAAACAGGGTTTTATCGTATCACGCTCAATCCGAAAATAACAACTCACCTTAATAAACAAATAACAGATATTAGAATTACAGACAGTCAAAACGCTGAAGTCCCTTATCTTTTCCAGAAAGAAGCACCAACCTATTACTCTCAACTGTTTCATGATGAAGTGATAGAAAAAAGAATACAAAAAAGCTGTTGCACATCTATTACCCTTTACAATAAAAAGAGAAACAAAATAAACAACATTAGTCTTTTGATCAAAAACGCTGATGTTGTTAAAATTGCAAGCCTTTATGGAAGTTATGACCAGAAGGATATATATATATTAAAACAAAATTTTAAGCTATATAACATCAATAACCAAAAGGAAACTTCGGAATTAAAAATACTTGATTTCCCTTTAAGCGATTATCTTTATTATACCATTAAAATAGATGATTCATTAAGTGCTCCATTAAATATTTTAAAAGCAGGTTATTATGACACTTTCCGCGAAAATGGTAAATATACTCCTGTTCCCTCTCCTGAATTTACAAAGAAAGACAGCACAGAAAAGAAAACATATATAAAAATTGTTTTTGACAAGGAAACTCTTTTGGATAAACTGGAATTTTCAGTAAAAGGAGGACCTTACTTTTTAAGAAAAGCTACACTTTATGAACCTAAAGAAAGAAAAACAAAAAAAGGAAAAACAGAATATTATTTAAAAGAGATTTCTAAAACAATATTAAGTTCAGTAAATGAAAACTCCATTGTTTTACCCTCTTTAAAAACAAAAGAGCTGCTGCTGGTAATTGAAAATGAAGACAACCCTGCCCTTACAATAGATTCAATTACTGGTTTTCATTTAAACAGGTACATGATTGCCTGGCTTGAAAAAGACAAGCAATACAATTTAAAATTTGGAAACGAAAATAGCATTGCTCCAAAATATGATCTTAACTATTTTAAAGACAGTATTCCCTCCTCTATTCCTGAATTAAAATACGGAGCAATTGTATCCTTAAAAAAAGAAGAAATAAAAGTTGGAGCAAGAGTTTTCACCAACCAAAACATCATTTGGATTGCAATAGGAGCAGTAGTGTTGCTCCTGGGAACAATGTCGGTAAAAATGGTGAAAGAAACAGTTGGTAAAAAAAATCAATAAAAAATATTCCTATGCAATTATATAGCTTAACAATGTTGGTCTTACTTTTATTAAGTTGCGGACCAAAAGAATCAGATGAAATTACCATTAACACAATTGAAAAGCACACCAAGCCGGAATTTGTCAAAAAGCATTCTGAAATTAATGAAAGCGCAAATACTTTAAAGGAACGCTTTAACCCTCCTGCAGGGTTTGAGAGAGAAGATGTGAATTCCAACACATTTGAATATTTCCTAAGCAATTATAAACTTAAACCACATGGTTCATTAGTGAAATATTATAATGGAACTATAAAACAAGCAGCTGGCATTTATATAGCGGTATTAGATATTGATGTTGGCAAAAAAGATTTGCAGCAGTGTGCAGATGCCATTATGAGATTAAGGGGAGAATATCTTTATTCTCATAAAAAATATGATAATTTATCCTTTAATTTCACCAGTGGATTTAAATGTGAATATTCTAAATGGAAAGATGGTTTCCGTCCTGTAATAAAAGGGAATAACGTATCATGGGTAAAGTCAAAAGAATATTCAGTTGAATATGCTTCTTTCAGAGAATATATGGACATGGTGTTTATGTATGCAGGTACCCTTTCTCTTTCTAAAGAACTTAAAAAAGTTAATTTCTCTGAAATGCAAACCGGTGATGTTTTAATAATAGGAGGCTCTCCTGGTCATGCTGTAGTGGTAATGGATATGGCTATTGAAAAATCCACAGGTAAAAAAGTGTATATGCTTGCCCAAAGTTATATGCCTGCTCAGGATATACAGCTACTTCTAAATCCCTTAAATAACTCTGCGTGGTATGAACTAAACATTGAAAATGATTTTATACAAACACCTGAGTGGAAATTTACCATTCAGGATTTGAAAAGGTTTGTATAATTAGAATAAAAACCGTTTTTTTTGTAGGATTAATTATTATTTCATAAGTTGCACTCTAGAAAAAGAAAACACATTGATTTCTTTTTTTTTTAAAAATCTAAACTATGGAAGCAACTATTTAAATTATGAACGTCTGTCATTTTAGGATGAATACATTTTTAAATAATTTTGTAATTATTTATTGATTTATATTCACATCTGAGAAGAAGTTTATCATTCCATTACTTTATTTTCATTGAAATCTTTCGTTTTTTATTCGACTACTAATCAAACCAAACAGGATCATGAAAAAAACATTGTTAATTATTTTACTACTCATCGCTTTTAAATCAGGTGTTAATGCTCAAAGCACTGCGATTGTTCAAGGTACATTAAATGAAATAAAGGTAAAGGCAGCCCCTTTAGGTTTAACGTTTGATCTTGTAACTTTAAAAAGCAACGCACAAGAATTACAAAACATAAATCCTACTTATCTTCAATACCTTGATATTTCATTTTATGAGGAACAAGTGGATGAAAACAATGTTAAATTAACGGCAGCAGTGACATATAAAAAGTCAGCTGAAGAAAGCACAAGAATATTGTTACGATATTTTATTTCTAACAATATAAGTTTAGTTAAAATTGAAACTAATACATACAATACAGAGGAATTCTTTAATAACCATCTTCAGAACTAATCAAGAAACTATATGAAAAAAATTGCACTACTGGTTGCCTTCGTATCTATTTCTTTTTCCTCATTTAGTCAATTAGTAACCAATAATACAATGACTCCTGCTCAATTGGTACAAAATGTATTAATTGGACAAGGGGTAACTGCGTTTAACATAACTTATACAGGTAATGCTAATGCACGTGGATATTTTAACGGGAGCAATACTATTTTGGGTTTGGATTCTGGAATAATTATGACCACTGGGACTATTTTAACCAATAATACAGGCCCCTTAGGTCCAAATAATTCAGGAAGTGCAGGAACAAACAATGGTGCTGCTGGAGATCCTGATCTGGCTGCTATTTCAGGAGTAAGTAGTTATAATGCGGCAATATTAGAGTTCGATTTCATTCCTATGTCTGATACAATTAGATTCAGGTACAGGTTTGGATCTGAAGAATACCCTGAATTTGTAAGTGCTCCAGGAACAGGGGTAAATGATGCTTTTGGTTTTTTCTTAAGCGGTCCTGGTATTACTGGTCCTTATTCTAACAACTCTAAAAATATTGCTGTTTTACCTGGTACAACAACCCCTGTAAGTATTGGTACCGTTAATAATGGTCTCTCCAATACCGGTCCTTGTATGAATTGTGCATATTATTTTAATCATGGAACAGGTACTACCCCTGCCGTAAATAACACTTTACAATATGATGGACTAACAGTTATACTTACTGCAGAACACGTTGTACAATGCGGTCAAACATATCATATTAAATTGGCTATCGGAGATGGAGGCGATGGTATTTATGATTCAGGAGTGTTTTTGGAAGGCGGCAGTTTTACTTCAGAAGTAATTCAGGTTTCAACCACTACAGTTAGCGGTGACAGTACAGTTGTTGAAGGTTGTGATACTGCATTATTTGCTTTTACTAGGCCTCCTAGCATAGTTAACAGTGGACAAGTACTGCATTTCACTGTTTCAGGAACTGCCACAAACGGTGTTGATTATTCATGGATTGCAGACAGTATAGTTTTTAATCCAGGAGATGTAACTCAATATTTATCAATAATTCCATTTGCTGATGGTCTTATTGAGGGGCCTGAATCCATAATTATTACACTTGTACAGGCAAATTCGGGCTGCGGCAATGACACTATAATAGTATATCTCTGGATAGTGGATGAACCTGACCCCATAGTGACAGTTATTCCAGATTCTATAGTCCCCTGTAATGCCACTTCAGTAAGCGTAGGAGCAAATATTACAGGTGGTGCTACCCCCTATAATTACGACTGGAGTTACGGGGCAACTACTTCAAATCCCAGTATGCCTTTTACCGGGACAGCAGAAACCTATTATCTGGTGGTAACAGATCGCTGCGGTAATAAAGATTCCACTTCTTTTATGCTTGAACCTGCAGAATTTGAATTTACTGCATCTACACTTACCGATATGTGCGGAGATACAACGGGGGTAATTCAAACCAATGCCATTTATGGTGTTGCTCCATATCAATACAGTATTAATAACGGAACTTCATTTTTACCCGGACCTGATATTAACAATCTGCTTTACGGTTCTTATCAGGTAATAGGAATGGACGATTACGGTTGTACAGATACTGTAAATGTTATAATTGCTGAATTTAACCCACCTCGTTTAGACAGTATTTATTTGATAGGAATTGATCCTCAAGTAGAAGGATGTGACACAGGTATGGTGGTGTTTTCCCGTTCAACTTTCCTAAGTGATTCCTTAACCGTTCATTTAATAATAGGTGGAACATCTACATTCGGTATTGATTACTCAGCTGTTCCTGACAGTGTTATTATACTCCCTGGGAACAATACGGTTTCTTTTCCATTTATTGCATTTGCTGATGGAATTGCTGAAGGAATAGAAACTTTTACAATAACCATATATCAAAATACTCAAGGTTGTGGTGATGATACTATTACTTTTACTTTGAATATTACCGATGAGCCTGATCCTATTATTGCATTGGTAACTGATTCAATTGTTCCGTGTAATGCATCTTTGGTTTCTGTAAACGCTAATATAACAGGTGGTGCAGCACCTTACAATTATGAATGGAGCTATAATGAGATAACTGCAAATCCTGATATGCCTTTTACTGGTGTGCTAGAGACTTACTTCCTTGTTGTTACTGATCGCTGTGGCAATAAAGATTCTACCACATTTATTATAGAACCCACTGAATTTGATTTTACTGCAAATTCTACATCAGCTACTTGCGGGGACACCAACGGTATAATTACACCCAATCCAATAAATGGAGTAAGTCCTTATACCTATAGTGTTGACAACGGAACTACCTTTGTGCCAGGTTCAAATTTAAACAATCTACTATCCGGTAATTATTTTGTAATTGGAATGGATGACAATGGTTGTCTGGATACTGTTCAGATTCAGGTACTCTCAATCAACCCACCTGTAATTGATAGTCTTTTTACAACAGATAACTATTGTTTTGGTGATTCTAATGCTATTGCTGTTGTATATGCTGATGCAGGACAAACCGGAAGTACTTTCTCCTATTTATGGAGTTATCAAAATCAAACAACCGATACTGCTTACGGACTTCCTCAAGGTTCCTACACACTTACTGTCACCGAGACTGGCCCAGGTGGAACTGTAGTCTGCGTAATCGATACGATAGTAGAAATATATTCTCAGTTTGAATTAAATATTTCAAGCTCAGTTATACAGCATCCTACATGTGCAAACAATGATGGATCTATTGAATTGATTGTAAGTGGTGGTACACCTCCTTACACATATATTAATCCAGTAAATGGAAGTGTAAATCCGGATAGTTTATTTACCGGATTACCAGGGCAAAACTATGTATTCGAGGTAGTAGATGCGAATGGTTGCACAATAACAGTTTTGGATACACTGAATACCGGACCGTCTCCTCAAATAAACACTGCTCCAACTACTCCTGCTACTTGCGGCAATGCTGATTCAGGTCCTTTATACAGTGATGGATCAATTACCATAAATGGAACAGGTGTAAATGCTCCTTTTACTTATCAAATCAACGGAAGCCCTGTAAGTTCGAATAATGTATTTAACAATCTTCCTCCAGGGAGCTATGTTGTGACTTTCCATGACAACGTGGGATGTTCTGTGAGTGATACTGTAATAATCACCTCCCCACCAGTTATTACCGAAACAACTTCTTCCTCTGGAATCAGCTGTATTAATCAAAATGACGGAACTGCAACCATCACTTCCATAAACGGAGGAACACCTACTTTTACAGTTACCTGGTCAAATGCACAAACCGGCACTACTGCAAATGGATTGTCTGCAGGATCTCATTCTTATGCTATTGTTGACAATGCAGGCTGTACTAAATCAGGAACAGTTAACATCACCGGAGTTACCGGAATTGAATCAACCCTTGCAGGCAACATTGCCACATGCGGGCA
Source organism: Bacteroidota bacterium (assembly GCA_030856445.1). Taxonomy (GTDB): domain Bacteria; phylum Bacteroidota; class Bacteroidia; order JACCXN01; family JACCXN01; genus JACCXN01. The sequence goes on from JALYPI010000107.1 coordinate 17,968, forward strand.
TTTTGACGGGCAAATTCAGGTAGGTGCAATAGGTGGCACCCCTTCCTATTTATTTAGCCTTGATGGGATTTCCTACCAATCAGCAAATACTTTCACTGGATTTGGTTCAGGTTCTTATACGGTATATATTAAAGACCAGAATAATTGTATAGTTTCTGACACCATTTATATTGGGGAGAACTTGGGTGTGACTGCAAACTTTGATTATACCGCTGGTGATATTGACTTTGAAGCACCTATGTCAATTCATTTCAATAATTTAAGCACCGGTGCAAACAGTTATTACTGGACCTTTGGTGATGGTTCTTCCAGTTCAATCAGTGATCCGGATCATGTATTCGCTGAAAACGGAATTTATCAGATAATCCTACTAGCTTGTTATACAAATGCATGCTGTGACACCTCACTATCTTTTATTGAAGTTTTAGACACCTTATTGATTCCAAATATTTTCACACCAAATGGTGACGGAAAAAATGACGTATTTAAAGTTAAAAACATTAACCTTAAGACGATTCATGCCACCATATACAATAGATGGGGGAAAAAGATGTATGAATGGGATGACCCTAAAGGCTTTTGGGATGGATCAAACAATTCCGGGAAGAATTGCGCAGATGGTACATATTTCTATGTAATATCTAATCTGGAAAGATCAGATGGCAAAAAATATCCAACGGCCAAAGGCACTGTCACTTTATTGAGATGAAATAAAAAGATAATTACTTAAATAATAAATATGAAAAAATTCCAGGATATCCTGGAATTTTTTTTGAATAGTTTCCATCGGCCCAGAATAAGGATATCATTACTTATAAAAGAAAATACAAGATTCGATTTGTGAGATGCCATGACTCATATTGCCATATTTTATTCTATTATTGTATCAGACTTGACAAAGACTGTAGAGTGGACAAAAAGAAAAATGAGTTGTAATTAAATGAATTTATGGAAGAAAATGTTTTCGGGTTTATTTTCGGAGCCCTCACTTTTTTACTATTTATATTAGTGTTTATTATTTTAGGTGTTAAAATTGCCGCTCTCTCCTTTCAGTATTTTCTTTTTAATTTACTGGGAACAAACCCTTTTCGTCATTTTGAATTCAAAACAAAGAACATGGAACCCTCCCATGAACGTATTCTATTAAATAATTTTAAATATTATAAAAGTATGCCCAGGGATTTACAACCGGTTTTTAAAAACAGAGTGGCAAAATTCATTGAATCCAAATCTTTTGAAACAAGACAGAAAATAACATTAAATGATGAAATGAAAGTACTTGTATCAGCCTGTGCAGTGCAACTTACTTTTGGATTGGCTGATTATCGTTTTTTGCATTTTGAGCGTATTCTTATTTATCCCGAAGCATATTATTCCACTATTACAAAAAAATTTCACAAAGGAGAGGTAAATTCAAGAGGGTTGATTGTTTTATCTTGGCGGGATTTTAAGGCTGGTTATTCAGATCCACATGATAATTTGAATCTTGGCTTGCATGAATTTGCACATGCTTTATTCATAAATTTTCAAAAAAATAAAATCGACTGCATGAATTTCGAAAGGTATTATCAACATTGGAGAGATATTGGGGACCGCGAATTCTTTAAAATGCGTGGTAGAAAACAAAATTACTTAAGACAATATGGAGCCACTAATTTAATGGAATTTTTCTCAGTGAGTGTTGAACATTTTTTTGAAGCACCTAATGCTTTTAAACAAAACCTTCCGGAATTATACAAAGTTCTTTCCAGATTTCTTGCACAGGATCCAACAAAATGGATGAAAGCATAAAAGGAAAAAGAAAATAAATGAGTATCCAATTACTTAAAACTTTAATTTCTAGCTATTAAGCTAAAATAAATTATTTCCGTTTAATATAATTGAATATTATCTAAAATATTGATTATTATCAAGTTGTAGTTTAGTCGAAAAACAAACCCTAAAGTTACTTATCTAATAATTAAGTGAATAGAATAATAAATAAAAAATAATCATCAGAATTGTTGATTACCTGTTGATATTTTTACCTTTTTCAAAGCTTTATTTTAAGAATAAGGTAATTGTTTGTAGTACCTTAGATGTATAAATTTAATAAAATCTTTAAAAGATGAAAAGTTTATATCAACTATCTGAAACGGGCCATAATCTGGTTATAGAATCAGCAGTAAATGTATACGTAAAGGAATATATAAACATGCATCCGGAGCGGCTTTCAGGGTTAACGGTTTATGGAATTCACCCCGGGGACATTTTAAAGTGGATTAATAAACACCCACTATGCCTTGCATGGACAGAGGACTATCGTAATTCTGTTATTATTGCAATTGAAAAGGTTTATACAAATTACATTCTTGTAGCCTAAAAATATCTTTTCCTTTTTTTAAAATAAATTAAGGTTAAAAAAATATTTTTTTTAACCTATGAACCTGTATTTTTCCTGTCTAATTAATGTATTCCTTTTTTTAGGAATTAAGGTATTGGTACCTTTTAATATTGTTATGGAAATCATGGTTTTAATGCAGGATATAAATGAAAAACAATTTACTTTTATTCTTTTTATTCCTTTTCTTTTTTTCTGATGCAAAATCACAAAATGACACTTTGGTAAGAGCTGCCAACAATTCTCTTTATATTGAAGCCGGAGGAATTGCAGGATATGGATCAGTGAATTACGAGAAATTTTTACTTAAAAAAAATAATTTTAAATTAGTCTCTAGAATTGGTATCAGCACTTATCATTTAAGAGATTATACCACAAGGTTTAATCCGGACATAATTATTCCATTAGCTGTGAACTTCTTATTTGGAAAGAATCATAATGTTGAATTTGGTGTAGGGCAAACTTTCACCAAAATTGTATATTCTCCATCCTTTGACATAAATCCAAAAAGAAAGACAAATTTAAGTTCTAATATAACAATTGGTTACAGGTATCATAAAACAGAAGGCGGATTTGTTTTCAGATGCGGTTATACCCCAATAATTGAGAACAATAAGTATTTCAGGCATTGGGCAGGTATTTCTTTTGGTTTTGCTTTTTGAAAAATAGAATATGAATAAACGTATTATTTTTTTATCCTTATTTATTGTATTGTTTTCCTGTAAAAAAGAAGAGTATAATATTGTAAATTTAAATGGCAGTAAAATCGTTGCCTTAGGCCATGGAGGTATGGGTATTTCCAGCACCTATCCTATGAACAGCAAGGAATCCATACTAAATAGTTTAAATATAGGAATGGACGGTACTGAGATTGACGTACAGATGACAAAAGATGGCGTTTTAGTGGCGTATCACAATTTAGAACTTTCCGAAAACACCAATTTAGATGGGATGATCAATTCAAAGACCTGGGCTGAGCTGGAGGGCGGTTTTTACATTACCACACCATATTTACAATATTCAATTGTATCGCTCAATCAACTGTTTTCCGGAATAAAAAACCTTAATGAATACCAGTTTGTTTTCGATTGTAAATTATATGCAGATAATAACAAAGAAATCAATGAATTTTATAATGACTACATAAGTGCTATGGTTGATCTTATTAAAAAATTCAAGCTGCAGGAAAAGGTTTATATTGAATCCCAGAACACGGATTTTCTATTGCTGCTGAAAACCAAAGAACCAGCTTACAGGCTTTTTATATATCCCTCAACCTTTGAATCAGGCTTGGAAACGGCTTTATCCCTAAACTTGTATGGAATTACCATATCAACAAGAAACATTACAAGAGAACAAATTAAAACTGCACATTCCAAAGGTTTATTTGTTGCAATCTGGAATACACAATCCCAAAAGGACAACATAGAAGCCATTAATAAAAACCCTGATTTTATACAGACTGATAAATTAAAAAATTTGCTCAAGCTGTTAAAGTGAAAACTGAGTTATTATACCAATTTTTAAAACTTCTGTTCTTATTTTTAATCTTAGTAAAAAGGTAATTTTAGCAAAAAAAAACGCCTTGAAATTATCTTCCAAGACGTTTTTTTATAAATATTCAATTTCTTATATTGCTCCCAAAAGTGAAAGTATAATCAATATTAAAGCTATTACTAGTAAAAGGTGAATTAAACTTCCAACGTTTCCAACAAGAAAGCCAAGCAACCATAAAATCAGGATAACAATGATAATGGTCCATAGCAAACCTCCACCACCCTCGCGGTTTCCTGCATTAACTTCCATTGTATTACTGTTATTAGGAAATACTTTATTTATCTTCACAGGAACATTAGCAAAAGCCTTAAAAGGAGAAGTAAGGGTTTGGTCAATTGCTTTTGTTACCTTTTTAGCAGCTGTTACTTTTTCTTCTTTTTTGCTTGTCTCAACAGGCTTAATGCTTGTTTCAGCAAGTGGCTCAGTCACTTTTACATTCTTTTCTGAAACGCTTTCATTTAAAGCTACCGGTGTATGGATTTTATTTGGTTTGTCCACTTTTACATTTGCCGTACTGTTCTTGTTTATGTTATAGTAAGTATATCTCTGCTGACTGCAAGAGGCTATTAAAAAACTAAAAATAACTAGGCAAAAGATTGTTTGTGTTAAATTTTTCATGGTTTTCATAGTAATGTTTTTTTGATGATTTATATTAAAAGTTAGTTAATTAATAGATTACAAAGGTGGGTTCTTTAAAACAAAGCCTCTTACACCTCTAAAGAAAAAAGTTGCAAAATTCACACATTTTATTTCAATTGTTTTTCATCTATTTTTAAAAATAGTTGCACAATTAGAATATTTATATTTACTTTGCTATTCAAAGTACTTTTTATGGCAACAAATGATAATTATTTAAAAGACATTTCAGAGATCCGTTCTATGATGGAACGTTCCTCCAGGTTTATTTCATTAAGCGGACTTTCCGGAATATTTGCCGGGGTATTTGCCTTATTAGGTGCTGGGGCTGCATATTTTTTCCTTGGAATGAACTATTACAGACATTATTATGATGGAGCTTTAAGCAGTTCTGAAAATTACAGCTCTTTTGTTAATTCTTTACTCCTTATTGCTTTATGTGTTTTGGTGGCCTCCTTAAGTACAGGTGTTTTCTTCACTACAAGAAAAGCAAAAAAACAAGGTCAAAAAATATGGGATAAAACTGCCAGGCAGTTAATAATTAACACAGCCATACCTTTAATTGCAGGAGGAATATTTTGCTTGGCCTTATTATACCATAAAGCAATTGGCCTGGTTGCCCCTGCTACTTTGGTTTTTTATGGTCTTGCCCTGATAAACGGAAGCAAATATACTTTGGATGATATTAAGTATTTAGGGATATGTGAAATTATTCTTGGACTTATTTCTATTTTTTTTATTGGCTATGCTCTTTTTTTCTGGGCAATGGGCTGTGGAGTGCTTCATATTGTTTACGGCACTGCAATGTATTTTAAATATGATTTAAAGCAATAACAGTTTAAAGAACATATTTTAAATATTGAATTATGAAATTTTATAAATATAAATCTTACCAATGAAAAGCTTTATCCACAATTTAAATAAAGCTTTTGAGAACCGCATCAGGCTGGGAATTATGTCTGTGTTAATGGTTAATGATAAGGTGGATTTTAATACTCTCAAGGAAACCCTGGATGTGAGTGATGGAAATCTTGCCAGTCATATTTCTGCTTTGGAAAAAGCTGAATATATTTTAGTGGAAAAATCATTTATTGGTAAAAAACCAAATACAACATATAAAGCAACCAAAACTGGAAAAAAAGCATTTAACGAGCACCTGGATGCACTTGAAAAACTCGTGCAGAAAAGGTGATTTTTTTTAACTATTAACTTTGAAATTCAAAGTACTTTTAAAACCAAAACAAATATAAAATGAAAAAAAACGACTGGATACTTATATCAGCTGCAGCTTCTTACAGCTACCTTTTTTACCAGCAGGCACCGGGAATCAACTTTATGATTTTCACTTTGATTTTAATCCTATTATTTGCTGCCAGGAATTACAGAGTATTAAACAATATAAATTGGAAAATCACTGCTTTGGGAGCTATAGTGTCAGGGGTTTTTGTGATGTTGTACGGTAACTCTCTTTCAGTTGCAGCAAATCTGCTTTCATTAATGGTGCTCTCAGCCTACACCTTTACAGCAAGTTCTTCTTTTTTAATTGCCCTGGCACAATCGGCTTATTCTGTTATAACTGCCTGTTCTAACCTTTTTAAATCTTACAAGCACAAACAGAGAAAAAAAAATATACACGAATCATTTCCAATTTATATAAAGCATTTAACCTGGTTAATTCCATTGGTAATTACTATTATTTTCTTTTTAATTTACCGTGAAGCCAATCCGGTGTTCAGTAATTTAACAAAAGACATACGTATTAATTTTATATCTATACCTTGGATTTTGTTTACAATACTTGGAACAGTATTGGTTTACGGCTTGTTATTTCCAAGGAAAATAAAAAGTCTTTTTATCATAGACAAAAAAGCTAAAAACACTTTTAATAGCTCCGACTTAACAGATTACAATTCAACCTGGTTTGGAAAATACTTTGGGATGAAAAATGAAGTAAAAACTGGGGCATTTCTACTTATCTTACTTAATATCCTGCTTTTATCTGTGAATATCATAGACATTGGATATTTGTGGATCGATCAAAAAATACCAGAGGGGATGTCCTATTCTCAATATGTTCATCAGGGAACTGAGTTGATAATTTTTTCTGTAATTTCCGCTATTTTTATTATTCTCTTCTTTTTTAGAGGGCATCTTAATTTTTATGAAGGCAACAAATATCTCAAATACCTTGCCTATGCATGGATAATTCAAAACATATTTATGATTGTTTCAACTGGCTACAGAAACCAATTATACATTGAAGTTTTTGGATTAACATATAAACGCTTGGGAGTTTATATGTACTTACTGCTAACTCTTGCCGGATTAATAACAACATTTATAAAAGTAAAAAACATTAAAAGCAGCTGGTTTCTTTTCAGAAAAAACGCCTGGATTTTATACTCTTTGCTTATTCTGGCCTGCATTGTTAATTGGGATAAACAAATTACAAATTACAATCTTAGTTATTCAAAAAATGTGGATATAGAATATCTCATCGATCTTAGTTACATCAACATCCCCTATTTTATAGAAGCAAACCCACAATTATTTACTGATGATGATATATATTATGGATCAAAGAGGATGGTTTCAATAAAAAAACAGTTAAAGCATAAAATAATTCTCTTTGAAAATGAATATAAACAAAGCGACTGGCAGTCATGGAGCTTTCATAAAAGCAAAGTGTTCGAGGTAATTCAAAACCACAGGCAAAATATTCAAAAGGGTAATGTCACTAATTAAAGAAAGACTTTCAACTCCAAAAACAAAATTTTTGAAATATAAACCTCAAGATATGGACACAAAAACAAATCAGCTTTTCAGAATAAGAAAAGTTCTTGTATTATTCATTGTTCTTTTGATACTTAGTGGTCTAACGGCATTTCCAATTGAAATACAAATCGATTTTGTAATGGAATATATTCATGTCTTTCCTGATTTAATTCAGCAATGGTTTGCACAAATTGCATATGGAGTAAAACAGACAAATGCAGAATTTCCTTTCATAGCGTATGGCACAGACTGGCTGGCCTTCGCACATATCGTAATTGCCATATTTTTTATTGGTCCTTTAATTGACCCAGTAAAAAACATCTGGACATTAATGGCAGGAATGGTTGGCTGTATTTTAGTTTTTCCCCTTGCATTTATTGCTGGTCATGTCAGGGAAATTCCTTTCTGGTGGCAGTTAATTGATTGCTCCTTTGGATTTTTTGGTTTTTTAGTTCTTTATAAATGTTATTCAATGATTAAGCTTTATGAAATTGGCTCAAATCCTTAACAAATACAATAATTTTTAATTCAAAAAAAGCGTTACATATTGATGAAGTATTTTGTAAACAAAAAATCCATAGTTAGAGAAATCTGGGGAAAAAGCGATACCATATTAATTATATTTGCTGGTGCCTCAGCTGAATTTGCTTTAAATAAAGCAGTGGATTGGTTGTATTATACAGGCAAACTCCCCTCCGACCCTTTAGGTCGTTTATTTTCAACTGTTGACTATGCAAGAAAAATTGTGTTTTCTGAACTTGAAACTGCCAATAAAACCATTGACACTATTGCTGGCATTCATTCTTCGGTGGAATCAAAAAGAGGAGCAACAATTCCAGACTGGGCCTATAGGGATGTCCTCTTTATGCTGATTGATTATTCTATACGCTCTTATGAGCTATTGGAAAAAAAACTCTCATATTCACAAAAAGAAGAAGTCTTTGATGTATTTAAAAGAATGGGTAAACGTATGGGATTAAAAGGCTTGCCTGAAGATTACGCAGAATGGCTTATAATGCGTAGTGAACACCTTAAGGATAATCTGGTAAAAAGTGATTTCACCATTGATCTTTATAAACAATACAAAAAGAATTTAGGAAAAGTAAGATATAAGCTTTTGCTTGAAACCCAGAAACTGGTAGTTCCCAAAAAGGTAAATACATTATTGCATTTAGGAAACTATTCACTTTTGAAACCACTATTGATGTTTTATAAACTTTTACAAAAAATTAGTCTTGATGAGTTATTAAAAAACTTAATACTTCCTCAAAAGTATTTAAAAGAGATTAGGGCTATGGATATGGTAAAGGAGTAAAAATAAGAAAGCAATTTTTATCTTTTCTGTTTTTAAGTATTACTTAAAATTCAAATTAAAAGAGAAGTTTTTTGTAGCGATTATTACGATCTGAAAAGATTTTTTTGAATTCTCAAATTACAACTTTATTATTTGATATAACTATCCGATACCCGTCCGGATCTAAAAACATAATCCCATTTGTTTTCCAAAATGGGTTCTTTGATTCAATAATATCAATTTTATTCTCTTTAATGGTTTTTATATATTGATCGTATTCATTTTGGCTTTCAGGATAAAAAACTAAAATGTCATCTTCATCAAATGTATGATTAGCCTTTTCATTAGATTCTGTAAATTCTAAATGCCATTCTGAATTAGGTAAACCCAAAAAGATGCCATTATAATTTTTATGATCTTGGAAATGACCTATAGTTTCAAATCCTAAAATCTCAGAATAAAATTTCTGGAGTTTGTAAATATTATTGCTATGTCTTGCGAATCTAAATTTCATATTGAAATTTTTTATCATATCATTGACTTATAATAGTTTAAACTGAATAAAATTGCAAAGCTTTATAATTTAATGTGCCAGAAATTAAAAAATAAATTATACTCCTATCGCAGCTACTATAAAGAATTTTCTACTTTTTTATTTTTGACAATTATCCAAATTAAAAAAGCTGAAATTAATGTCAGGGGTGTAAATATTACTTTTTCAAGAATGGTTTCAGACATTAGGTTTCCAATTGAATTTAAAGAAAAGATTAAAACAAAAATCCATAAAATCAAATTCAATAGTTTATCAGAAAGAGTATGTTTGATATAATTGCCCTTTAAAAGCAGCAGGGTAATTAATAAAATATTAATAGAAATTGAAACTGATTCAAAAACCCACATTTCCTGAACTGTGTTGAGTTTTCCAGCCCAAACAATGGTATAGGGAATAATTTGAATAAATATTGAAATATGAAAAAGGATTACCAATATAAGTAGGCCAATCATAAATTTCAATGCGTTTTCCGGGGTTATTTTACTTATCATTTTTTTAAAAACTTAAAGGATAGTTCCATTTTCATAGGTATATAATTTGTTTTTAAATTGTCATATGGTATAGCTATAGTATATTCATTAGCGTTTGTGCACTGTTTGGTGAATGGCTATTTCATATGCAAAATAATGGCTTTTGTAGGCTCAAAGTTCAACAAAAGAGCTAGTAATTAAACTATAAAGATGATAAAAAAAATATTCAACTGTTATAATGATTTAAATAAAATTAGAAAATTTATAAAAACCTGAAAAATTCATAAGTTGGCTATTCGGCTTTAAAGTATTCAATTTTAAGTTAAAAAGTGATTTTCAACTTAATATCTTTAAGCCAGAATATTGTGTTTTGAGTTAGTCTTTTAATCATTTGTCAGTTTCAAAATACTGCTGAGCGCTTATTTTTTCTCCTTTTTTAATAATATTAATTATTTCAAAAGTTAAGAGTACTTATGTTTTTTTCCATATTTTTGAGCGGGTGATTTTCAAGTTTTTGCAACTTGTGATAAGTTATCCTGTTATAATTTTTATGAAATCAAATAAAATAAAATTAGATCTTCATTTATAGACCTCTGGCTGGAAGATGGAATAATTTATCTTATTTATAAACCTGGAATGGTTCTTACATTAGATTTAGCAAAAAACATTGTAGAATCCAGACTTAAGATTTCAGATGGTATTACAAGACCAATTTTAATTGATATAAGAAATCTTGTATCAGTAGATAAGGCTGCAAGAGAATACCTGGCAAGTCATGAAGCTACTTTTCTGTTAAGTGCGGGAGCAATATCATTTGGCTCAACATTTAAAAATTATATGGCAATTTTAGCTGGAAATGTATTTATAAAAATTGATAAACCAGCAATACCAACTAAATTATTTACAGAAAAAGATAAAGCATTGCAATGGCTTAGGACATATGCTACTGACAATAAATTTATAGATGAAGAAAAATCTCAAGAAAATAAATTATTTTTAAATAAAATATAGAACATGGAAGTTTATGTAAAAAAATCCAAACCCATTGTTTTAGCCCCTTAAATAATCGGACAGAATTATATTAATAAATCTATAAAATAGTTCTAATTAATAATCTTATATAAAAATATACCTTTAACAATGATTTAACAATGAAAAAATTACTGTTTATATTGTTAATACTTCCGGCTTTTTCATTCGGTCAAAAATGTAAATACGTTAAGGATAAATTATATAAAGATACTTCTGAGGTAAGGGTAACAACAGAATCCACTCTGAGTCAAGGAATAGGAAGACCCAATGTTCAAGTTTGGCTTAAAAAAATAAATGATAATTACACTTTAAAAGTTTATTACTCCAGCACTTATTTACGCCAGGAAATAAGTATTAGAACGGAGGATTCTCTTTTCATTATTATGGAAAACGGGGAAGAATTAATATTCCTAGCAAAAAGTAATGAATTAGAGACTGTAAATGGCAGTAATGGAATTATAATAAGAAGCATATCAGGAACTTATTCAGCAACTCCTGCCAAATTTGAAAAATTAACCCAAAGCAAACCTTTAAAATTCAAAATAGGCTTTAATGATAAATATTATACACATAAAATAAGCAATCCCGAGTTGCTGCAAACTGCTGCAAGGTGCTTGCTTGAAAAATAACCTTGCTCATTACCCTTCTTTTACCAGAAAATCTATAAAGGCAGTTTTCTAGTTCTAAAAAAAAATTTCAAAAATTTGTTTTTGTAACAGCAAATTAGTTGACCTTTATTTAATGTTGAGAAAATAAAATCTTATTATATTTACCTCTTTTAAATCAATAACAACTTTTAATGATTATTAAAAGAATATTCCTATTCTGTTTATTATTTCTGACCATCTCAATATTAAAGTCAAATAGTAATATTGATAGTCTTTCATCTACACTTTTCACAGAAAAAAATGATTCATTAAGAATTAGGACACTGCATACTCTTTCCTTTGAATTAATGAATAACAACACTAGCAAGTCTCTGGAGTATGCCAAGGAGGCTTTAAAGTTATCAGAGCAGATTGGCGATACATTATTGCATGCTATTTCTGTAACCTATATGGGTCATGTATACAATGGTAAGGGGGATTATTCTTTGTCTTTAGAATATTTTCTTAAAGGAAATAAACTGTTTGAAATCCTGGGTGATGAAAAAGGAATAACCAATAGTTATAATGCAATTGGAAATGTATATGCTGGGTTGGGAGAAACTCATAAAGCATTGAAATACTATTACAAATCTCTTAACAGAGCAACAAAAAATGCAGACAGCAGCGCAGTAGCTGTTGCTTTAATAGGAACTTCCAACCAGCATAATATTCTCCAGGAATATTCAACAGCAATAAATCAGCTAGATAGAGCCAGTAAAATATTTAAAATTAATAATAAAAAATTTGAACAGGCGGTTGTGCTAACCAATTTGGGAGATAGTTACCTCTCTTTAAAGCGCTATGAAGATGCTATAAGTAATTTTAATCAGGCATTAGCCATATTTGTTCTGGATAGTAATTATTATGCAACAGGGCTTACTTATTTAAGAAAGGGCAAAGCATTTCATGGAAATAAAAAGTACCAGGCAGCATTGGCAGAATATGAAAAAGCAATTGAATTACTTCAGAAGATCAATGCTTATGATAATCTAAAAACTGCATATGAACAAGTTGTTGAGCTATACACAGAAACGAATGATTTTAAAAAGGCTTATGAATATCACTTGTTGTATGTAGCCATGAAAGATTCGGTAATGTCCAATGAAAAGGAAAAGAAAATTCTGGAACTTGATTTAAGGCATGAATTTGAACAGGAACAAAAAATAATGGAATTAGAAAGGCAAACTGCAGAAGCTTTTTTAATGGCAAAAAGCAATCAGCAAAAATATTACACCTACACATTTATTGCGGGTTTTTTTATTATGATAATTATCGCAGGTTTGATTTTTAAAAACAATCGTTCCAAACAAAAAAGTAATAAACTTTTGAAAGAGGAAAAAAGCAAGGTGGAAAATCAAAAAGATTTATTAGAGGAAAAAAATAAATCCATAACCGATAGTATACATTATGCCAAGCGCATTCAGGATGCCATATTAAAAAGCCAGGATCATGAAAGCCATCATTTACCCGAGCATTTTATCTTATTTAAACCCAAGGATATTGTAAGTGGAGATTTTTATTGGGCCAGTGAGAAAAAATCAAGCCCTGGAAAGGCCTCCAAATTAGAAAGCGAATTAGATGAGGAAACAACTTTTCTTTACTTAGCTGCTGCCGATTGTACAGGACATGGAGTACCTGGAGCCTTGTTAACAATGTTGGGGACTAGTTTTTTAAATGAGATCAATTCAAAAAAAGAACTTTATTCTCCAGCTGTAGTGCTTGATAAATTAAAAAGGCGGTTTATCAAAGAACTTTCTCAAACAACAGACTATGGTGGCTCAAGTAGTGATTTTTCACCTGAAATAACTGTTTCAGACATACAAACCCCTTCAATTTCCTTGAAAGATGGAATGGATATAGCTTTAATCAAATTAAATCTGATTACTAAAGAACTTGAATTTGCCGGAGCCAACAATCCGCTTTATCTTATAAAGCAGGGAAATCTTACCGAGATTAAAGGAAATAAGCAGTCTATTGGTTATTCAGATCAGTCTCAAGCTTTCACTAACCATAAAATTTCATTAAATAAAGGAGATTTTTTCTATATATTTTCTGATGGTTTTGCTGACCAATTTGGTGGAATAAAGGGAAAAAAGATGAAATATGCTCAATTAAAAGAACTTCTTTTAACAAACATTGAAAAGTCAATGGCTGAACAAAAGCAAATATTAAACAGTGCTTTTGAAGACTGGAAAGGAGAACTAGAACAAGTTGATGATGTTTGCATTATTGGAGTTAAAATATAGTTTTTTAAGCTCCTGTTTTTAGGCTTAATAATAGAAATATTTAATGATAACCTAGGCACTAATAGATTCTGTATTTACACTACTTCTATTCTCGGGCTTAATTTGCTTAATAGTAATTTACAAAAACATAACCTCCCTCTTTTAAACAATTTATTATTTACCTACCCTCAAAGAAATTAAATTTATTATTAAAATATTAACGTACATTCGATTAAAATTTAATTATTTTCCATCAGAATTTATAGAAATGAAGAACTTATTTATCCTACTTGTCTTTTTGATTTTCAATGTCATTTTTACTAACAATTCATCTGGCCAATCTGCTAGTATTGATTATTCCTTTAATTCCTTTAATGGTTTTAATGATCTCGTTTATTCAACTTCGGTACTAAGCAATCAAAGTATAATTGTAGGGGGTGGATTTACCGAGTACAATGGAAATGGGAGAAATCGTATTGCTCGCTTACTTTCCAATGGAAACAATGACAATTCATTTAATATTGGAACAGGATTTGATAATTTAGTTACAGCCGTAGCTATTCAAACCAATGGTCAAATTATAGTTGGTGGTAGTTTTACCTTTTTTAATGGGGTAGCAAGAAATCGAATTGCAAGATTAAATACTGATGGGACCCTTGATTTATCTTTTGATCCTGGATCAGGGTTTAATTCATATATTGAAACTATTGCTATCCAGAGCAATGGTAAAATACTTGTTGGAGGGGGCTTTACATCCTATAATGGTACTGCAAAAAATTCTATTGCCCGCTTAAATAATGATGGCACATTGGATACTTTTTTTGGTACTACAAGTGGATTTTCTGCTTTTATCCAAATAATTTCAATTCAAAGTGATGGTAAAATAATTATTGGAGGAGACTTTCATACCTCTTCAGGTGCACCTAGTAATTACATTGCCCGTTTAAATTCAAATGGCTCATTTGACTCAAGCTTTAACACTGGAACAGGTTTTGATTTGTCAGTTTCATCTATTACTATACAAAGTGATGGTAAAATAATTGCCGGGGGATCTTTCTCCTCCTTCAATGGAACTTCAAGAAATCGCATTGCAAGAATAAATTCCAATGGTAGCCTTGACACATTTTTTAATCCGGGAACAGGATTTAATTCATCAGTTTGGACAACTACCGTTTTAGCTAGTGGTAAAATAATAGCTGGGGGAACGTTTACTACCTTTAATGGAAGTGCTAGAAGCAAAATTGTCCGATTAAATGCAAATGGAAGTATTGATACTTCTTTCAATCCTGGTACAGGATTTGACGATAATGTTTTCTCTGTTGCACTCAATGGTAGTAATAAAGTAATAGTGGGTGGATCATTTACCAATTATAACGGATTTTCAAGAAATAGAATAATCAGTTTGAAAAATTGTGAAAACACTACCTCAACTATAAATGTGCACAGTGCTTGTTTAAGCCATACAGAAAACAATCAAACTTATACTTCAAGCGGTATATATACTCAGGTAACATTTAATGCCCAAGGATGTGATTCTATTATAACCATTAATCTTGATCTTCTTGATAATATTAATGTAATGGAAAACAACAGTACTTTAACAGTAGATATTGCAGGAGTTAATTACCAATGGGTGGATTGTGATTATAACTTCGAACCCATTGCTTTTCAAACTTTCCAGTCATTTACTCCTGAGGTGGATGGATATTATGCTGTAGAGCTAACACTTAATGGGTGTTCTAAGACTTCAGATTGTATCTTTGTTATTTCAAATGACTTAAAAGAAAATACTGCCTTTAATAATCAGTTAAATATTTATCCTAATCCTAACAATGGGAAATTTGTTATAGAAACAAACGCAAATACACAAATTCAAATTTTCAACCCCATTGGTCAAATAATCTTAAATAAAATATTAATAAATGGAATTAATCAAATTGAATTAGAAAATGCAGAAAATGGACTGTATTTTATTTCTTTAGTAGATGAGAAAGGAATACGCTCTACAAAAAGCATGAATATAATTAAATAATACTAATTTTTCCTATTAAATTTACCTTTTAAATATATTTTTATCTATACTCTTTTACTCCATTCCAAGCAACTTTATATCATGTCAATATAGCTTTCAGTAGCTACTACTTTCCAAAAGTCCTTAATATCTGTACTCCTATTGCTTGCCAGTTGGGAGCAGAATATCTTAATTTTGGTTTTTGACTTTCGCAGGCTTCTACAATTTTACTGACTATGCTTTTAAGTGACTTGTTTTCCAGCAATTTGAACTGTCTTTCTTCTCGTTTTCTTAGTTTTTCTTTTATTTTATAAAAATATGATTTTTCATCCATCCACTCGAACTTTTTGGCAACATTTTTCTGATTAAATCCAGTATGATATGCACCTGGTTCAATAATACTAACCTGTACGTTTTTTGTTATTTCTTTGAGTTCCTGTTTAAGTGCATCCGCACCTGAGGAAAGGGCAAACTTAGTCATAGAATAAGGAGCTAAAAATGGCATAGCAATTCGTCCTGCAAGAGAACTAATAAAAATCACACCTCCTTTATCTCTTTTTATCATACCATTTAAAGCCAGTTGGGTTAATTCTAAAGTGGAGAAAACATTAACTTCAAAATTATTTCTGATTTTATCCACTGGTATTTCTGAAAGAGAACCAGACTCGCCTATAGCTGCATTGTTGATCAATATATCCAATTCGTATTTCAGTATTTTTGATCTATCTGAAGGTAAAGTTATATCCAGCTTAAAGGCTTCCATAATAAGATTGTTTTTATTGCACCAATCCCTAAACTCTATAGCTTGTTCTTCCCTATGGGTTGTTGCAATTACTTGATGGCCTTTCCTTGCCAGGGAAATAGCTGTTTCGCGTCCTATTCCGCTTCCGGCTCCTGTAATTAAAATGGTTTTAGATTTCAAAGTTTATCTTTTATTATAAATAGTTAAATAGTTACCAATGAATTCAGAAACTTCCTGGAAAAGCAATTTAATAGCCTTGTAAATCAATATCATTGCTATCGAGAATATTTACCATCTTACCCATTTTTTTTTGAATGATTTTAAAATGATGCTCATCCTCTGGAGCAATTAAAGAAATTGCCTGCCCGGGTGATTCTGCTCTTCCCGTTCTACCAATACGATGAATGTAATCCTTTGGAGAGCGAGGAAGTTCATAATTTATCACATAGGGCAAAAATTTAATATCAATGCCTCGTGAAATTAAATCGGTAGCAACCAACACAAGAAGTTGTCCTGATTTAAATCTTCTAAGGGCTTCTGTCCTTGCGCCCTGACTTTTTTTACTGTGGATAGCCATTGCATCAATTCCGTTTTTACGCAATTTAGCGGCAACATTATCAGCCTGAAAAACCGAGGAGGTAAAAACCAAAACTTGTTGCAAGTCATTGTGCTTAATTAAATAACGCAACATGGGGCCTTTTTTTTCCTCAGGGACAAAATAAGCAAGTTGGGAAATTAAATCTATGTTAGCTTCCTCAGCTTCAATTTTAATAACAACAGGATCATGCAATAATATCTGATTAATACTGCTTAAATCCTTACTCAGAGTTGCAGAGAAAAGCAAATTTTGACGCTTTTTAGGTAAGAGTGCAATGATGCGGTTCATCTCTTCTTTAAAACCAAGATTGAGCATTTTATCCGCCTCATCCAATACAAGGATTTCTGTTTGGGATAAATGAACGGCATTGGATTCTACTAATTCCAAAAGTCTTCCAGGAGTGGCAACTAAAATATTAACTCCTTGCAAAGCCATCATTTGAGGGTTGATAGAAACCCCTCCATAAACTGCTAAAGTTTTAATACGCTCGGGAAGAGAGGATGTAAATAATTTAAACACTTCTTTTACCTGTTCTGCCAGTTCACGTGTTGGCACTAATACCAGAACATTTACGAGCCTGTTTTTAGACAGCGTTTTTCCTTGTAAATTCATTAAAACAGGCAGTACATAACTTGCGGTTTTACCTGAACCTGTTTGAGCAATACCCAATACATCTTTTCCCTTTAAAATGGCAGGTATTGCCTGTTGTTGTATGGGATAAGGCTGTTCATATTTTTGAAGGGCTACTGCTTTTAATAAAGAGGGAGATAAACCTAAAGTAGTGAAACTCATGCTTTTTCTGTTTGTTGTGAAAGGAAAAATTAAAGGAGTAAATATAAGGGTATTAATTTTTTATACAGTAAATAACTTTGGAATGGTTTTAGAACATTACTAATTAAAAAAAGACAGGAAAATAAATGTTACTATAAAAGAAAAATTTCAAGGTTAACTTTGGGTTCTGTACCAGATTTTCCTTTTCAAAAATTTTTAACAATATTTAACTAATGGAACATAAAATGAAAAAAGAGAAGAAAACGCAACAAGCAAAATCTGACAAAAAAAATAAGCCAGAAGCTCACAAACCTGTTGGAACTTCAGTTGAAAAAGAAGTTTTGGGTGAAAAAACACGAGATATACCGGGTAAAGCAGAGCAAAAAAGAAAATTAAAAGCAAGGTGATCTTATAACCCAATCTTGGGTTAATTACCTAAAATAGAAATCGAATAAATTTGGCAGCCCCTTTTTGGCTTAGGCAAAAACAAAAGCTTTTCAGAAGAACTGAAAGGCTTTTGTTTTAGTTTTAAACTAAGTAAATTCAAAAAGGCTTATTCATACTGTATTACAAGTAATAAAAGAGTCAATAATAAAAGATAAATTCCATAATCAAAACTCTGCATTAATTAGGAATTCCTAATTTGAATAACATCTCTCATCGCAAAGCCTAAAGCAATAATATACAAATAAACCCATTTTAAACAAGTACCTTTGTCAAAATAAAAAATTAAGCAATGTTTGAGTTTCTAGATTATATATTAGCACAACAATTATTAGCAGTTATAGTAACCCTGATATTTTGGCAATTAATTTATCGTTTTTTCAATTTTATAAATCTTTCGGATACAAATTGGAAAAGGTTAGAATACATATGGATTTTTATTGGGCTTTTAGGTTTATTAGCTTTAATAAATGAAAATAAAAAAAGGTCTATTGAATCTGAATTAAGTAATTTTAAGCATGAAATAATTCTTGATATGTCATTAGTTAATTTCTTGCTTTCGGATATACAAACGTGTACAAAATACAAAAAAACAGTTCTTTCTCCAGAAAACTTTGATTTAAATCAGTCTGACCAAAACCTGATTTGTGAATGGTCAAAGAACTTTAACATTGAAGTTGATTCAATTACTGGTGTTCCAACAAATATAATTGACACTCAATCCATTCAAGAAATTAAATTTAAAACCGACTTTATGCAAGGATATGTTAAAGAGATAAGTTTATATATAAGCAGAATAAATAAAAACATCAATAAATTTAATACCAGTTCATTAGAGGGTAAAAAGAAAATATGGGATGATTTTTATAAAACAATAGGCGTTTTTTTATTGATTATAGCAATTGCAATACGACTGGCATTGACTAAAAGAAATGTGATGATATCAAAGAAATGCTAAATATAGTCTTTTGATTTTTTTAATTATAATTAAGTTCGATCAATAATATCTAAAATGAAAAAATCAGGTAAACTTCCAAAAGCATTAATTGATTCTTCTTCCGGCCAGAGGGTCATGGAGTAAAGCTTGTTCCAAAAACCTGTATTTCTGATAGCAGAATTCCTGGTTTTCTTAACATTTTTTGAAATAAGAAAACTATACCAGGAGAATATAAAAAAATAAAGCTGGGGTTTCAATTTAATGTAGTTTACAGAAAGATGCATTGTATATTTTTAATTTGAAATTAATTGTTTTTCTGAAACAACTCATGTTTTTTTAATCTACAACAGACTTGGAAACAAAAAATTTCGCAATACTCAAATTTCACTACCCTGAATTGCTGTACTTTGCCCTATTTTTAGTATAATTGCCACAATTATGCATGCAATTAGAATTTCCCTTACAGTAGTTTTGTGTCTTTGTTTATGCATACTCAGTGCACAAAACAAATTCACTGACAACCTTAGCATGTCAGCAAATTACCATAAAGGCTTTTTAATTCCTGAATATCAAAACTTTAATTACATTTCAAATGATTATATTAAGTCCTTTAACTTAAGTATTTCAAAAAAGACCAGAGGTGAAAATGATTGGGAGCAATTGTTTAAATATCCGGAATATGGAATGTCCATTTTTTATTCAACTCTAGGTAATGATGAAATACATGGTAGAGAAATTGCGTTATACCCCTATTTCCAAGTAAATCTTATTTCTAAAAACAATTTTAATTTTTACAAACAGATTGGTTTTGGCCTTAACTATGTCAGTCGCAAGTTTAACCTTCAGGATAATTATTTAAATATTTCCGTAGGCTCTCATGTTAACTTTCATTTTAATTATAAACTTGGAATAAATTATAAATTATTTGAAAAAGTAAAACTCAATACAGGCCTTTCATTTGATCATTTTTCAAATGCCAACATGCAGGAACCCAACCTTGGCGTTAATAGCCTTACCTTTTACAGTGGATTAACATATGGTATAGGACAAGCAACAGAAATAAAGAAAAGAGAGCTAAGTCCACATATTAAAGAAAATTATTTTGAGGTATATTATAACTTTGGTGGTAAACGCACGCGTGCCCTGGCTTCTGATTTTTATCTTTCATCATCCCTTTCTTTACAAGGAAGCAGAAAAGTAT
This sequence comes from Bacteroidota bacterium, assembly GCA_030856445.1. Taxonomy (GTDB): domain Bacteria; phylum Bacteroidota; class Bacteroidia; order JACCXN01; family JACCXN01; genus JACCXN01. The sequence goes on from JALYPI010000107.1 coordinate 38,241, forward strand.
ACAGGGTTTTTCACCTCGGATTGGGGCTGGATCTTTTTTACGATCAATCTGTGCAAACAGAAATGAAAGTGGCAAATTCAGGAAAATATAAAGCAATATATGATTTTCAATCGGGCATTCATTTCTCTCAAGCTATTGTTTACGACCGGCTAATTTTGGTAATCCAGGAAGGAATTTATATGGGTCTAAGAGAAAAAGTAAATAATCATCTTTTTTATAACAGAGGAATTATTAAATACAGAATTTATGATCATTTAATAGTAAGTCTTGCTATGAAATCACATTTGCATATACTTGATTATCCTGAAATAGGCTTAGGATATAAATTCTAAAAAAACAAATGTATTTAAAATATAAGCAAAGCTTTTTTATACTTTTAATGTTGCTTTTTTCATGTAAAAAAGAAAATCAGCAGAATACAACTATCTATAAAAACCTTTCTGAGTTTTCTAAAATTGAACTCAATGGCGTATTTGATGTATATCTTAAGCAGGACAGCGTATATTCCATAGAAATTGTGGGCAATGAAAATTGGGTGGGTAACATTGTTTTTAAAGTTGAAAATGAAATATTAAAAATTGATAATCAGGCAAAAGGGAAATGGCTAAAACCAAAAGAGGATAAGGTGAAAATATACATTAGTTCCAACCGTCCCAAAATGATTTTTGCAAATGAAACTTGTAACATAGAAACACTTAACCCCATTATTTCGGATGAATTTGGAATAGTTATGTCCAGCAAACTTAACCAGGCAAACCTTGAATTGAATTGCAATACTTTTTATTTCTGGAACAATTTCCCCTGTGGTGGAAAACTCACTTTAAGGGGCAATGCGGAGATTCTAAAAATATGGAACTTTGCCATTATGTCTGTGGATGCAAAAAACCTAACTACAGAATATGCATTAATAGAAAACAGTTCAAAAGGAAATTGTGAAGTATTTGTAACAAATAAGATGGAATATAGTATCCACGGAATTGGTGATATACATCTGTATGGAAATCCAAAAGAATTAATTTTGAATGAGATAAGCTCCACTGGAAAGCTCCTAAACTATTAAAGAAATTGTCCGAAATCAAACCTGAGGATGAGAATTTATTCCCTGTTTTAAAATTTTCCAGTGAAATAAGGATAAGTAGATAATCACACAAACTATACTAAATTAATCGTGTTGTTTTCATTTGTCCGGTAACCATAGTGAGATTCTTACCTATGGTCGGAAAGACGGGGTTTTTCAAGTCTTTTATGGGAGAGAGTGGTTAATATAACTGAATCCCAGGTCATTCCGAATGGAGCGAAGAAGAATGAGCAATCTCTGATTCATTTCCCCTGACAACAGTGTATTATTTTTTAAAAACAAGAGAATGTAAATAAAATTTAACAATTTGCCTAGACATTTTAATTTATTTATCGTAATATTGCGATGAATAAATTCCATCAAATCAGAAGTGGCTAAAAAACACTTCATTATTAAAAAAACGATCATTGCAAATCTAAAAATACAAGTAAAATGAAAATATCAGAATTAAAAAATCACTTAAGCACTGTGCTTGAAGTAAATTTCGAACTTCAAAATGGAACTTTAGTTCCCGAGCACTTCCATGTAACAGAAGTTGGAGTAGTAACCAAAAACTTTATTGATTGTGGAGGTAAAGTGAGAAATGAAAAAGTTGCTAATTTCCAACTTTGGGATGCAAACGATTTTGAGCATCGTTTAAAACTCGGTAAATTATTAAACATCATAGCACTTTCTGAAAAAGTTTTAGCAATGGAGGATTTGGAAATAGAAGTAGAATACCAGACAGAAACAATTGGAAAATATGATCTTGATTTCAATGGTAAAAACTTCGTTTTAATTTCTAAACAAACAAATTGTTTAGCCCTTGATAAATGTGGAATTCCATCGGAAAAACTAAAAGTAAGTATAGCTGATATTGCAAAGCAAAATGAATGCACTCCTGTGGGAGGATGCTGTTAAAGCTTGTTATTTAATAATTAAAGAAAAAACTTAATTAACCACTCCTATCAATATTCCTGTATTTAGATAAAACCCGGTGTAATCTATTTGGTAGCTTCTGCGAAAGCGGTTGTGGGATGGAGAATCATCATACTGGCTATAAAAAAAGCCGCCTCCAAAATAAAGGTCAAGGCTTATAATTTGTCTTATTATTTTCTGGTAACCTACCATATAGCCTGCATAACCAAGGTACAGGTTTCTTGAAATTTCTTTTTGCTCTCTTGTGGTATAATCATATACCAAAGAGGATAAGAACAATTGTCTGAAGAAAATTTCAGGTCCAGCATAATACCCACTAAAGCTTTCAGCCCTATTGCCCAAATATTTCCTAAACTGCAAATTTATTCCATAACCTATGGCCTCTACATTATCTAGATAATATACAAAGTTGTTGGCATCGGTATATGAAAATTCCTGAGCTCTTAAATAAGGTCTTGCCAGTCCTCTTGTAGAGGCATAAGTGCCCATTAAGCCAATATTATAGGTCCAGTTGTTTTTCAAGCCTGTTTCACGTGATAATTGCATTGTTCCCTGAGCTACCCTAAACAAGTCCAGCTTATATATACTGTTTACTTCCTCATTTTCATTTAAAGGATCATTTTCCTGAGCGTGAATTTCTTTGGGAATAACAGTAATAAATAGAAGAAAAAGAATTATAAAACGCATTAATTATGAATTATACCAATTATAATGCTGGCGCGTGGTATAACACCAGAATAATCAAGAGATGGTAAGTTTTTATATTTTGTAAACCCGTCTTGCCCATCAATTTTTACAAGTCTTAAACCACCTCCAAAATTAAGATCAATGGTAAATATTTGATTTACAAAAACCTGCGTACCCAGTAATAAACCGCCATAAAAAACATTATAAAACCGCTTGCTCTCAGTGAATGTTTGATTATTAATATAATTTCCATACTCATCAAAGTTATTATAAAAATATTGTTGAGTATATTCTTCAACTCTTCGGTACATTAACTGAGGTGCCAGATAAATAGGTGTATTGGTTGCAAAAGCACCTTTTCCAAGATAGTTTCTGTATTGAACCTCTGCCCCCCACCCTGCTAAATGCCTGTTATTATTTATGGGAGAACCATAAGTGATAATACCTGCAAAATACAATGAATTTTTATTTTGAATTGGAACTTCAATTCCTGTCCAGAATGTGCCGCCAAAAAAACGCAAAGGTTCATTTTTAACTATGAATTTAACAGTGTCATCTTTGGTATATTTTATACCCTGACCAAAATTATTTTTTGCTCCAATTAAAATAAATAAAAAAAGCGCGAAAATTATTTTTGAATAATTCATATGTAGATAATTTGTTTTTTAATTGTCATATGGAATACGCCATGTTATATTCATTAGTGTTTGTGCATTGTTCGGCTATTTCATATGTTTAAAACTTAATATTTTATGGCTAATTTAGACAATTAGTATTAAATTTCAAAATTGTATAATATGTTCTATTTTAGAGCAAATTAATTAATAAATACTGTTGTGCGGGAAAAGGATTAGAGATTCCTCGTTCCTCTTCGCTCCATTCGGAATAACTTGGGATTCAATTATATAAATGGGCGGGAGGGGTTAAGT
>JALYPI010000109.1 GCA_030856445.1 Bacteroidota bacterium
AAACAGTTCAGCCGAAGGAATGCATTCATGTAATTTTTCAACATCAGCGGCAAGTACAATATCATCATCTGTCCCTTGAATGAGAAGGCATGGAATCTTTAAGTTTGAAGCAGCCACAGGAATATCAATTCTGTTTTTGTTAGCATTAAAGTTTTCTACAATTTGATAGTACATTGGCATTTGTTGATCTGTCCTGAAATTTTTCACATAAATGACCCCGTTTTTTTCCCAAAATTCAATTTCTTCAGGTGAAAATCGGTTTTCAAAACTATAAGGGGCAGCCCATGTTACTACTTTTTTTATCCTGGTATCTTCATTGGCTTTTAAAAGGCTTATTCCCCCGCCACGACTGTGTCCAACAAGTGAAATGTTTTCGGGCTGAATTTCATTTTTAAGATCAGCATTGGCTTGGATCCAATCCACCACAGTACCAAGGTCGTCAAGTTCTATAGAGAAGTTATTGCTGGCAAAGGCTTCCAAGTCTGTAAATTCATTAATGTCTTCAGGTGTTATGCCATTATGGGAAAAATTAAATTTAACAAACACAAATCCTTCCTTTGCAAACGCTGTAGACATCACATTAAAATGACCCCAGTCTTTAAAACCCTTAAAGCCATGAGAGAAAACAATTACTGGCTTTTTTATACCATTGGCAATATAGGCAACATCAACCATAATCGGTTTATTGTGAAGCCCGTCAATCATTATATTGCCTGTTCTTTGTATCTCTGCCATTTTTTAATCTATTACCAAATTTTTGCTCTTTCTTCTTCTGTACGATACATTGCATCACCAGGTTTTACTCCAAAAGCTGCATAAAACTCAGGCATATTGGATAGTGGTCCTAAAACTCTATACATTCCAGGAGAATGAGAATTAGTTAAAAGCATGTTTCTTAAATACTCCTCACGCATATTTATTTTCCAAACTTGCGCCCATCCAATAAAAAATCTTTGCTCCGGAGTATAGCCATCTATTAATTCTCTTTCTTTTCCTTCAAGTGATTTTTGATATGCATAATAGGAAACGCTTAAACCTCCAATATCTGCTATGTTCTCGCCTAGAGTTAATTCACCATTAATATTCCAGTCATTAATTTTATAGTCGTTGAATTGTTTTACAAGCACATTTGTTTTGGTTTTAAATTGTTTCATATCCACTTCTGTCCACCAGTTTTCCAAATTGCCTTCAGAATTGAATTTACATCCTTGATCATCAAAGCCATGTGTTATTTCATGACCGATTACCGCTCCCATACTTCCATAATTAACTGCATCATCAGCATCAGGGTTAAAAAATGGAGCCTGCATAATACCTGCTGGAAATACAATTTCATTTTTCAAAGGGCTGTAATAGGCATTAACAGTTTGAGGAGACATTCCCCATTCTGTTTTATCAATTGGTTTTCCAATCTTTTCAATCATTTTTTTAAATTGAAAATTACGGGCCAAAAGGTAATTTCCTGCGAAAGACTCTCTGTTTACAGTGAGTCCTGAAAAATCTTTCCATTTATCAGGATAACCCAGTTTCCTGTCAAAGGTGGATAATTTTAACAATGCCTTCTCTTTTGTAGAATCATCCATCCATTCCAGTTGGTTGATTCTGTCTTTAAATGCAGCCAGGAGATTGTCAACCATTTCATTCACTCTTTTTTTAGACTCAGGGCTAAAGGCTTTTTTAACATAAGCCTGCCCTAAAAGTTCACCCATTACTTCATTGGTTGATGCCAGGGCCAATTCCCAGCGAGGTTTCATTTCTTTTATCCCGGAGAGTACTGTGCTGTAAAAATGAAAATGCTCTTTATTGAAATCAGAATTAAGTTTTGGAGAAACAGAACGATAAAAATGCCAGGTATTATATGTTTTCCAATCCTCTGTTGTTAATGATTTTAATAATTCTTCAACAGTTTTAAAGTAGGCAGGATTGGTTACTACAATTTCATTTATATTATTAAGTCCTGTAGCAGTAGTATATTTTTGCCAGTTAAAAGAAGGAGTTATTTCCTGTAAGCTTTTAAGGGGCATTTTATTGTAACGTTTTTCTGTATCCCGCTGCTCTGTTCTGGTTAAAGAGGCTTTTGCGAGTTCTGTTTCAATTTTAATTACAGTATTTGCTTTTTGAGTAGAGTTTTTATAACCAAGAAAATCAAAAATTTTAGTTAAATGCTTTAAATATTCAGTTCTGATAGTTACAGATTTTTCATCGTCTTTTAAATAATAATCCCTGTCAGGTAAACCTAATCCACCTTGTCCAGCATATGTTATATGGGTTGAACTGTTTTTATAATCCTGACCCACATAAAAACTAAATAAGGTTCCAACACCAAAGCTATGAAGATGAGCGATCAGATTAGGAAGTTCTATATTAGATTTAATGGCAGTTATTTTTTTTGCTTCTTTTTCTACAGGTTTAATCCCTTGTGTTTCAATATTTACAGTATCCATTGCTGCAAAATAAAAATCTCCAATTTGTTGGTTAACTGATCCTTTTACAGCGTTTTTATCAGAGCTGGCCTCCTCTAATATTTGGTGCAATAGTTTTTCGCTTCTTCTTCTTAACTCGTTAAAACTTCCCCAGTTAGATTCTGTTTCCGGAATAGGATTGTTTTTTACCCAGTTACCATTAGCAAAATGATAAAAATCCTGACGAGGATCAACACTTTTATCCATTGATTCAATTGAAATTCCTCCTTTTTTAACTGGTTCAGAAGCGGATTCATTAGATGATTTAAAGGCAAGGAAAAATAGTGCCAGTATGAATAGTATGGACTTTAAAAAGTGGAATTTCTTCATTTTTTTAATTTTTATTAATAAAACTTACAATTTAATATAAAATGATTATTCAGGCAATTTTTTCATTGCGACAAAGAAGTTATCATTTAACAGTATTCGCTTTTCAAAGGTCAAGTTAGTTAAAAAAATTTCTTTTTGAAAGAAGAACTAAATGAAATTGTATAAATGCTAAAACGTAACGGAAGGCAAAAAAGTTCTCTAAAATTAAGTTTTAAACCTGTTCTACAATTACTTCTTCTGTATAAATCAAATATTTCTGAATGCCTGTAAATCCCATTTCCATTAAAGCTGACTGGTATTTTTCAAGTTGTTTTTTATGCTTTTCTAAATTTTTCTTTCCTGTTTTAAAATCAATTATAACCGCATTTTTATCTTGAATAATTACTTTGTCAGGCCGGTAAGAGGTGCCATCCTGGAGTAAAATATCCTTTTCGTTTTTTACATTAAGATCAGCAGAAAACCATAAAGCAATTGTAGGATGAAAAATAATTTCTCTTATTTTTTTATTTAATTCCTCTTGTTCCTCCTTTAGAATCAAGCCTTCAAAAACCATATTATGGAGAACAGGATCAATTTGTGCTGCAGAATTAATGCGCGAAAGAGCTAGATGGACTAATTTTCCATAAGCTATTTGTTCTTCCAGGTTTTCTAAATCCCATCTTTCAGGGGATAACCTGGTAATATTAATTTTTTTTGCCCAATCCTGTGAAATTATTGTGTCAATAACATAGGGAGCATGAGAAGCTGAAGAAGTTTTTTGAGTTGATTGTGTTTTGGTTCCATAAGCATAAATGCTGCATAAATCCTCCCATTCTCCAGTGGACTTAAAATAGTCGATAAAGTAATTGGAAAGGTCTTTATAACGTGAAATCGAACTTATTATGTAAAGTCTGTCTTCTGCTCTTGTCATGGCAACATAGAGAATATTCATGTTGTCCAGTTTAGATTTATTTACCTCATCAGAATAAAGTGGAGCATATATTGTTGCTTCTAATTGTTTATTGGCAGGAACAACTGCGGAAGATAATTTAGCAGCAGAGCCTTCTTCCAAATTTATCCAGAAATTATCTTTTGAGTTTTTTGTCTTCCAGTTTGCAAAGGGAAAAATCACAACAGGAAATTCAAGTCCCTTTGATTTATGAATGGTAATTATATTTACTGCATTGGTTCCCTGCGGAATTACTACAGATAATTTTTCTTTTTTATCTTCCCACCATTCAAGGAAACTACTTATTCCAGAAGTATTACGTACAGAAAAATTATGCACGCTTTCCAGAAAGAATTGAATATAGCTATTGGGCTTTTCACTTAATCCAAAAATTCTTAATATTTCCTCGCAAACCTCATAAAGAGCAAGCTTAAGAAGTCTGTTCGAAGAATATACAAACCCTTTTGCTGACAATTGTTTTTCTAAACTTAAGGATGAAGGGCTCAAGGAAGAAAGAGCCTTATGCAAATCATCTGTTGAATTAATTTTGTAGACTAAAACATACTGCATTATTTTTGCCTGAAGCCCAATGTCACTTGGGTTAATAAGATAACTTAAAAAATTAACGGCAAACCTCACATCTTTGGAATTGTTTACCAAAAGACTCTCAGAAGAAATAACATCGATTCCTTGTTCAATAAGAAACCTTGCAACTAAAGAAGCCTCCTGGTTTTTTCGAAATAAAATAGCAATATCTTTTAATTCATAGCCATCAGATAGCACTTGGTTTATAGTTTCATGGATTTTCTGGCAGTTGGTTTCGGCAAGATTTAATTCAGCTAGATTTTTTTCTTCAATGAATTCAACCTGTACATAGCCTCCATTTTTTTCCTGATTAAATTTTTGACTGTGGTTGTTGTATATTGATTGATGGTCTAAAAACAGACTTTTTGGAACCTGGCTAAAAAAGCGGTTGTTAAAGTCTACTACTTCTCTTTTAGACCTAAAATTACTGCTTAAAGGTTTTTCAATGTAATTTCTGGCAAGTGATGCCTGGCGTTCAGCTATTAATTGGTTATTTTCCTGTTTATATACTTTGGGAAGCATTGCAAATTGTTCTACCTCACCGCCTCTCCAGCGGTATATGGATTGTTTTCCATCACCAACAATCATATTGAAATTCCCACTGGCAAGTGAATTGTCCAGCAATGGGAGCAGGTTTTGCCATTGTAAAACCGAAGTGTCCTGAAATTCATCAATCAAAAAATGTTTGTAACGTTCGCCAATGCGTTCATAAATAAAGGGAGCTGGTTCATTACTAACAATTGCTGAAATAATTTTATTGAATTCAGAGATATGAATAATGTTGTTTTCTTTTTTTAATTCAGTAATTATTTTTTCTATTTCATTGAGTACCATTAAACTGTAAATATACTTGTAGATCATTTTTAACAAGATATATTCAGAGAGTTTATCGCTTACAATTATATCCGCTTTGTAAAAAAGGTCCTTAAGCAATTCCTTTATACTGTCTATATCTGCTTTTTCTGCAGCAGTTGCTTTGCCTGCATACCATTTATCTGCTTCAATATTTTTAGTAATGGTTGCTGTGGGAATATAATTGTCTGCTCTTTTATCTTTTAAATAGGAAAAATATTTTGGAATTCCATTCGCTCCACCAGCAAAAGCAGCAGGTGCAATTCCAACAGAATCAATAAGTATAGTGGCTTCATTTCCTAATAATGCAAGTTCCTCTTCAAACCCATTGGTGTATATTCTGATTTGATTTTTAATTTCAATGAATTCATTTATTTTTAAATGCTTTAGCTTGTCAAGGTATTCTGAACCATCATCTTTTAACATGGCATCAGCAAATTTTTTCAAATCCCTTTCAATATGCCAGTCTTTTTCATCATTTGCTTTTGATTCAGTAAACTCAATTAAGATTTCTGTTAGTTCAGGATTTACTCCAACCTTTGATATTAGTACATCAACAGCTTTTGAAAGAAGATTCTTTTCATCAAGTTCTATTTCAAAATTTACAGGCAAATGTAGATCGTGTGCAAAAGTACGAATGATCTTATGTGTAAATTTATCTATTGTGCAAATACTCAAATCTGAATAATTATGTAAAATATGCGTTAACACAGCGGCACTTCTTGCTTTTATAATAGCTTCACTGGTGTTTAGTTCTTTCACAAGATCTTTTAATAAAAAGGCAGGCGTGCCCTCTGGTTTTGTTTCAGATGAAATTACCTTAAGGGAATTTATAACCCTTTCTTTCATTTCACTTGCAGCTTTATTGGTAAAAGTAATAGCTAGAATTCCCCTATAACTTTCAGTTACAGAGGAAAAAAGAGAGAGTTTAAGAAATTCCTTAACAAGAGTATAAGTTTTTCCCGAACCTGCAGAGGCTTTATAAACAGTAAAATTCATTTAAATTTCAATAGCAATATATGTTGTAAAAATATTGATTATTATCCATAAAACCTGTAGGATTATGATTCTATCTTAACTTTTTACATGAGCGGTAAACCAATTAAGTTTAAAAATTCTTAATATTGTAGTTCAAACTATAATTACATGATGAAAAATATACCCTTGAGACCTTCATTTTTTTGTTTATCACTTTTTCTATTGTTTAATATTCCAGTTAGCAATGCTCAATTGGAAAAAAATTATAGAACAGGAGAATTCATGGTTCAGTTAAAAGGCGGGCAAACCATTAAAGATTTCAAAGAGCTTCACCCTGAATATGAAGTACTGGAAGTAGTTTCTGAGAGCTGGAAAATTTATCTGGTTGGTTTTAATGAAACAGTAATGAATGAGAAAAGGGCAATGGAGCACTTCTCAAAAAGTAAGGTAATAAGTACTTTCCAGCGTAATCATAAAGTGCAATTAAGGAGTGCTTATCCTGATGATACTAGTTTTGGAACAATGTGGGGCCTTCACAATACAGGTCAGTCTGGTGGAACAGTTGATGCTGACATTGATGCTCCAGAGGCCTGGGACATTACAACCGGTGGTTTAACTTCATCTGGGGATACTATTGTTGTGGCAGTTATTGACGGAGGTTTTCAACTATCTCATCAGGATGGAAATTATTGGAGAAACTATGGTGAAATACCTGGTAATGGTATTGATGATGATGGCAATGGGTATATTGATGATGAATATGGATGGAATGCCTATAATAACAATGGAAGTATTGGTGTTGATCAGCACGGAACACACGTAGCGGGTACAATTGGGGCAAAGGGAAATAACACACAAGGTGTAACAGGTGTGAATTGGAATACAAAGGTAATGGCAGTGCAAGGATCCTCAGGAAACGAAGCAACAGTTGTAAGAGCATACAGTTATGTGTTTGATCAGCGTAAATTGTATGATCAAACAAATGGTCAAAAAGGTGCTTTTGTGGTTTCAACCAATGCCTCATTTGGAGTTGATTATGCTGACCCAGCTGATTTTCCTCTTTGGTGTGCAATTTATGATTCATTGGGTACACTAGGGATTTTGAGTTGTGGAGCCACTGCAAATCTAAATATTAACATCGATAACACAGGAGATGTTCCTACTGCCTGTGCAAGTAATTTTATGGTTTCTGTTACCAATACAACAAGATTTGACGGAAAAAACTCCGGAGCCGCTTATGGCTTAACCACAATTGATTTAGGTGCTCCTGGAACACAAATATTATCAACAGTGCCTACAAACGGATATTCCTCTCTTACAGGTACCTCAATGGCAACTCCTCATGTTGCAGGAAATATTGCTTTAATGTGGGCTGCAGCTTGTCCTGATCTTATGCTTGAATATAAAAACAATCCTGGTGCCGTTGCACTAATGATGAAGCAATTTATGCTTGATAATGTTGATCCTATTTCAGCTTTGCAGGGAATAACTGTTTCCGGAGGAAGGTTAAATGCACATAAATCTTTGCTTGCAGTACTTTCTTATTGTAATTCAGCACCAATGCCACTGGCAAACGGTGATACATTATGTAAAGGAAACACTGCTGAATTAATTGCTTCTTCCGGAGTAGTTGATGTGGTAGTTCATTGGTTTGATAGTCCTAATGGAAGTCCTATTTATATTGGTGACACTTTAATAACACCAGCCCTAATTCAAAATACTACTTATTACGCTTCAAATTATGATATTAACCAGGGAACCTATAGTAATAAGGTTTCTGTTATAGCCCATGTTGTTAATCCAATTCAAGCTATAGCAGGGGATACAATCATAGAAATTCCAAATGGCATGGCTCAGTTATGGGTTAATGGCTCAGGTACTTATAGCTGGTCTCCTTCTACGGGTCTTAATAATCCCAACATTGCAAACCCTGAAGCATCTCCACTGCTCACTACTACCTATATAGCAACTGTTACTGACAATGAAGGTTGTGTTGGTACAGACAGTATAACAGTTACCGTGATAGATGCTACTTCAATAAGGGAAAATAGTATTAGCCCGGGTGTAAAAGTATTTCCAAATCCATTTAAAGAAGATGTTACCTTTAATTTCTCCAGTAATTTTTCAGCTGGTGATAAAGTAAGGCTTTCTGTGTATGATATAATGGGCAAACAAGTAGTGAAAACAGAGGATATTACAGGGAATAATTACATTTTAAATCGCAAAGGTTTATCTACAGGCATTTACTATTATATTCTGACATTCGGTAAGTTAAATACTGAAATGCGAGACAAGTTGATTATTGTAGATTAATCTTAAATGTTTATAGGAAATATTTTTCATTAAGAGAAGTCAAATTTTTTTCTGCTTTTTGTTTAAATTCAGGTTGAAAACTTTTGCTTAAATTTTCTAACAATATTTTTTAGCTAATTGCGTTAAAATTTCCCCCTTTCTTGTATAAATGACATTTTTTATATTTAAAAAACTAAAAAAACGCTCATTATGAAAACTAATTTCTTGTTGACTTTGACAATAATTTTTATTGCATTTTTTACTTTTTCATGTAAAAAAGAAGGTGTTGGAGGCAAGGTAGAGTTAGCAGTTTTTGTAAAACATCATAAGGAATTAATTCCCAACGCTGTAGTTTATATTAAATATGGGGCAAAAGAATTTCCTGGCCCTGATTCAGAAAATTATGATGATTCTGCAATTTGCGGATCTGATGTTCATCATTTGGGACATACCCATTTTAAAGACTTGAAAAAAGGGGATTATTATCTTTATTCAGTTGGGTATGACAGTACAATTAATCTTCCTGTAACAGGTGGAATTCCTGTTCAAATTAAAGAAAAAGCAGGCGAAGTAACAGTTGATATTCCTGTAACTGAAGAACATTAAGTCTTGAATTTAAAATTAGCATATTGCTTCCTTTCCTTAGGTCTGATTTTATTGGGATGTCGTCCTGACCCACAAATCATCAATGTTTCAGAGAGTGGTTATCCTAAAGATGTAGCTGAAATTGTGCTTACAAAGTGTGCTGTTTCTGGATGTCATAATGATATTAGCAAAGATGCAGCCGGAGGATTATCTTTAGGAACATGGAACAAAATGTTTGAGGGCAGCAGAACCGGAGCTGTTACGATTCCTTTTAACCATAAGCAAAGCTCCTTGTTTTTATTTGTAAATACCTTCAATGATTTGGGAGTAGGCATGGAACCTACCATGCCAGTTAATAAAGATCCCTTATCGAAAGAAGAGGTTATAATACTTAGAGACTGGATTGAAAGCGGAGCTCCAAATTCTGTTGGTAAAGTAAAATTTGCCGATGATCCAATTCGTAAAAAGGTCTATATTGTTAATCAGGGCTGTGATCTGGTTTCGGTAATTGATAAGGAAACCAATTTAATCATGCGTTATGTAAAAGTAGGCAATAAGGCTCAAATTGAAGCACCCCATATGATTAAAGTTTCACCTGATGGGAAATACTGGTATGTTGTTTTTACAGCAGGGGATGTTATCCAAAGATTTAAAACAACTGATGATACTTTTGCAGGAGAAATTTTTATAGATGTTGGTAGTTGGAATACTTTTGCCATTACCTCTGATTCTAAAAGAGCTTATGTAATAGACTGGGCTTTTGAAGGGAAAGTTGCAGTTGTTGATTTGGAAAAAATGGAGTTGATAAGATATTATACAGGCCCCAGTGAATTTAAAACCCCTCATGGATCCACTCTCTCAAAGGATGATAAAACCTTATATATTACTGCCCAAAATGGGAATTTTATAATTAAAGTAGATATTCCAAACGTTAATTTTCCTGAAGTAACTCATGTTTCCCTTGTACCCGGCCAAGCACCGAATTCCTCCAGTAGCCTGGATCCTCATGAAATTGAAATGTCTCCTGATGGAACTAAATATTATGTGCTTTGTCAAAAAAGCAATGAAATAAGGGTAATGGATGTTGCTACAGATCAACTCCTGGCTGTAATTCCGACCGGTGTTTTCCCTCAGGAATTATCTTTTTCCAAAACCACTGATTATGCCTTTGTTACTTGTACAGAAGATGTCCAAACCTTTCCTGGAGAAAGAGGCTCTGTGACTGTGATCAATTACAAAACCAATACATTTGTTAAGCATATCTACACGGGGCATCAACCACATGGTATAGGAGTTGATGACAGTAAAAATCTGGTTTATGTAGCCCACCGCAATCAAAACATTTCTGGTCCTGCCCCTCATCATACTACCGACTGCGGTGGAAGAAATGGTTACATGACCATCATTGACTTAAACAAGGTTGAATTATTATCTCCAAAGAGATATGAATTATCTGTTGATCCTTATTTTATTGATATAAGGCAGTAAGAATTTTTTCTGATAAACTATCTAACTTTATTAAAACTTTTAAAGAGGAGTACATACACCATTTTCGCAACGGTAGCACCTTAGTTTATCTTTAAAAACAGAGGATTTGTAAATAGATTTCCCTTTAAGCATTCTAAAACATTCCTGTATTCCTTCAATTATGGAAGGGTGAGGATGCATAAGGTTTGTAATTTCATCAATTCCTTTATTCATGGAGATCAATAAAGCAACTGCTTGTATTGCGCTTGAAGCATGCTCACCAACAGCACGCATGCCCAGAATTTTCATTTGATCATCATTGGTAACCAAAATTTTAAAAAAACCATTTGTTTTACGCATAGCAATAGCTCTGGCAATACAGGAATAATCATATTTAACCAATTTATATGTCATGCCTTTTGCCTGGGCATCCAGTTCGTTCATTCCAACTGCCGCTATTTCAGGGTTAAGGAACATAATGGTAGAAATATTATCATAAATAATTGGAGGAATGGGACCTCCGAACATCCTTACTATAGCATGTCTTGCCTCTCTCTCTCCTACATTAACCAAAGCAATTCTGCCACTAACATCTCCAGCGGCATATATATTAGGGACACTTGTTCTAGTGCTATTTTCACTGATATAACCTCTTTCTGTAATTTTAACTCCGGCATTTTCCAAACCAATTCCTTCTACATTAGGAACTCTGCCAATTGATAACAACGCTTTATCCACTTTTATGACTTCCCTTGTTCCATCTTTATGGGATATTTCATACTCCACTTTGCCATCAATAATCACCATGCGTTCCAGTTTGGCTTCATTATGAACAATAACACCATTTTTTCTGAAATTCTCTTCTACCACTTTTGCTACGTCTTCATCTTCAAATGGAAGAATCCTATCAGCCCGATCAATTATATATACTTTTGTTCTTCCAAAATTGGAAAATATAGTGGCATATTCACAACCCACAACACCGGCACCTAAAATAACTATGCTTTCTGGAAAATCCTCTAAGTGATGTATGCCATCACTGGTCAGTATTATTTTTTCATCTACTGGGATGTTAGGTAATTTTCTGGGACGACTTCCTGTGGCTATAACTATATTTTCTGCCCAAATAACTTCTGATATGCCATTCTCTCTGGTAATTTCGACTTGATTGGGAGTCAAAAGCTTACCATATCCTTTTACATATGAAATTAAGCTGTCAGCAGACTGCTCCTGAAGAATGCGCAAATGACAAGACAATTGAAACTTTCTTTCGAAAATAGCTTCGTTTACTGTTTTATTTACATCCTCATAAGTAAGTTTTTCAACAGCGCTATTTCCTGCAATTTCTCGTACTGTTTTAATTTTTTCAGAATACTCCCACATTGCCTTTGATGCTAAAGCACCGTCATAAATTCCAGCCCCACCAAGCCTTTGTTTTTCAATTAAAAGTACTTTTTTTCCAAAATCTATTGCTCTCATTGCCGCTGCATAACCTGTAGGTCCTCCTCCAACAACACAAACGTCATATTTTTTCATTGATAATAAAAGTTATATATTTCTTTTAGAATTGTTAATTTTACTAAATTAGGTTGTGAAAATACTAATAATTAAAAAAAGATTAGCAATGATAAAATTAAACAATGTTATATTTATAACGGTGTTGAGTATGTTTTCATGTGCATTAATTGCTCAAAGTGATGCTTCAAAAAAAAACGCTGCTATTCGGTATGTTCCCCTGGGAGATTCCTATACTATTTGCCAGGGTGCTAAATTAAGCGAATGCTGGACTGAATTGCTAACAGTAAATCTTTATAAAAAATCAGTTAAGATTGAATTAGTTACTAATCCAGCAAGATCAGGTTGGACAACAAGAGATTTAATTGATAGGGAATTAGGCATTTTTGAACTTGCTAAACCTGATTTTACTACTTTATTAATTGGTGTAAATGATTATGTACAAAATGTTCCAGAAGATACTTTTAGAAAAAACCTTTCTTTCATTATTGATAGAATACAAACAATATTGCCAGATAGTCATAATATTATAATCATTTCAATTCCAGATTTTAGCGTAAAGCCCCAGGGGCAAAAATACAGCCAGGGGAGAAACATTTCTGCAGGATTAATGCGATTCAATGAAATTATATTCGAAGAAGCCGCTAAAAGAAAAATAAGAACAGTGGATCTGTTTACTATTTCCCAGGAAATGAAATACGATAAAGAAATGGTTGCTGCCGATGGATTACATCCCTCTTATAAAGAATATGAAATTTGGGAGAAAATGATTTTTCCTGTAGCTTTTGAATTGTTAAAAAAGCAATAGTTTATTTTCATTAAAAAAAATCTCTAGGTAATAAAGCAAAAGGATGATAGTTTTGTTGTATGAATAACTATGCACCTGTTGTGCGCAAACACTAATGAAGATAACATGGTGTATTCCATATGACCTAAAAAAACAATTATCTACATATGAAAATCACTGAACTTGCCTCCGAAGCCAGACTTGCTGAAAAAGCCAATAATAAGCTTGTTGCCAAATTAATAAAATCAAAGCCAAAGGACCTTGATGCAGTTGCCCAAAACCTGCATGATGAGGCTTTTGAAAAAATCGATTGCCTTGACTGCGGAAATTGCTGTAAAACTACCAGTCCTATATTTTACCAAAAAGACATAGAGCGGCTTTCAAAACATTTTAGGTTAAGACCTTCCAACTTTATTGAAAAATACCTTCATATTGATGAAGACAAGGATTTTGTTCTTAATTCAGCTCCTTGTCCTTTTTTAGGCGATGACAATGAATGCACAGTTTATGATCACCGTCCAATGGCTTGCCGGGAATATCCTCATACCAACCGCAAGCGCTTTCACCAGCTTTTGACTCTCACTGTTAAAAACACATTTGTTTGCCCTGCTGCCTTTAAGGTTATGGAGGGATTAAAGAAAAAATACATGTAAGTGTTTTTGTAATAGGAGGGGAGTGCTATCAAAGTTTAAAGGAGCACCTGCTGCTATAAAATCTGCTTTGAGCAAAACAAAAAACAGGTGAAAATTACTTTTTTTGCCTTGGATCAAGTGCATCGGTAAGGCCTTCCCCAACCAGGTTGTAGATTGTAACCGTTACAAAAATGGCAAGGCCAGGAAAAATAGCAAGCCACCATGCTGAGGTAGATTGCCTTGCTGAGGATAACAGGGAACCCCATGTCATAGTTTCTGCAGGAACTCCTATTCCTAGAAAGGATAAGGTAGACTCTATCAGTATAGCGGTTGCTATTCCAAATGCAATAGCTATTAATACTGGAGAAAGTGCATTAGGAATGGCATGTTTAAAAATAGTACGTATTTCACTATATCCTAGAGCTTGAGCGGCTTCTATATATTCAAGCCCTCTTACTCTTAAAAGCTCAGCTCTAATAAAACGCGCAATACCGGTCCATGAAGTTAACCCTATAATGGCCATTACTATAAATATAGATGGTTTTGCAATGGCAATTATTGAGATAATAAGAAAGAGTGTGGGAATAGATACCATTACTTCAATTAAACGTGAAATAATAATATCAACAGCTACATTTACTTTCACCGCAAAAAACGGTATTTTTTTTAAAACAGAGGCTAAAAAATTGGCAATGCCCATTATGGCTAAAAATATTAAAAAGCTTACAGCAAATTCAAAAAGGAAAATAGCAAAAGAACTATTAATTGCATCCTGCAAAATATATGATCTTGAACCAAAGGCATAAAATATAGCAATCAGCAAAAATAAAGAGTTTAACAAGATTCTTCCCCTAGATATTTTTAATTTGTCATCTCCAAAATACCCCGCTAATGAACCCAATAATATTCCAATAAATGAGGCAATGCTCATGGAAATCAAACCAACCAGCAAAGCGATTCTTGTTCCGTGTATCATTCCTGCCATTACATCCCTTCCAAGTTCATCTGTTCCTAGCCAGTGCCTCCAACGCATTGATTTTACTCTTTGTTCAGCAAATGGACTAATTGATTGGGCGTTTGCAAAATCTATATTTTTAGGAAGATAAGGAATTGGAGGGAAAACAGACCATTTATAATTAAGGTTATTCCACTCAACATTCTGTAATTCTTCAGGCCAGTCTGAAGCCCCGAAATCTACTGCATAAGATTTAAAAACAGGAAAATATATAGTTCCATTATAACTGGCAACAAGAGGTTTTTCATTGGCAATAAAATCTGCAAAGGTGGCAATAGTTGCAAGAAAAAGAATTAGCCAGAATGAAAAAACAGCCAATTTATTCTTTTTGAATTGCTTGACCACACTTTGCCAAAAGCCTTTTTTTGCAACTTTAGCTTGTGGTATTTCTATTTCCTGAAAATCTGTCTGCTGTTGCATCATTTATTTTTTTTACTGAAAGAAATTCTTGGATCTACCACTGCATATAATATATCTGCAACCAGGTTTCCCACAAGAGTAAGAATAGCTGTAAAAAGCATTACAGTAAAAACGATTGGATAATTACGGGCAATAAGGGCATCAAGACTGATTTTTCCCATTCCTGGTATGGAGAAAATATATTCTATTACAAAAGAACCGGAAATAGCAGCTGGGAATATACTTGCAAACAAAGTAATGATTGGAATAAGTGAATTTCTAAAAGCATGCTTCCATATTACAGTATTTTCATTAAGTCCTTTTGCTCTTGCAGTTCTGATATAATCCTGTCCTAAAACATTAAGCATTCCGCCTCGCATTTGTCTGGAAATAAAAGCAAATGAAGCATAAGTAAGACATATAAGAGGAAGGATAAAATGATAAGCAGTTTCAAAAAATCTGTCCATAAAAGGAGCCGAGGAAGGTAGGGAACCCAGACCAAATGCAGGAAACCAATCAAAGTAATCACCTCCGGCAAAAAATATAATAAGCATTGTAGCTATCCAGAAATTAGGCAGGGAATAAAGTACAAACAAAACAGTGGTAATGGATTTTTCAGTTTTAGTTCCCTTTGAAACAGCAGATTTAACACCTAAAGGAATAGCAACAAAATAAGCAATAAGAACAGAAAGCATACTTAAAATAAAAGTCCATTGCATGGCATCCCATAAAACGGAAGAAACTGGTCTTTTGTCTTGGTAGGATATTCCGAAATCCCCGCGTAAAAATCCTTTGTTTTTAAAAGTCACTTCACTATCATCAACCCATGGCAGGGAAGAAAGCCATGGCTTATCTCCAAATATCCAGCGGTGATACTGATTATCAAAGCCATACCAATGAATCTCAGGTATGTATTTATTAAGTCCTGATTGTTCATGAAGTAAAGTATGCCATGCATTTTCAGTGGCATTGTAATTCACTTTTGCTTTACTTAAAGAAGGAGTTGATTCAAATATGAAATCAAGATTAGAAAACACATTTTTTATTTTATTTTCTTCATATGCAGCATATAAAGAATTAACATAATCTTTAGCTCTTCTCAATTCCGCTGAATGTTCTGGATTTTTTTCAATATTCAATAATGCGAATTCAAGCTTTCTTATATTGTTGTAATAATCAGCCGTATGTTTCCAGTTACCATATTTGAAAGAAATTCTTTCCAAGGTTTCTTTGTGAACAGAATTAGCAATTTTATATAGCGTGTCAGAATAGGTTGAATTAGTAATGTTAAAATAAAAAACAGGTAAATCTAATCCTAGTTGATGCCTAAGGTCATTATAGGCTTTTTCTGTAGACATTTTTTCAGATGCCTGTCCATCTCCGCCAGCACTTTTATTTAGCATTGTATCCACAGGATCCCCGGGAGCATTAGTGCTAATTACAAAAGTAAGAAGTGAAATTATGATTAAAGTAGGTATGAAAATAAGTACCCTCTTTAAGATATATTTAAGCATTTTATTTTATTTTGTAACTGAAAGCCCTGATTCCCAATAACCAGGTCTCATAACAGATGTTTCAGCGTTATGAAAACGTTTATTGATGGCTATTTTTTCGTTTCTGGCAAATAAAAACACATAAGAAACTTCCTCATGTAGAATTTTTTGGAATTTCTTGTTCAATTCAGCACGCTTATCCTCATTAAGTTCAGTGCGTATTGCTTTTATTAAATCATCAGACTCATCGTTTCCAAATCCTGTATAATTAGAACCACCATGATAAGATTCTGTGTGATAAATTTGTTTATGATCAGAAGGAACAGGAGTTGAAATCCAGGCACCAAAATACATTTCGAATTTATGATTCTTAAGATTATCTAAAAATATAGACCATTCCTGGGCAACAACATTTACTTTTATGCCTGCTTTTCTGGCCTCTTCCTGGAACATAAGGGCAACGCCTTTTCTCTCATCATTACCGGAATTATATATAAATGTTATTTCCAATTCTACTTTTTCGCCATCTATTAACTTATCCACTGTTCCATTTCCATTGGAATCTTTCCAACCCGCCTGAACTAGTAGATCTTTTGCTGTTTCAACATTGTACTGGTAAAGAGGTAAATCTTTATTATAGGCCTTTTTATCAGAAGGATGAATTGGTCCAACAACTCTTTCTGCCAAACCATACTGAATAATTTCAATGATTTTAGGAACATCAAAAAGGTGTGCTATTGCTTGACGTACCTTTTTATCAGACAATTTCTTGTTTTCAAGTTTAGTATTAATACCTATATAATTATACTCTAAACTTCCTGGGGTATGTGATACAAAATTAGAGGTGAATTTATCGGAATTAGGCAATTCAATAAAATCCTTGGCCTTTATTGTACGGGCCAAATCTATGTTTCCTGCCTTAAGGGCAACAATTGCTGTGGTTTGGTCATTAATGGTTTGATAAATTATTTTAGGTGCATTAGATTCAAAATAATTATTTTTATCAGCCATTTGATTTCCCCACCAGTTTTCTTTTTTCTTTAAAACAATTCTTTGACCTGTTAACCATTCTTCAAGCTGGTACGCCCCGCTTCCAACAATAAATTGTTTTTCTCTTTGAAATTTTTCTGAGTTAAATTCATTTGCAAAGGCTACAATTTTAGGATTGTCAGCAAGTTGTTCTGCATTTTCAGTGAGTTCCTTAATAGTAAACTCTTTCATTAGTCCCTGTGGGTCATAAATATATTCAGGAATAATTGAAAAATCACCACTAGCAGCTTCAGCCAGAATGTAAACTTCTTTACAAACAAAAGTGAATTTCAAAGGATCATTTTCATAAAATTTAATGTCATGAATAAATTCATAATAAGGCCTTAACCTTTGATTGTTAACCTTTGGATTTTTCATTACTTTTAAAGAAAACTCAATGTCTTTGGCAGTAATAGGTTGTCCATTGTCCCATCTTGCTTCAGGTCTTATATTATAGGTAATTAACAATCCACCTTCGGGAGTTGTTTCAAGCTCAGGACGTGCTTGGGCAAGCAAAGGAACAAGTTCCAGGGATTCAAAATCAATAGAAAGCAGTTTTTGAAAAATGTTGGTCATAATATAGCCCGCACCTGCATCATTATAATTAAGAGGGTTAAGCATGTCGGCATCAGAAAGTTCCCAAATAGTAACTTCCGGATTTACATATTTATCCCCTTTTTCTGACGAATTACATGATAAAATTAAAAATGAGCCAATTAAGGCTGTTACAAGCAGAGTATAATTATATTTCAAGTTCATTATAATAAATTTATGATTTTATGCTTTGTATAAACTTTATAAGATGTGTATAACGTTAAGGATGCAAATATAATATTCAAAATTAATTTTATCAGTAAAATTAGATAAAACAGCTTATTTGTCAGATATACTGTTTGTTAAATAATAAGTTGATTTTTTTGTTTGTATATAGAATCTATTTCTATACATTTGCACACCTTAAAAAAAGGAGAGATGGGTGAGTGGCTGAAACCAGTAGTTTGCTAAACTGCCGAACGGGTAACTGTTCCGGGGGTTCGAATCCCCCTCTCTCCGCAAAATTTGGAATTAATAAAATAATTCTTAAATTTGCAGCCCTTAAAGAAAAAAGGGTGACCTGAAATACTCGGGGTGTAGCGTAGCCCGGTCATCGCGCCTGGTTTGGGACCAGGAGGTCGCAAGTTCGAATCTTGCCACCCCGACATTAATAGTTTAAAGTTCAAAGTTGAAAGACTGAAAACTTTAAACTTTTTAATTTTATAATGGTTCCCTAGCTCAGTTGGATAGAGCATACCGATTTTTATTGGTAAGGACATTGGTAGAGAATAAGAATTGTTAAGTAAAATAAAATTTGGTTCCGTAGCTCAGCTGGATAGAGCAACTGCCTTCTAAGCAGTAGGTCATTGGTTCGAATCCAATCGGGATCACACTGAAAAACAACAAAAGCCTGTAAGTTAAGCACTTGCAGGCTTTTGTTTTTCATGGGTACAACATAGGTACAACAAGTAATAGGATTTTATATTTAACTAGGAGAAATGAGAATATCACAACTACTAGTTATGTTTTAAGCAAAACAATATAAAATATAAATATTTGATGGTTAACTCTAGGAGGAGGAATTAATACCATAGTTTATCAACTACTTCATTTGTGGCTTCTCTTGATAATCCAGTGTTCCAATCAAAGAATAAACAGTTCCAGTCTAACTTATCTTCATACTGCTCAATAAAACTAATTTTCTCCTCTAATGTGATTTCCTGTCCCGTCTGAAGTATTTTTTGTGAATAGCTCTTATTGAGTGCCCAGGGTAATGAATGTTATTACTTAACCTTTCAAAGTTAATTTTATGCTCCCAGGTTTTAACCATGTCAATTGACCACAGGATAGCTGAATTAGCAGAAAGATAATTCCAATTAAACCTATCATTATATTTATCTATTATTTGCTGACTCCAAGGAACATTAGTATTCCATGATAAATATTCCAAATTTATTTTTTCCTCATATCTCTCAAGAATTCCTTCATTAAGATAGAAGCCTCAGATTCAATTCATTGGACTGAGGCTGCAATAACTGCATTTTATCTCAAAATAACAGTCCCAGTTTAAGTATTATTGACTTATAAGAATACTCATCAATACTATCTTCTATAATTTGATTACATAAACCAGTACCAATTGTAATCGCTAAATTATTGGTAAAGTGATGCTTGAATCCAATTCCACCCTCAAGAAGCTTACCTCCTTTAACATCATTATCACTTCTATATCCAGTGTTTTTTATTAACCCAATAGAATACCCTCCGTTAAAATAGATGTAAGGAGAAAATCGTGTTTTTAAAACTGTGGCTCTTATATCAACAAAAATGGGTGCCACTTTATGATAAGTAACTATCGCTCTGTAATTAACGTAACCAAATCCAATACCTCCTGAAAGATTCGGAGATATTCTATATCCTACTATGGTAGTAAATCTGGTCATACTACCCAGGCCACGCTCAACCGTGGCAAATCCTTTAGTAAATTCAGAGAGAATATAAACTGATTCACTTTTTGATTGATATTCAATTTTGTCTCTGGAATAAGTAATATGACTTTGCTCCCTTGAAATCTTCTCAATCTCATCCATATTATATGCAAAAACATTTCCATCAGCTGTTTGTATTTTTAATGACTTATTTGGAACCTGCTCAATTATCATTCCTCTAAGAATTGAACCATTTTTTAAGTAAACTACATCCTGATGGCTCTGTCCAAAAGAGTTGGCTGATATAAATATCAAAATTAATGTTGTTGTAATATAAATGATTTGTTTCATAATTATTTTTTTAATTCTTTAGTAAACTTGGTTATTTCATCTATTTTAAAGACAAAGACATTTCTATCTCTTGTTTGTATCTTTATTGATTCATTTGGTATTTGTTCAATTATTGTCCCTCTTACTATTCCTCCACTGTTCAGATAAACTACATCTTCGTACTGAGTGGTATTATTTGTGCTTCTGACTGAGGAATTTTTATTTCCCCCAAATAAGCCACCAAGAAATAAAATTAGGCCAATTATCGCTCCTAAAGCTCCAATTATCCAGTGAATAAATAAGAAAATTATTAAACTTAAAGACATTAACACGATGCCTACCAATT
The DNA here is from genome assembly GCA_030856445.1 of Bacteroidota bacterium. Lineage (GTDB taxonomy): Bacteria > Bacteroidota > Bacteroidia > JACCXN01 > JACCXN01 > JACCXN01. The sequence goes on from JALYPI010000109.1 coordinate 20,488, forward strand.
TTACAACTGAAGATGAGTCAATTTCTGGATCAGCTGTTAAACCAAATTTCTTAATAACGCTTTTGATACTTTTTTTTGTGATTTTATCAGTCTTTAATAATTCAGTTGGGTTCAACAGTTCATCTCCAATTAATTTAGGTTTCAATTTTGACATAGGGGATTGTGTAAGTATTGAAGTCTCGCTTCCTGTTGAAGCCATCAATTCATCTGCTATATCTGTAACAGGTGTTGGTTGTTCAACTACTTGTAACATTCCCTCTTTTGCCCTTTCTGATTCAAAAGGTAAGTTCTTTTTACCAATTATTTTATTTGCAGTGGCAGACTTGTTATTAACATTTGAAGGCTTTTCTTTGTAATAACCTTCAAGATATACCCTTTTCTCCATTGAACAGGAAGATATAGAGATAAGAAGTAGTAATAGATAAATTTTGTTCTGTGTTTTCATGGGTTTAAATAATGTTAGTTTACAATACTATTAAAATGATATAAGTTTTAATTTTTATTCTGTTTTTAATCTGTACATTCTTATCATACTTCTATTATGAGTTTATTGCCACTCATCTTCTTCAAGATATCTTGGTATTAATCCCACAAATAAAATCTACATCATTTACAGATACTGCTGTAATAATTGCACAATTAATAATAGAAATAAGTTTTTTTATGGTTTTGATTAATAATTACTCCTAAAAATCTTTTTGTAATTATTTCCAAATGTATAAAACCATGTGATATATCACATGGTTTATTTTTTTATTTAATATGACTTTCGTTTCTGTGAAAATAAGGGACGAGATATTAATCCAAACATTTGGTGAACATATTAGGAAGCTAAGACTGAAAAAAAACTTTTCTATACAAAAACTTGCCGACATAATGAATGTTGAGTATAGGCAAGTTTCTGATATAGAAAGGGGTAAGATTAATACAACAATAAGTACCGCCTCTGCTATTGCTAAAGCCCTTGAAATACTCCAGGAAAATATAAGTTCAGTTACGACAATTTTAGTGTAATCTGGCCTATTGAGGTGTCTGTAAAGGGGGAAATTTAGTTGTTTGGTATTTATATAAGTATAGCTACGATTGATATATTATAGCTAAAGTTGAGGTTATGCTGTATTTTAGATTTTTTGAGACGGTTTATCCTCATAAACTATAAAACCACTGAAAAAATCAAATTGTTTTAAAAAAGGGGAGGTTAAAACTTTCCCTTTTTATTTTAATTAAGGTCGAATTTGAAGAGTTCTTCATAAAAAACAAATCTGAGAAAATAATTTAAGAGGAATTTTAAAAAATAAAAATTAAATCTTGTTCATTTTGTTATGAATCAAAACGGTATTCAAAAATGATTTTTTTTTCAAAAATATATATTTGCTTTCTCTTTAAAATCAATACTTTTACCGCCCTTTATTAATTATAATAAAGGTTTTCATTAATTATTAACAGAATAGGATGTATCATTCAGAACTTTACGAACTAATTCATCTTTTAAATTCCCCCGAAAGACAACAATGCCAAGCCTTATTTAAAAAAGAAGGAAGCAGAAATGAGGATGAGGTTTTTTTGCCCGAAAAGCTTTTTAATTTTCTTGCCTCGTGTAAATCTGAACCTGACAATGCAAAAGCAATTAATGAAATTTATGGAGCTGAAAGTGGATCAAGTGCTACATATAGAAAACTTATATATAGGACAAGGAATAAAGCTTTGGGTTTTATAGTAACATTTTCAAATGAAAATGAAAAAAATGATGATCAAGCTAATGTCAAGCAAAAAGTGATAAAAAAAACTTTAGCATTTCAAATGTTACGTCTTAAGGGAAAAAAGATTAAATTACTGGATACACTGCTCGATGAGATTATTACCACTTCTATTGAATATGAATTTTATCCAACTCTTTTAGAATACCTGTTTTTCAAAAAAACGATAATTGGACTTAAGGAAGGAGATACCAAGACAAAGAAAATCAATGATCAAATTAATCATTATTTACATTGTTACAAGTCTTTGGTTAATGCCTCAGAAATGAACCATAGATTAAAATTTCTTGATGGACAGTCAGCAGTAAATTTCCAAATAGAAAATCTGGAAATGGAAATCGAAATTTTAAAAATTGAAGCTGATCTTACAAGAGCCCCATTAATAAGACATTTTCAATTGTATCATGAAATGGCTTTTTTTAATTATAAAAATCAATACATTAAGGCCTTGGAAATTGGTAATGAAATATTGGATTTTATAAAAAAAAATAAATCATTAAAAAGACAAGATCGATTAGGTTGTATTTATGCAAATTTAGGAAATACTGAAATGCATTTGCTCAATTTTTCAAAGGCACAGGAATATTTTAATTCTACTCTTTTATATTCTAAGAGAGGAACGCGTAATTACTATATTAATATAGAGCTAATTTTTATTTGCAATTTTTTTCTTAAGAATTTTAAAGAAGCTAATAAATACTTAACCATTTTAAATTCAGAAACTAATCTTTCTTTGTTCAATGAACATGAGCTTTCAAGGTTCAAATTTTACAAGGTTTATTTTTTACTCGCAACTGGAAATTATAAAAAAGCATTGCAAAACATAATGATGAAGGGAGAAGTTTCAAAGGATACCACAGGTTGGGATTTTTGGTATAGAATACTATTTGTTATGCTAAACCTTTATTTAAATAATAAAGAATCAGCAATGAATGCACTGAAAAACCTTCGAAAACAAATATCCAGGGTATCTAAAACAAAGTCCTTTAGGCAAAGAGACGTGGAGATATTTAAACTTTTGATTTTATTAAGTAAAAAAGATTTTACATATCAACCAGAAATCATCAAAAAACATTTTAGCTTTATAAAAGAATCAAAATTATTTTGGCAGCCTGTATCTGCTGAACTAATTCCTTTTGAAGATTTGTTGGCAATAAAATACCCTGAACTAAAGGTCATTGAATAATGCTATAATAAAATAAAAACTTTTCTCCTCAAAACCAAACCAGCACGAAGAGTAAATAAAAAAATGCTTTTTCTAGTTATAAGAAACAAAATATTGAATTTGCTTAATTTTGCGTCTTTTAATTTATTTAAGCCCTAATGAATGCATCAACATTATAAAATATATAAACCCTACGGATATTTAAGCCAATTTGTTTACAATCAGTTAAGAAGAAAGAATAAAAAGTTATTGGGAGATTTGTTCGATTTTCCCAAGGGTACTATGTCTATTGGAAGATTAGATGAAGATTCTGAAGGTCTATTGCTTTTAACTACCGATGGAAAAATGAGTGCATTGGTAAGGAGTAAAAATGTAGAAAAAGAATATTATGTACAGGTAGACGGACAAATTAATAAGCAGGCAATAGAGGAACTAAAGAAAGGGGTAGAGATAGGAATTAAAGGTGAAAAATATATAACAGGTATCTGTAAAGCTTTTGCTTTAAGTGTAATTCCTGTTTTCCCGGAAAGAGCAAAAAAGATTCGTGATGAAAGGCATGGCCCAACCAGCTGGATTTCTATTATTTTAACAGAAGGCAAATTTCGGCAGGTAAAAAAAATGACTGCAGCTGTAGGTTTCCCAACTCTAAGACTTGTAAGAGTGAGAATTGGAAATGAATACCTTGAAAACTTGAAAGATGGAGGAGTAAAGCAGGTTGATGATTTTGAATTGTAATTAAGTTGGCCAATATTGCAGGAATATTAAAAAGGAAGAAGTGATCCTTTTTATTCCAGTTCTTTTAATTTATCCTGTGCCTTTTTCTTATATTCTCCATTTTGTTTAACTATTTCCTCAAGTAATGTCATTGCTTTTTGATTGGATTTCTGTTGAATAAAGGCCAAAGCTTTATAATAATCAGCTTGTTCAAAATAAGAAGTGTGACCACCCTTAAAAATAATATCAATTAAAGCCAAAGCATTGTTAGGTTTTCCAGTTTTCACATAAGATATTGCACAGTAAATAATAGCTTCAGGATTATTATTGTTCCTTTTAAAATATTCTTCAAATGAAATAATTGCAGCAGAATAATCTTCTTTTTTATAAAAGCGCTTTCCATTTAAAAGATCCAAATCATTATTGTTCTCTTTATCAGAAAGAATATCATCTGAAATATCCTGATTCAAAGAGGGGGAAGGAGAAGGAGGATAGGATTTAGCACTTCTTGATTTAACATTTTCTCTTTCCATAGCTTTTGATTCTTGTACAGCCTTAGGTTTAGAATCAGATTCTGTTTGTTTATTTGTAAAAGCAATTTCATCCTTATATTGTGCTGAAGAACTTGGTTCATTTAAAGTAGCAAGTGAGATTTCTTCCGCCTTACTGTTTTGCTCTATTGTTACATCTTCAAATTCTTTGAACGAATTTTTGTCTGATTTTTCTTCTGGAATTACACTAGATAATTCTGTTTGTTCATTGTTTATTTCAGATATTTTTTTATTTGGATATAATTCCTTTTTTACCTCTTGAGCAATTTCAGCTTGTTTACTTTCTTTTACTTCTACTTTTTCTTCTTCTTCTTTAATAATTTCCTTATCAGTGTTAGAATGTGATGAGTTTTCAGGTTTGCTTTGCGGTTCTTTCTTGATCTCTTTATTTTCAACTAATACCGTTTTATCCTGCTCTTTTGTAATTAAATTTATAATTCCAGTAAGACCTATAATTAATAAAATGCTTGCGGCAATAGCGAATTTTGCTTTATGTGCATTCCATAGTGACAATACCTTCCCATTTTTTGATTCAATAATTTGTGTTTTTAAATCAACTAATTTTTTTGTTTCATCAATTTTATTCCTGTTATTTACTAATGATAAACCTTCCATAACATCTGAACACATTTCACATTCCAGCATGTGTTTTTCAGCGCTATGCATTTGAATAGGACTAAGATTATTGTCTAAATAATCAAACATATCCTGTTCACTTATACAATCAGAATCACTATAGAAAGGGGTATGTATGTTAGTGCTCATTTTTATTTATTAAGTAATTTTTCAGGTTACGTTTGCCATTCTGTATATAACTTTTTACTTCATTTAATGAATATCCTGTAATGGAGGCTACTTCATTGTAACATTTCTCTTTTATATAAAATAGCTCAATGCAAGATTTCTGTTCAATATTTAATAACTGAATTCCACTCTCAAGTAAGACTAATTTATTTTCATTCTCATTCTCTCCATTTAGATGCAAAGAGTGATCAGATTCCATAAACTCATTTTGAATAGGAGTTATTTCCTTTAATTTATCTCGTTTACTGCTTTCAGTTCGTAAAAGAGAAAGGCAATAATTTTTACTTACAGTATAAAGCCAGGTTTTAAAATGAGTGATATCATGCTTTAATAAGTCATTTATTAATTTTTCAAAAATCATCATTACTGCATCCTTGCAGTTCTCTTCATCTTTTAAATACTTCATACATACACCAAAAACCAGATGGGTATGTCGTTGAAAAAGCGCTCCAATTAAGGCCTTATCCTTTGTTTCCTTATACTTTGAAACAAGTTCATTATCAGAAAAGGGAGTTAAATCTGCCAAATGTTTTAAAATAGTGTTTTGTAAAAATAATCCATTTTATTTCAATGGTTTAGAAAAAGTGATAAAAATAATTTCAAATGACTTATGGAATTCTGAATGTTTTATCATCTAAAGAAAAACTAAAAACAGAAACTATGAAAAATACAGCCTTATTATTGATGATTTTCCTATCAGGAAACCTCTTTGCAGTAAATGAAAAAATTTTAAAATCCAAAATAGATAAAGTAACCGTTTTTCTTCATGGTGCCCAGGTTTACAGAAGCAGCAGTGTTACAATTTCCTCTGGAATTACCAATATTGTTTTTGATGGTCTTGAAGCAGGTATTGATGCCAAAAGCATACAAGTATCAGGAACAGGTAATTTTATTATACTTGATGTAAAGCACAATGCTAAATACCCTGATCAAAACACTAGAGTTTATTCAAAAAATGAAGAAGAGATAAAATTGCTTGAAGATTCTTTACGCTCTATTGATTATGATTTGGAAGAGGTAGCGAATAAACAGGAGGTGTTGAACACCGAAAAAAACACCTTGCTAAATAATAAAATTATAAAGGGGAATGCTCCAAATGACACACTTCCTCAACTTAAAGATGCTTTAACTTTTTTGAGAGAAAAAATGAATAATATTAATTCAGAATTACTAAAGCTAAAAAAGGAAAATTATAAAATAATGGTAAAACGCAACAGGATTCAAACAAGCCTTACTGAATTAAGATCCATAGAAAGTCAGGTTAACATAAATCAAAAAAGTACAATTAATTATCAATTAATAGTTATGGTTTCTTCCGAAGGGATTTCTTCTGCTGCCTTAAACCTAAACTATACTTTGCAAAATGCTGGTTGGACGCCCTCTTATGACTTAAGGACCAACAGCGATAATTCCACAATGCAATTGACCTATAAAGCCAATGTTTATCAATCAACCGGCAATGATTGGAATAATGTTAAGCTTACATTATCAACCAATAACCCAAACCTAGGTAATGCCAAGCCTGTGCTTTCTCCTTTTTATTTGAATTACTACACTGCTTATAATAACTACCAAAAAAGAGAGTATGATGATAAAGTGAAATCAAGAGCTGAAAAAACAATGGAACAAGCTCCTTCACTAGCAATTCAAGAGAAATTGCAGGCGCCTTCTAAATCAACTGCTGATTATACTTTTATTGAAGAAACAATATTGAATTTCGAATATGCCATTCAACTTTCCTACACCATTCCATCTGATGGACAAACTCATATTGTTGCTGTTCAGAATAAGGAAGTTCCTGCAGCATTTGAACATTTCGCTATACCCAAAATTGATAATAATGCTTTTTTACTTGCCCGCTTAACAGGATGGGATGATTTAAACTTAATTCCTGGACCAGCAACTGTTTTTTTTGATGGCACTTATGTAGGAGGCACATATATCGATCCGGCAAATACGAATGATACGCTTGATCTTTCAATGGGAAGGGACAAAGGTATTGTGATAAAGAGAATTAAACTAAAGGATAAAACCAAAGAAAAAATATTCGCAGACCAAAAAATAAATACTGTAACGTATGAGATAACACTGAGAAATACCAAACCCGGAAAGCTTATGTTTACACTTGAAGATCAGATTCCACTTTCTCAAAATGCAGAAATAAAAGTGGAGCTAAAAGAAGCTTCTGGTGGAAAGTTAGATGAAAATACAGGTAAGCTGGTTTGGAAATTTAATTTAAAACCAAAAGAGATTAAAACAATTACCATAAGTTATGAAATTAAGTATCCTGCAGATAAAACTATTGCCAATTTATAAATAAAACCTTGGAGAAGCTCTCTTTATGATTGCTTCTCCAAGGTTTATCTTTTTTTTAAAAAAAAGGATAATATTGAGAATAATTATTCCCAGAGTGACTCTGAAACTCTATAAATTAAAACCTAATTATAATTAATTACTTCAACATTAAAGTTAGCCTTTAATTCGTCTTTAGTTTATTTAAAAGGGATATTAGTACATAATGCTTAAGGGAAAAAAGCATACAAAATATTTGGACAAATGTTGGTATTTAAATAAAATGAAACTTATTTAAATACTAATATTATGAATATAAAATTTACTAAAAAAACATTTTTTTTAATTTGTACATTGATGTTTTTTCTTTCCACTAGCAAAGCTTTTGCCTGTGTTGATAATTGGACAACTGTAGCCAATGGAAATTGGAATGATGCTATATGGTCTTTCAATGGAGGGCCAGCGCAAACAGGACCTCCACCTAATAATTCATGCATTTTTATCTATCACACTGTTGTCATCTCTGGTTCTTTTACCTTAGGATCGACAGGAAAACTGGTTATTGGAATTAATGGAAATCTTATTATTAAGAATGATTTTACCAATGGAAACATTGTTGAAAATTTTGGCCGATTAACAGTTGAAAAAACTATTTATAATGGTCCTAATTCCCATTTCACTAATTATATAACCGGAGTAGTAGATATTTATAATGATTTGATAAATCAAGCTTGTGGATCTGTAATTACCAATCACGGAATAATTAATATTGGCAATAGTTTTTACAATAGTGGCACTGTAAAAGGAAATGGAGGAATGTTCAATATTAAGAATGATGCAATAAACAGCAATTGCTGTGCAGTATTTGCGGGAAATATTTGTGTTCAGGATAAAGATGCACTTATTCAAAATAAATGTGGAATTGTAGAATTTACAGTCACACAGAGTTTAGATTGTTCTCCTTTTTTACCAATTGAATTGTTGTTTTTTAAAGGAGTTGCCCAAAATAGCAGTGTATTGTTGCACTGGTCTACTGCATCTGAAATTAATAATGACTACTTTATTGTTGAAAAAAGTTCTGACAATCAAAACTTCTTTCCTGTTATAAAGCTTAAAGGAGCTGGAAATAGCAATCAAATATTAAATTATTCTGCTTATGACATGGAGCCTGCATTAGGTTATTCTTATTATAGGCTCAAGCAGGTCGATTATGATGAAAAGTATTCCTATTCAGAAATTATTGTTGTAGATTATAAAGATGATTCCTCCCAAATGGATATCTCTTATATACCCTCTTCCAATTTAATTAAATTAACTTATAATCACAATGAAATACAAGAAGGAATAATTGAAATTTACTCCATGCATGGCCAAAAAGTTTTTGCTGAAAAACTTGTTTTAGATAAATCCTATTTACAATTAACTATAAAACCTGAAACAGGAATCTATATAGCCAAACTAATAACAGAATCAAACACTGTAACTAAAAAATTAATAATAAATTAACGGTTAATCATTTTTTATTGAGGATATAAATAATTTTGTGTAAACATAGTAAATCAACTTTTTTAATTAATTTAAAGAAAGATGCAAAATCTAATGTTAGATGATTACACAAAATTATTTATAGACTCTTTTTAATTTCTAACCTGCTTATAACTATTTCGCTTGAATCTTGTGCATTGATTAAACAACTTGGATTGTCGAGCCACTTCAATAATAGGAAATCGCCTTTTTTGAGTGTAATTGTTTCATTTTTATATTTGAGAATAAGCTTTCCTTTGTACAGGTATATGCCTGATAAACTTTCATTCTTGCTCTTTAATATTTCATTGTTTTCTCCTTTTGTTAACTTAAGTGATTCAAGCTTTCCTTTTGTTGACCCTGTTGTCATTAAGTTAAAATCAGTAACCTTCCCTTTGGCTTTTGTAGGCCATTCTCCTGAAAAAGTGCATACATCAAATTTATTCATTCGTATTTTATACTTTTCTATATGCTCAAGTTCCAGGGCTCCTTTTAAAATCATTAAATGCCTGGTTACTTTTGGCATAACTGTAAAGGTTGATTCTTCAATTTCAACAGTAGCAATGCTTATTCTGAAATCAAAATTGAACTTTTGATATTCAGCTGATTCTGGAAAAATGAGCAATTGGGTTGTGGTTCCTCCCAGCCAGGAAGAAGTCCTTAAATCTGATTTTTTTATTAGTTGAAACATTTAATTGTCATTTATTTTATTTGTTGCCTTATCCTATTTTAGTAGCTCTTTTCTTTGTAAATTCATGTCCCCAAGTAGTAATATTTGTCCATAAAAATTATAATTATAAATGCTACTTTTGCATTTTAATTAAAAATTAAATGGTTAAGTTAAAAAGTAAATTAAAAGGTCAATTAATTGAAAAAGTTGAATTAACTTAAATTATTATATTAATATTTAATCAAATTTAATGTTTTCCAATAAATACTGCCTGCTTTCTTTAGTATTGATCATTTTTTTATTTCAAAATTCTATTGGACAAAATCAACATGATTTTAAAAATTACCAGCCATTAAAATCCTCGGGTGAGGTTCCAGCTGAATTTGTTGTTTCTGTAAAAGAAAAATATAAAAAGGACCTCCAAGAGCATAGTTCAGATGAGTTAACTTCAAAACAGAATAAAAAGATCAAAGAAAACTTTTTATTAGGCAGTAATCACTCCTTGGAAAGACTTTTGTTAAGTGGAAGAATTCTATATGGAGATCCTATAACTCAGTATATAAATAAAGTAGCAGCAGAGGTTTTTAAAAATGAGCCTGAATTGTTAAATAAACTGCGGTTTTATTCTTTTAAATCCAGTTCAGTAAACGCTGCCTGTACAAATCAGGGTTTGATATATATTAATTTGGGTTTGATAGCTTATTTGCAATCAGAAGCAGAACTTGCATTTGTGCTTTCTCATGAAGCAGCCCATTATCAGAAAAAACATTCCTTGAATGCCGCCATAGAAAATTATGAAGTTTTAAAAGGTACAGGAAATCATTCCAGAAAATCATTTGATGAAAAACTGGATCATTTATTCAGGTGTTCCAAGGATGATGAATTTGAGGCAGATTCAATAGGTGTGGAAAGATTTTTATCTACTTCTTACAACACCAAATGGGTATCAGAATTATTCAATATGCTTCACTACTGTTATCTGGCTTATGATGAGGTTCCATTTAAGAAGGATTTTTTTAATGTTTCAGAATTTGTTATTCCAGAGGTTTTCTTTAAAGATTCTGTTTCTACTATTTCACAAATAGAAAATTACGATGATACCTATCTTACCCATCCTCATATTGAAAAAAGAATTGCTAAGGCTTCCTTTATTGTTGAAAAAAAGCCTTCTAATGGAATGAGTGATTTTATAGTTTCTGAAAAGGAGTTTTTATTTGCAAGAGAACTGGCCCGATTTGAAATTATCCGGCTTGATTTAGCCCGAAGAAATTATGGTGATGTTATTTATAATGCCTATTTGCTAAATGATAAATATCCTAATAATGAATACCTGGAAACTTCCATTGCTAAAGCTTTATATGGTCTGTCAAAATATAAAAATGCCGATGAATACCATAATGCTGCTAAATCCTATCAAAGGTCAGAGGGGCAGAGTCAACAGGTACATTATCTTTTAAGGCAGTTTGACAAGAAACAACTTAATACCCTTGCTTTAAAATATGTAAGGACAATGAAGAAAAAATATCCTCAAAACCAAGTGCTGCAAAACATGGAAAAGGATCTTGTTGAAGAAATGGTGGTGAAGAATGAAATGAAATTTGAAGATTTTTATACTAAAATTCCAGAACCAAAAAAATTGACAGTTCAAAACAACCAGCAAAAAGTGAATCCTGCTATTTTACAAAAGCAGTTTCAGAATTTTTACCGGGGAGCTTTTGTAAATGATCCCGATATTGAGGGTCTTAGGCAGGAGTTTAAAAATAATTATTCCAAATTAGAGGAAAAGAAAAAAGAAGAGACCTTATCCTATAATGAACGAGAAAAAATCAAGGCACAGGACTTGAAAAAAATAAAAAAAGAGGGTCATAAACTCTTTGTAAAAAAAATGATAGTGCTTGATGCTAATGTTTCTTTTTATTCAAAAGATAAAGTATTTCCTATGCTTGCCGAACAGATGAAGGAAGAATTGCAGACAATTATCATACAAGAGGCGGATAAATCTTCTTTGCCCATTTCTTATATTAATTGGAAAACATTAGAGAAAAACAATGAAAGCATTTATAATGATCTTTCCAGTTTTAAGGAGTGGATGCAGGACAGATACAACCATGGAGGATTATATCTTGTAAATGTATTTAATGATCAATTGGAAAGTGTTATAGAGCGATATAAAACTCATCATGCCTGCCATATTAGTGTTTATTTTGACAAGTCAAAAAATATGCATTATTACGAGTTTATTGTCTACAACCTTTTATCAGGGAAAAAAGAATATTCCAAATTCATTATTGGTAAAGGACAGCCTAAGGCTTCCAAACTCAAGAATCATCTTAAAAACGATTTTAAACTTATTCAAAATTAATCCTTAATCAATTTAACTTAATTAATTTAAAATGAATGCAATTATAAAAAAAATGTGTCTCCTGCTTGCAATAACAGGATTTTTTCTAGTAGCAAATTCTGCCTATGCCCAAAAGATTAATTGGGGGGAAACAAATGAAGCTAAATCTTCTAAATATCGACCTAAAATTCTGGGAGAAGATGAAGATAATATCTATACTGTTGCCAGTATAAATAAGGATGTTTACATTGAACGTTTTGACAAAAAGAAAAAGAAAGAACAATTTTCTCAAAAAATTGAATTTCCTAAAATCAACGGGAATAAAACTTTTTATGAAGGAATAAACTTTATTGATGGGAAATTTTTGCTGTTTGTTTCCTATTTTGACAAAAAGAAGGATATGTCAGTAATCTTTGCATATACTTTAAGTGGAAAAGACGGGAAAAAAATTGGAAAAGATGTAGAGGTTTTCAATATTCCGGTTGAAAAAAAGAAAAGAAGCGGAACTTTCTATTTCTTTAGATCCGAAGACAGAACCAAGATTGTGGTAAATCATGTTGCTTATTATAAAAAGCAGAAAGAAGTAAAAGATAAATACAAGCTTCTTGACACTGATTTAAATGTGCTTGTGGAAAGAGAAGATGTTACAAAAAACTCGGAAAAACGCGATTACACTACACAAAACTATATTCTGGATAATGATGGTTCAATCTATTATATGAAAAATTATAATGATGGGCGTAAGCATATCGTTTCATATGAAGCAAACAGAAGTTACGAAAAATGGGAAGAGGCAATTGATACAAAAAAAATCGGACTTGGACCTAAAGATTTTATCACCAATATTAATTTTATTATAAACAGAAATAATGATTTGGTTATTACCGGTTATTATAATAAAGAGAAAACTTTAGAAGGTTGCTTTTTTATGAAAATCAACAACCAGTCAAAAGAAATAGAGTTTGCAAAGATCAATATTTTCGACAAAAAGTTTAAAGATCAATTCAAGTCTGACAAGCAGTTGGAAAAAGGCAAGGATGTGAAAATGTATAATGTTTTCAGGAGCGTTGATATTTTAACTAAAAAAGATGGTGGAGTTGTTTTATGCGGAGAGTTTTATCAGCACACTGAATATTATCACAACGGACGATTTGTAGGTGAAAGATTTCATTACGGAGATATGGTGGTTCTGAATATGGATGGAAATGGAGTGCTTTCCTGGGCACATCGTATCCCTAAGAAGCAGATATATCACTATAATTTTAGATCATATCCTCTTGTTATTGGAAGTTTTGGAGTAAGACTATTTTTCTTTCCAACAATAAGAACAACAGACTACTTTTCTTATCTTGCAGGAATAGACAATGAAAAAGCTTATATCATGTTTAATGACAACCCTAAAAACTCTGTTGTGCAGAAAGACAATGAACAAGCCAAGGCTTTAAGAAACCTTGACAAAGCTGCAGTAACTTTATATTCTATTAATCTTGAAACGGGTAAAAAAACAGAGAAATTGTTTACAGGAGCAAAGGATTATGAAATTACTTTAAAACCCAAAGTTTCTTATCAAAAAGACCAGGATTCAGAAATCATTTCTTTTGGTATGAAAAAGAAAAAGTTCAAATACGGTAACATTTCGCTTTTATAATATAGAGTAAGAGGTTTATTATTAAAAGAGGGTACTTTAATTAGACCCTCTTTTTTGTGCAAAGATATATGATGATCAATAAATTTCTTACAGTTAATAAATAGATAAATATATTCAACAAACAAATTATATACATATTATGAAAAAAAATTACGTTTTATTACTACTTATGCTTTTAGTTATAGGCAAAACAAATGCACAAACCTTAACAAGCGCCACTAACAATCCTGTAATAGGGGAGACTTTTACTACTCATAGTAGTAGTCACACTGGGGCGGGGAATTCAGGAACTGGTCAAACCTGGAACTTTTCTACATCAGCATCTTTAGGTACTACAACTGTTTCATTTATTGCGCCTTCATCTGCCCCTAATTCTGGAAGCTTTGCAAATGCCAATATTTCTATATTAACAGGAGGAAACTATTCTTTTATGGAAAACACCTCTACTGCTCAATCAATATTAGGATATGATGTTAATGGTACTATTTTTACTTATTCAGATCCTGAAGACCTTATTAGATTTCCTTTTTCATATGATTCAAGCTATGTTGATAATTTTGTTGCAGATGTTAATGGTTTTGATAGAGTTGGATTTTCTACAGTAACAGCAGATGGAACTGGTACTTTGATTTTACCTTATGGTACTTTTAATAATGTATTACGAGTTAAGGTTGTTCAAGATTATAGCGATAGCTATAATGGATCAGTTTATTATGAATACTTAACCGAAATTTATATGTGGTATTTGCCAAATATTCATTTTTATCTTTACTCTCAATCGTCAATCATAACTAATGGTGGAACACCTTCACTATCTGCAGCTTATTTAGACCCAAGTCATGTAACAACAAATATTTTAGAATACAATTCTTCAGATATAGATTTAATGCTTTTTCCAAATCCAGCTAATAATTCCACAATTTTATCCTACTCTTTAAGTGAATCCTCTGCAGTAAATATTGCAATATTAAATACAATGGGACAAATAGTAAAAGAGGAAAAAATCGAAAATCATTCTTCAGGAGTTTATAATCATAATTTAGACTTAAACTTTTTACCTAAGGGTATATATTTTGTACAATTGGAAATAAATGGAGCAGTGTCTACAAAAAAATTAATTATTAATTAATCACTGTTGTCCGGTAATTATTATGAGATTCCTCCCTACGGAATGACTAGGGTTTTTTAAGTCTTTTATGGGCGGGAGGGGTTAAGT
>JALYPI010000137.1 GCA_030856445.1 Bacteroidota bacterium
GCACAAGCCATTCATTTTCTTCTCCTAAAAAAACTTCATCTTTTTTTCTGTTTACTTTGCGGCTGCGTTTGCTAAAATAGTTGGCCAGGCCAATTCCTACATTAGGATGAACCCAACCAAACATAAATTGACAAAGGGGATTTCTGAATACTTTTTTTATAAATTTATAACCCTTATCTCCAGGACCAAGGCCATCACCGTGCCCTATATAAAATGCTTTTCCCGAAATGCTCCTTTTCACAGGGTCTTTATATAATTGAACACCTAGCTCATTGGGCAAATAATCAAAACACCACATATCATGATTGCCGGTAAAGAAATGAACAGGAATTCCGCTATCGCATATCTCTGCAATTTTGCCCAATAACCTCACATATCCTTTTGGAACTACTGTTTTATATTCAAACCAAAAATCAAAGACATCACCAAGTATAAAAATTTCCTGTGCATCATGCTTGATTTGATCAAGCCATTTTACAACTTTTTTCTCTCTTTCTAAACTACTTTTACTATCTGGTGCTCCTAGATGGAAATCGGAAATAAAATAATGTTTTTTGTTTTGATTCATTAACTACATTTCAAATTTTCTTACAAAATTAAAAGGATTTAATTGATGCAAGTTAAGCATGAATCTTACCTTTTGAAAATAACTTAGCTGATTTAGTTCAGAAGACATTGCAACTGGAAAATAAATTTCAAAAATATCTCTAACTACAATCAAAGCAACTCCAGTGTTCCAGGCATAATTTATATTTGAATCACCGGCATAAGATGTTAATCCAAAATCTGCATACAAGGAAAGAGGTATTCTTGCCGGTAAAGCAGCTTTTATATTTATACTGCTTAGCCAATCATCAGAAAAAGCGAGTGTTGTATAGTTTTTAAACCCACCATCATTCAAAGGAAATTGCTTGCTAAAAATACCAGAAGCATCATTTCTGCCAAGAAAAACATGATCATACATATAATCGGTATTTCCAGCCATTCCAAAATTAAAACGATTGTCTGCATTATCATTATATAAGAATTGACCAGCAAAAAATCTTATATCAACTCCTTTTTTGGTTTGTTTATAGGAAAACCTGTAATTAGCCTCAAAATTAGCTCTTAAAAACCCTTGCCCTTGTTGTATAAAAGCACTGTAATTATAGGGATTTAATGCCCTTGAGTCAGCAAACCTAAAATTGGCCTCATTTACATAATAATACATTTGTCCTTGAGCCATATACTGATATTTTCCTTCAGAAGAGTATTGGGGGAAATTATAATCTTCAAAAATATTTACACTTCTAAGAGTAAGTAAACGACTTTTGCTGCTAAGAGGATCCTTTTCCTTAAAATGAAAATGAACTGCTGGTTGTATTTTATTATAGTGATTTACATTAGGAAATGAAGAAATAGCAAACTTTTCTCCATTCAAGCCAATACGAATATGTTCAAAAATGCCTTTGTCAGGGTATATATTATAGTTCAAATTAACAATTCCAGCTTCTCTTTTAGTTCCAAAACTAAACATAGGAGCAATTACGTATTCGAATTTTTTCTGTGGAATAACATTATTATAAAAGGCCATTCCAACCATTAATTTATTGTAATTGTTCCATCCTAGAATCGGGGTGAAAAATATCTGTTTTTTTACTGGATGTTCAATACCACCTAAAAGTTGAAACTGCAAAGGATTCGCTTTTTTTAATAAACCGCTGGTACGAGAAAAACCATTTCTCCTGTTAATTTCAGGTATAAACTTTTCTGCATCAATGATTATCCTTTCGGAAACAGGCAAATTTATATTGAAAGTTTTTGTGCCGCTAAATCCTTCAAACCAATAATTTGCAAGAACAGAATCTTTAGATACTGCAGAAATAGAAACAGGAGAGGCAATGTCACCCTTATTTACAATTTCAACTTCATAACAGCTCCCTTTCTGGCTTTCATTACATGAAACCTGCTTTAAATTTTTTAACTTATAATTTATCTTACCTGTTGTGTTAATAATATCATGAAAAAACCAGGGCATTTTTTGTTGCACAGATTCTTCAAATGCATTTTTTAAATCTTCAGGATAAGGGTGTTTGAATTTCCATGTCTCATAATAATCATGCATTGCTTTGTCAAACAACTCATCCCCTAAATATGCTCTTAAATAATCAAAAACAATAGCTGATTTGGAATATACAATCGCCCCATAATTCAACATAGTATATTCAGCGGCAGGCAATTCAATTGGTTGATCAAGATTTCTTCGTGCGTTAATCAGATAGGCCAGTTCGTATTGGGTTTTATGTGAAAATTCATCCAATCCAAAGGTTTTAGCCAATTTAGAATCGTTAGAAATCCCAGCGATTCCGGCTTGAGGATATTTTTTTCGAAAATATAAAAGTTCATAAAAGGAGTTAATGCCTTCATCCATCCAAGGATGAATTCTTTCATTTGAACCCAGTATCCCATAAAACCAATTGTGCCCAACCTCATGCACAATAACATTTTCCAGTGTAAAAGCATTTCCAGAAGTACCTATTACAGTAATATTAGGATATTCCATGCCGGCTCCTGCACTTATTGACCCATCTACTGCCGTTACATGATTATAGGGGTAATCGCCAAGTTTATTAGAATAAAATAAAGTGGCATCTTTTAAATACTCTATGCTGTTTTTCCATAGATGGGCCTCAGCATTGGTAAACATGGCCCACAACTCTACTTTTTTATTGTTTTTTGGTAATTCAACATCGCCTCTTAAAACATGGTAGCGTTTATCAGCAAACCAGGCGAAATCATGCACATCTTTTTGAAAAAAAGTTAAGGTTTTATAAATTGGGGATGAGGGCGGAAAAGAATTGTCTTGCGGGAATTTTTCAATCTGTTGTGTTTCCTCCACTTTTTTGTCAAGCCACATTCTTTCTTGGTGATTATTTATTAAATCACCGGTTGCTCCTACTACATAATTCTCAGGAAGAGTTATGGAAACTTCAAAAGAACCAAACTCAGAATAAAATTCTCCCATATGGAGATACGGCATCTGATGCCACCCTTTATTATCGTAAACAGCAGGCTTAGGATACCACTGTGTCATTTGATAAGATTGACCAATATGACCTAACCTGGAAAAAGTACCAACCGGAATTTTCACAAAAAAAGGAGTAGAAATTGTTATTTGATCTCCTGGAGCTAAAGGAGCAGAAAGAATTATTTTTGCAATATCTATGTGATTTTGGTCAAGATGCCATCGAGCCTTTTCTCCATTTACCTTAAAATCAAGACTATCAATAAAACCTCTTTGTTTTTCATCTGCAAAATAAAAATCAGTTTCTCCAAGATTCATTAATTGTTCTCCAAGAGCTGTCTGATTATTCCTATATGCATTTGGCCATAAATGAATATAAATTTCATTTAAATTATCAGGTGAATTATTTATATATTCAATTTGAATATGAGCACTTAAAGTATGATTTGTATCATTAAGGGTTGCATTAATTTTAGAGTTTACCTCTTGTTGAAAATACCCTTGAGAAAAGGCTGAAAAATTAAAAGCAGCACTGAATAAGAATATCAATGCTGCTTTTGTCATAAAATTACTCATAGAGTTAGTTTAAAAGTTGCTCGAGTTTATTTTCAAGTTCTTCTCCCCTTAATCCCTTGGCAATAATTTTTCCTTCTTTATCAACCAAAACGGTAAAAGGGATTCCACTAAAACCATATTGCTTTACTACAGGAGAGTTCCAGAACTGAAGATCACTAATTTGATTCCATGGCAATTTATCCTCTTCTATAGCTTTAGCCCATGCTTCCTTTTCTTTATCCAAAGAAACACCAAGAATTGTAAAACCTTTATCTTTGTATTTATTATATAATCTTACCATGTTAGGATTTTCAGCCCTACAAGGTTTACACCAAGCAGCCCAAAAATCAATCAGAACCAGATTGCCCCTTAAATCAGAAAGAGAGAATATTTCATCCTCAGGAGTTTTTAAGGTGATCTCAGGAGCTTCAGAACCAACAGCAGTCCTAGCCATATCTGCAACTCTATTGCTTAATGCTTTTACATAAGGAGATTCAGGATATTTTTCTGAAAGGTTTTTTTCCACTTTCTTGAAATATTCAAAATCAGTATCGGGGTTTAACTGTTCAATAGCTGCTAATCCAACAAATGATTGAGGGTTTTCATCAATAAAATTTTTGATATAAGTAGCTAAAGCTTCGAATGATTCATTGTATTGAGCTTCTAAAACTGTATTCATAGCTTCCATTTCAGGATGGTTGATATACTGTTGAAATACCTGTTGGATAGAATCTCTTGTTCTATAATTTTTCTTTAGAAAGTTATTTAACTCCCACAATTGCACAGAGTTTTCAGACCCCTGCACAGTATATGTTTCAGCAAGATTACTAGCATCTCCTGTAATAGTTACCTTTTCCGTTGAATCCAAAATCAAAATAATATAGTTATTGGGATTTATGCTTAATCGATAAAAGCCCTTTTGTGCGATTTTAGGAGTTAATACAAATTTCCCTTCAGCGTCTAAGGTTGCAGAATCTCTAGGTAAAACCTGGGCAATGTTTAATTCCTCAAGCAAGATTTTATCTGAATTGCCATTGATAAAATTACCGGAAATTTCAAAACTTTCGTTTTTTTGGTTACAAGCACTTATGGTTACTATTGTAAGAATTAAGAATATAAGCTTTTTCATTTTCATATTTTAAATTGTTTTTAATTAAAACAGGTAAAGATCTATATTATTGGTATTAATCAAGTTTTTTTCTTAATAATTCTGTAGCTATTTTAGGATCTGCTTTCCCTTTGGAGAGTTTCATTACCTCTCCCATGAATAAGCCCATTAAACCTATTTTACCATTTTTATATTCCTGTACTTTTTCAGGGTATTTATTAATTACCTCATTTACATATTCCTGCATAGAATCAGAATTTTGTTCCTGAATCCAGTTGTTTTTTTCAGCAATTTCAAAAGGAGCCATTAATGGCTGTTTAACCATTTCTGGAAATACTTTTTGAGAAGCAATAGTATGACTTATCTTACCTTCATCGATCAATTTTATTAATTCTGCAATTTGAACAGGTTTAATAGGAAAATGCTCAATGGCCATTGCATGTTGATTAAGGTAAGATTTAACATCTCCCATCATCCAGTTTGCAGCGGCTTTAAAGTTGTTTGTTTTTTTCACCAATTCTTCAAAATAAAGTGCAAATGGCTTTGATTCAGTTAATACATTAGCATCATATTCTGAAAGGCCCAATTGTTCAACATACTTTTTAAATAAAGCATCAGGCAAGGGAGGTAATTTTTCTTTTACCTGATCAATAAATTCTTGTTTTATAATTACAGGCTGAAGGTCTGGTTCAGGAAAGTACCTGTAATCATTGGCAGCTTCTTTTGAACGAAGTGAAAAAGTGGTTCCTGCAACAGCATCAAAACTACGGGTATCCTGAGCAATGCTTTCACCTTTTTCAACCATTTGGATTTGCCTTTTAATTTCATGTTCAATGGCTCTTTGAACATTACGCATGGAATTCATGTTTTTAACTTCCACTTTAGTTCCAAATGTATCACTTCCCTTTAACATTACAGAAATGTTAGCATCACACCTTAAGCTGCCTTCTTCCATGTTTCCATCGCAAATTTCAAGATATCTTACAAGTTTTCTTATTTCAGAAATAAACTGATAAGCCTCATCAGAGGTACGAATATCAGGCTCGGTAACTATCTCAAGAAGAGGCACTCCTGCCCTGTTTAAATCAATTAATGAGTCATAAGGGTCTTGATCATGAATACTTTTGCCGGCATCCTCCTCCATGTGAATACGGGTAAGGGCGACTTTTTTTACTTGACCATCAACTTTAATATTGACAAAGCCTCCGGTACATACAGGAGTTTTATCCTGGGTTATTTGGTAGCCTTTTGGTAGATCAGCATAAAAATAATTTTTTCGGGCATATTGATTTACTTCTCTTATTTCGCTGTTGCATGCAAGTCCCAAACGGATTGCATATTCAATTACTTTTTTATTTGTTTTAGGTAAAGTTCCGGGATAGCCCAAAGAGATTACACTCACATTTGAATTAGGAAGATTTCCATACTCAGAAGGATCTGAAGAATAAGCTTTACTTCTGGTAGCTAACTGTATATGTATTTCAAGGCCTATTACAGGCTGGTATTTATCAAAAATTGAATCGTTATTCATTGGTTTTGCTGCAACTTAATATTTTACTATTTTCTCGGTTTGCTCTATATCCTCTCCATAAATTTTTAAAAAATAAACACCAGCTGGTATTTCTTTTTCAAAACTAATATCGAAATTATTACTTCCCTGCAAATTTATATTTTTATAATATATAGTTCTACCAGTAAGATCAAAAACACTTAAATTATAATTTCCTCTATTTACGGGCAATTGAATATTTATATTATTTACAAATGGGTTAGGGCTTATTTTCACATCTACATTTTTTCTTACCTCTGGAGTATTCAATGCAAAATCTGCATTAAGAACAAAAAGACCGTTTTGACGATCTGATGCCAGTAAAATTCCACTTGGAAGATAAGGATATGCTCCCCAGCAGCCATTATAAGGATTCATTGGATTATAAATGTTGCCGTTTTGAGGATGAGTATCAAAAAATCCCGACCTTACAGGTGATTCAGGATTACTAAGGTCATAAATCTGAACCCCATCTTCATAATAGGATATCACCACTTTATTTCCAATAATATAAGGATTGTGTGCGGTTGCTCCCTCATTAGATTTAAAAAAAGAAAGCACCTTAATATCTGAAAGATCAGAAACATCTAATACTTTAACGGCTAAGTTTTCTGGAACCTCATCACAAAACACCAAAGTTTTACCATCATCTGCAAGCCAACTGCTGTGATTGTATCCTGCATCAGGATAAGAGGTAATGGAACCTAATTTATTGAAAGTATTATTAGCTAAAAAATTATAAACATGAAACTTATCAAAGCCTGCTGAAACATACACCGTATCATTTCTAACAAACATGTCATGAACCGATCCGAAGGAATTGTCATCCTGCCCTAAGCTTCTTAAAAAAGCTGGATTTTCCGGATTTGAAAGATCATAAACAGACAATGAAGAATGATTACCCCCAAAAGAAACTACACTGGCACAATACAGATTATTTTTATCAATATATAAAGTATGTGCGGTTTTAATAAGAGCATCTGAATCATATATAACATGAACCGAATCAGGAAGATAGGACATATCGGCAATTTGAAAACTATTAGGGGGAGCATCATCACTAATCATATAAACATATTTGCCATAATTTTTATATTCTCTCCAAGTGCAGTTATTCCTTCTTCCTGGTACATAATCACATAAAACAGGGTTAGAAGGAGAAGTTACATCAACAAAATAAGTTCCATCTTTCCCACCTAGTATTGCATATTCCTTATTTTTTACCGCATCATAATAACCCCATACACTGTTATAATTTGCCTCTAAATTACTGCTATGAGTCAAAGAAGAATCTTTCCAAATGGAATGAAGGCTAATATTTTCTGCATTAAACTGAGCGTTAACTCCTATGGCAGTTAGAAAAAACAGGCTTACAAATAAAAAAGTAGGTTTAATCATATATTTTTGGATTAAATACTTGAAACTAATTTTTTCATTATCAATGTCATTTTAGGCTCAGCAATTTCAGCAATTCTTTGAACATCTTCGTGTGTTACTTTCACAATTTTGCCTGGAACACCCAAATCAGTTATAATTGATATTGCAAAACAAGGAATATCCATTTGTCTTGCTACAATTACTTCAGGAACTGTAGACATCCCCACAGTATCAGCACCTATATTTCTTACATATACGTATTCTGCAGGAGTTTCAAGACAAGGGCCTGATAATCCAGCATAAACACCTTCCTGAATTTTTATATTATTGGCCTTTGCAATTTCTTTTGCTTTTGCAACAAGTGATTTATCATAAGCCTCACTCATATCAGGAAATCGAGGGCCAAGTTCAGGGTAATTTCTACCAATTAAAGGATTTGTTGGAAAAAGATTAATATGGTCATTAAGTATCATCAAATCTCCAATTTCATAAGATGGGTTTACTCCGCCACTCGCATTGGATAAAAACAATTGTTTTATGCCCAAAAACTTCATCACCCTTACAGGGAATGTAACTTCTTTCATATCATAGCCTTCATAATAATGGAAACGTCCTTGCATAGCAACAACTTTCTTGCCACCAAGAACTCCGAAAATCAACAGACCTGTATGGCCTTCTACAGTTGAAATAGGGAAATTAGGAATTGATTCATAAGGAATGGTAGTTTCTATTTCAATTTCTTTAACAAGACCACCAAGGCCCGTTCCTAATATTATACCTATCTCCGGTTGGAAATTGATTTTTTGATTTATAAAATCTGTTGTTTCTTTAATTTTGTTTAACATATGAAATTATGTGTTGGTTAAAAGTTACTTCATCCTGACCATGAAATTTAATTTCAATAGGAAGATAAAAAATTGGCAAAGTATCAGTTATTTCTTTTAATTCAGGCATTGCAAACCTCATGGCATCTTTTTCGGTTGTGATAATTATCTTATTTTGAGAAGCAATATTATCAAATAAATTCTTGATCTGCTCTAAATCTTTCTCTCCATATTTATAATGATCGGCAAAAGCGATATGCCGCACCTCTTTGGTTTTATTTTCAAGGTAATAAACCATGTTTGAAGAATTAGCTATCCCCGTTATAAGTAAAACAGCAAAATCTCTTTCAAAATAATACTCTTTATCAAAAGGAGAAGCTTTACCTGTTTTTAAGGATACAAGATCTCCATAATTAGTATATGAAAAATAAATTTTTTGATAAGGTTTAGGGTTTAATTTATTTGTTAAAAATCTTCTGTCCAAGGGAGAAAAAATAGTGGGTGTCTTGGATACAATAATAATATCAGCACGAGAGGCACC
>JALYPI010000139.1 GCA_030856445.1 Bacteroidota bacterium
GCTTAAAATAGTTGTGTCAGATATAGGAGAAATGTGATCTCCTAAAACAGACCCCGCTAATACAGTTGAAACTACATTATAAAAAATCATAAGTGTTGTTTCCTCTGAAAGTCCCATTTCTTTACACATAAACCAGGTAGCAGGCAACATCAACGGATAAAGAATTGCCATTGTTCCCCATGAAGATCCAGTAGAAAATGCTACTAATGCAGCAAGGATAAATGATATAGCAGGAATGAAAATTGGATTGATATCAAAAGATAACATAATCCCGGTTATAAAATCGGCTGTATGCATGTCCTCTGTAACTGAAGCTAATGACCATGCAAGTACAAGTATCATTACAGCACCAAGCATAGTTTTAAACCCTTTCATCATTGATTCCATTGTGTAATGTACACTCATTATCCTCTGAGAAAGAGTAAGAAAGATGGCCACAGCAAGGCCAGAAAGGGAAGACCACAATAAGGCATAATAAGAATCAGCATTACCAATTATAATGGAAATTTTACGAAAAAAGCTAAGATCAGCACTGTTCCATATTTCAGGATCTCTTCCGGTATAAAGCAAACCTATGATTGTTCCAACTATAACAACCAGTATTGGTATTACAGCATTGTACCATCTCGGTGTTACTCCTTTTACAGGTTCTAAAGATGTAATTTCTTCATTCCCTTCTGATTTTATGTTATTAATTTCATTATCACCAGTGCTTCGTGCTCTTTTTTCAGCTTTTAACATAGGACCAAAATCTTTGGCTTTTAAAATCAAAACTAAAATAAAAAAAAGAGTAAATAAAGGATAAAAGGCATATTGCAATGAATTGATAAAAATGGAATATGGACTTTCATTTAACCCATCAATAATTTCAACACTGTCTTTTATATACCCTAATTGAGCTCCAATCCAGGTAGTAACAAAAGCAATAGCGGCAATTGGAGCAGCTGTAGAATCAACAATATAACTTAATTTTTCGCGTGAAATTTTAAGTTTGTCGGTTACCGGTCTCATTGTATTTCCTACAATAAGAGTATTTGCATAATCATCAAAGAAAATCACTACACCTAATAAATAGGTGGTAATTTGTCCTGACATAGCAGATTTTGCATAAATAGATATTTTATCAACAACCCCTTGCATACCCCCATTTCTAGAAATAACTGTAACCATTGCACCTATTATCATTGAAAAGGAAATAATTGCCAAATGATCCCAGTTTTCTAATGATTTAATAATATAAGTATCAAGTACGGCCAGAAAGCCACTGAATATCCCACCCAAACCACTGGAATAATAATGTATAATAGCGCTTCCTATGAATATGCCCAGAAATAATGAACTTATTACCTCTTTAAAAAAAAGCGCCATCAGAATTGCCACGAGTGGCGGAAGTATAGACATCCATAGAGGAATAGGCGAAATGTTTTTCTGATAAACAAAGTCCTCATAATGAATTGTAAACTGAAGGCTTTCTTTAAAAGTATAAGGTATTACAGCTTCTCCACCATTAACTTCAAGTTTGGTTTCTTTTCCATTTACAAGGATGGTAATTGGGCCATTGCTTTGATTTTTAAATTTAATCTTGATTTTTGATTCAATACCTGAAATAATAATATCGGGTATTATTATTTCAGATATTGAAAAATCTTTAATTCCAATATTGTTTGATTGATTGGCTACATGAGTTATAGAATCAGCAAAAGTTGATTGTATAATAATACCAAGATTTACTGTTAAAAGCAGTAAAAGATATAAATGGAATTTCATTTATATAATATTTGTTTTTAAATTTTCTAGATCCTGTAAATAGTAAGAAAGCAAAAGAGATAAGAAAACATTTAAGGGTTCTATATCTTTTTTTACTAAATAATATTGGCCTTGTTGGGGGTAAAAATAATAAAAAAGAATCCTCTTTAATGAATTTTAAGAGGATTCTTTTTATTTGTTTATTAATTTGTAAAGGAAAGAATTTATAACATTTAAATTATTTATCTTTTCGAACCTGGGCATGAACTCTTTCATAAACCAAGAAATCATCAGGAACTTTTTCAAGGTCCAAGTCAGAATTTGCTGGCCCGTTTACAACTTTTCCATAGCAAGTGAATCTGGACCCGTGACAAGGACAATCAAAAGATTTTTCATCATTATTCCAATGCACTACACATTTCAAGTGAGGGCAAATAGCACTATATGCATGAATTTCTCCAAATTGATCTTTAAAAACAGCCAATTTTTTGATTCCATTTCGAATGATTGCACCTTCTCCTTCATTAAGAAAATCTTCGCTTTGCACTTTATCTCCTTTTAAAAGGTCACTATATTGTTTTGTAACATTTATATTTTCTTCAATGTATTCTTTTGTTGATTCAAGGTGAATGCGAGATGGATCATATATTTCTTCCCATTCATTTTTCCTTCCATTAATAAGATCTGAAATTAGAATTCCTGCAATAGTGCCATGGGTCATACCATTCCCAGAATCACCAGTTACAATATAAACATTATCACTGTCCAATGGATTACGACCAATAAATGCAAGGCAATCAACCGGTTCCATAACTTGTCCTGACCATTTATATTCTATTTCTTCTATAGGAAATCTTTCAAGTGCCCAGTTTTTGAGTTTTTGAAACCTGTCAATAATTTTTTCATCATCTTGCCCGGTTTTATGGTCTTCACCTCCAATAATTAATAAATCGTATTTGTGATCGTAAGAT
Source organism: Bacteroidota bacterium (assembly GCA_030856445.1). Classification (GTDB taxonomy): domain Bacteria; phylum Bacteroidota; class Bacteroidia; order JACCXN01; family JACCXN01; genus JACCXN01. The sequence continues at coordinate 2,718 of JALYPI010000139.1, forward strand.
TGTAATCGAACATAATGATATGGATTAGTATGCCATTTCGAATCATGATCTCCTGTATCCCACCATAAAGCTTTTGGAAGAGTGTTTTTCGGAACTTTTGCCCCAATTACATAAGTTCTATATGGAGCTTGTTTAGTATGTAATACAACCTTATTATTAACTGGAGAGTTTGTTGCAATTACAATATGTTTTGCTTTTATTTTAAATCCTTTTGAAGTAACAATTCCATTTTTATCAATAGTTTTAGCATGAGTACCTGTAAAAATCATACCACCAAAAGAAGTAATAACTTCACATAGACCTTTAAGATATTTCATGGGATGAAATTGAGCCTGGTTTGGAAAACTCAGGCAAGGCCCTTTTTCAGAAGGAATACCAAAAACTCGATCTTCTATTTTTGTATTTATTCCAGCCCTTTGAGTTGCTCTATATTCTTCTTCTATTGAATCTTCTATATCAGAGGGATGCAAAAAAAGATAGCCATTTAGTCTTTCAAAATCACACGGTATAGCTTCCTCATAAACTATTTTTTCAATCATTTCAATTGCAGTAGTGTGACTTTGAGCAGCAAGTCGTGCCCCTTCTTGTCCAAATATTTTTTCAATTTCAAAATACCGGTCATCTAAAGCATTTACAATATGGGCAGTTGTTCTTCCGGTTTCTCCGCTTCCAATATAACCATCTTCTACAATAGCAACAGTTCTACCTTCTTTAACTAGCATATATGCTGTGGTCACTCCAGCAATTCCACCACCAACAATTACTGTATCCACTTCAATGTTTTTTTGCAGTTCCGAATAACTTACAGGAACTGCAGAGTTAATCCAAAAAGTGTTATTTTGTCCTGAAGTAATATCCCCACTTGCATCAGGGAAATCAAAATTACTGTTGTTATTGTCTGTGGTCTGCATTGTTTTAATTTATTATTAATGAGAGTTATTGTTTTTTGTATTATTTGGTTTATTTGAGATGTTATTGATATTATTCTTTTTTGGATTGTAATTTGGATTAGGGTTTTTAGGGTTGTATGGAGGTTTGTTTGGTTCATTTATTCTTTTTCTGTCTTCTCTGAAAAACAAATAAAGAGCCACTAATAATGCCAGAGCTAGGATTATATAGATTGGCCATTGTGGCATTATTAAAAACACTACAATTACCCAAACAAGAAGGATAATTACTATTAGAATTAAAAATATTTTTCTAGCTGTTCCCACAATATATATTTTTCAGATTAAATCAGGTTATAAAAATATCCTGCCACTTTTATTCAAAACGATTATATTAAAATTCACTATTTAGGAAAATATACTGAAGCAGGAAAAAATAAGAATAAAGTGTTTTTCTTTTAAGTATTTTTAGTATAGATAATTTATAAAAAAGTGTAGAAGGTTTTCTACAGGATGAGAAAAAATTACGCTCTAATTATTCAATAATCGTTTTACAGTTTCTATTAGTAGCTGTGGAGAGAAGGGTTTTAATAAACAAACATCAGCTTGAGTGATAGTGGCTTGTAATATTTCTTTTTCCATGCCACTTAATATAATAACAGGAACAGGCTTTTTATATAAATGATTTTTAACATATTCAATTATTTCAAACCCACCTGAATAAGGAAGCATTATATCAGTAATGACTAAATCAAAATCATCATTATTAAACTTATAGATAGCTTTTTTTGCTGTTTGTACAGCACTCACTTTGAAGTTTTCAAGTTCAAGAAAACTAACAATAGATTGACGGATAAATGGTTCATCCTCTATTACCAAGATGTTTTTTACTTTAGCCATATTAAATTTTTACGTGTAATCTTAGTCCTAAAATATAATCAGTTTCAGGAGTTTTAATACTTCTGGTTCGTATCATATAAAAGACAGATATGCTGTTGTTTTTATTTAAGTCATATTCTACTCCTAATCGGTATCTGTTTTGAACCGAGGCAAAATTGGGCAAATCCCTAACTACATTAAAAATTTCTGTAGATACATATGGATTCCACCTTCTGTTTAAATCCAATTCAACTAAAAATCGATGTCTTAAAAATTGTCTTGGAGTAAATCCATTTTCAGAGGTAAATATATCTCGATAATTTAGCTGATATCTGGCTTTGTATTGCAAAGAAATTGTTTTCCATTTTTTACTTAAGGATAAATAGGTATCCATTCTATGTCGGCTGCTAAAAGCATTTTCTCTTTGTACATTTTGGCTGTTTCTGTAGCTGATTCCGATTGAAAAATACTTGTTGAACTTATGTCTAATTCCAATTTCATTAAAAACTTTCTGAATTTGTGAAGCATTATTTATTAGTCTAATCTCTTGGCGAAATCTAATACTTGTACCAGGAGCTATTGATTTTTTTAATTTATAGCCTGTCCAAATAGCAAAATCTTCATTGTTTTGGCTTTTTCCAAAAATTGGAAGAAAAAACAGAGATAACAACAGTACGTAAAAGAGGGATTTTCTTTTCATTAAATTATAGTTAGATTCTCTAAATATTAGATTGTTCTGGAAGAGAAGTTGATTTTGTGGTTGCTTTTTGAATCATTACCTTTTGTTCATTATTGTCTAAATAATAAATTTTAACAACAGCTGTATCTTTCATGAAATTTATTTTACTAATTGAAATCCGATGGATATTAAGTCCTGTCCTCTTTTTTAAGTCCTCAATCAAAAGTTCATGATTTTCTGGTCTTATCATTTCTATATTTTCATATTGTACCTTTTGTGTGTTTTCATTTTTCATAAATAAATTCCCATCAAGAAAGTAAGCACAAGTAAGTATAATTGAATTAATTAAAATTGTTTCAAAATATGTCCCTTTAGCTACAGCACTAATAAGGCCTAATGCAATTACAATAAATAAATAAGTCATATCCTTTGCTGATATGTTAACAGTTCTATACCTGAGAAGAGAGAAAACTGCAAATAAACCAAAAGCAGCACCCATAGAAAGTTCAACTTTATTTAATAAATAAGTTATTATAAAAATCACAACATTGAAAAGAAAATAAGTGAAAAAATAATCCTTTTTTCTATAAATCGGATAATATATTAACCTAATAAGAATAAAGACTGACAAGAAATTAATTGCAAATCTGAAAAAAAATTTGGCTCCTAATTTATTAAATAAATCAAAATCAAGTAATAAATTATTAAGTTGGGTAATGGTATCATGAATTAACATATAAAAGTTTTTTTAAGGTTAATAATTTTGTTTTGAACTGATTTTGCTTTATCTCAGGAAACAGTTGAGTAATTATAAAACAGTATTTACTTATTGAATTTTGTCTTATTTTGTATTTATTCATAACACTATAAAAATATGATTTCATGGAATTACTTTCTTGTTTTAATTCAGCAATAACCATAAGTTCAAAATTCTTTTCAATATTTTCATTTTTAGCGTTAAGGCCAATGTCAAGAGTTACCCTTTCTGTAAATTTTTTATTTACCAGAGTAATTCTTGAATAATTGATCCAGCAAATTGGTTTAAAAATTTCTGGTTTTAGTTTTGTAATGGATTTTAAAAACCGTTTGGAAGAATCACTGAGAGAATTTTCAATATTCTCCAATTTTATTCTGTTTTTTATAGTTCGAGATTTATTATTTTTAAATTTTATTTCGAAAAAATTCAAATTTGATTCAACATACTTTCGACACCTTATTTTATATCTGTTTAATCTTCCATTGTGGTGTTTCATATATAGATCCAATTTTTCTGTATCAAAATAGAGTGTTTGATATTCGCAAATCCTCTTATTTTCTATTTCCAGGACCATGTAATTTTCTTTTAAATTTTCAAGTATAGAAGGAAATTTATTTATATGAAAAACAAATTTCGTATCAGTCCTATTCATTAATTTGACTTTCTCTATTTCATTTAAATTGACAGAATTAAAATCCATTAATAATTGCTTAATTTTATTAAATACAGTTGTATTGGGTATCATGTTTGTATTTTTTAATGCAAATGAAATTCTTTAATATACTGTGCTATTCAACCTTTAATATATGATATTATATTTTTCTTTAATTAAATGTCATGGCCATTTCTTAATTAAAAGTCACTAAATTATCTAAGGTTAGAACTTGGTTTTTTTCAGATATTTCCGCGTTTTGTATTACCATTATTGTTCCTGAAGGAGAGCTTTGAGTAGAGTCTTTAGAATAAGTGTAAACCTGATATTTTCCTTTTCTTAGGTTTTTAAATTCAAATGACCCGTCATAACTTGTTCTAACTCTTTCGCTATAGGAAGACTCATTTCCACATTTTAAGTATACCGTCTCGTCTTGAGCATAGTATTCTGCTTTTAATACACTGAAACTTGCATTGTAGTCTTTTACCCATATTTTCCCTCTAATAGCAGCACTTCCTCCTTTATTTGCAGGTTTGTATATTATTAAATCATTTATCTCGATGTTTTGTTTTCTGTCAGTTATTTCAAAGTTTCTTATTACTGGAGTTTTTGGTGATGTTGATGCTTTGGTTGTATCCATTCCATAAGCAAAGATTTTATAATTTCCCTTTCTTAAATATTTGAATTCGAATGTTCCATCGTGGTTTGTTCTTATATCGTTATCATATCCATCTTCTCTGTCACCAAACACTATATAAACTCTTTCTTCAGGTTCAACATCCTCTTCAGTGATTTGAATTTCTGGTGAATGGTAATTTCCAGTATATAATTTCCCTTTTACATATGCTCTGCCACCTGTCCCTGCATCTTTTTTGCAAGAATTGCTTACGCAGGTAACTGAAAATAATAATGTTAGTAAAAATATATTCCTCATTTCTTCGATATTTTAAATTATTATATGCTAAAAATTAAATAAATTATTAAATCAGCTTCAATGTAATGTTCAAAATATCTTGCCATTAAATATTTTAAGCAATTTAGAGGAGAGGTTGGATTTAAATAAATGAAAAACAACTATTTAAAATAATATGTTTTTATAATTAATGTAAAATGAAAAAACTATCGTGAAAATAATTCTACATTATGTGTAAAATTAATCAGCCTTTTGTATTTGAATAAAATGAGTCATAAAATGAATATCTGTTTTTTGTTCATTAGTATCGTGAAAAACATGAATGCCATAAATTCACAACTTTAAATGTTTTTTTGAAAATAATAAAAGCCATTTAGATATAAAACCTGCACTTTATACAAACAACTTAGTGTCTTTTTAGTTATGAAAGTGGGGGTGTTTTAGAGGAAATTTATCTTTTTTAAAGGATGTTAGAAATACAAAATAAAAAAACCGTCTCGAAAATTCTACTTTTGAGACGGTTTTTATAATAAAGTTTATTATGCACACCTATATATTGCTTCCATCATTTCTTTCTTTTTGTTGTTCACTACCTCTTTCAAATTCCCCCTCACCGGCACGGTTATTATTATTATTATTATTATTATCTAATTGTTTTTCTACTCTTTCTGCTGTTTCTAATTGCATCCTTAATTTAGGTAAGGTACTAAGTGCAAATTCTTGAACTTCCGGATTTTCTGTGTCTCTTGCTAAATTTTCAAATTCATCAATTTTATCCTGGTATACGTTCTTTATTTCATCAACGTATTCCTTGTCAAAATCAATTCCTTCATTATCAGCAACATTATTGATTTTATCTACGTGATCCTCTGACATTTGCTCTGGCAGTACGATAGGTTCTTTTTGAGATAAAGCTTGAAGTTCTTTGTTTATTCCATCATGTACTTCTGTTGTTTGTTGAGCAAACTGTTTTACCTCAGGAGTGATGGCTCTCTCCTCAGCTATCCTGCTGAGTTCCATGTTCATCATGTTCAAACTAGCAGTTTCTGCTAATATTTCTGCAGTTTGATCGTCTATGTACCCGGTTTGCTCAGTTCTCTCCGTAGCCTTTTCTACCGGATCATCATTTTGGGCTCCCGGTTCACAAGCTACATTAAACATTAAACCGCAAGCTATAAGTCCTATAACAAATTTAGTTTTCATTTTATTTAAGTTTTTAAATGTTTGTGGTTATATTATATTCAATTTCTGTGCTAACTATGCCAAATGTTATTAAATAAAATTAATACACAACTAATAATTATTTTCTAATTTGTTGTTTAGTAGAGAGTTGAGATTTTTTTGTAAGCAGGATTATATAGATAATAAATAAATTTTCTTTTTTTTAATTATTTGATTCAGCAACAAATAATGTCATTTTGGGAAAAAAATACAAAAGTTAATAAAACTGAAGAAAGAATAAGCTACATTTGAAGATTCCACTTAAAAAAGATAATACTGTTTAATTAAAAATTTCTGCAATTTTTTAAGAAAACAACAGTTTTTTAATAAATGAGAAATTTTTTATGAATTTATCCTATGGGCTTTACTATTGAGGAAATTAAAGAAACATTTACTTCAAATTTTAATAATTATTTAGATTCTTTTTTCTTTTTATTAAAAAATCCTGCTTGGGATAATCCCTTTTATATCATTCTTTGTATTTATTTCATTACCTTTTCTCTTGAGGTAATACTTCCAAAGAAAGAAAAGTATCCTCTTATTGAAAGAAAGGGGTTTAAACTCGATTTGATCTATTTGTTTTTTATTGATTTTGTTGTAATGGCAATAGGTTTTTATGCAATGGTAAGTGTTGTAGAAAAATTATTTTTAGATTCTCTTCATATAATAGGTATATCTACTCCATTATTCAATGTTGATACCTTACCTGTTTTTATTCAATTTGTAATCTTTTTTATTCTTGTGGATTTTGTTCAATTTTTAGGGCACTATTTGCTGCACCGGATTGATTTTTTATGGGAATTTCATAAAATTCACCATGCACAAGAACATCTAGGATTTGCTTCTACCAGACATTTTCATTGGTTTGAATACTTGGTTTTTAAGCCTCTATTGTATATTCCTTTTGGTTTACTAGGATATGGTGTAAAATACTATGTTGTTTACTATTTATGGATTGGGTTGTTTTTTACGTTTTTATCCCATTGCAATATCAAAATTAATTGGGGCTTTATGAACTATATTGTTATTAATCCTGATACACACTTTTGGCATCATTCTAAAAATACACCTGGAAGGTTTGGAGTAAATTTCGCATCAGTTTTAAATATTTGGGACTTGCTTTTTGGAACTTTTTATTTACCAAAGGATAAAAAACCACAACTTGGAGTCCATGATATAAAAGAGATCCCATTGGGTTTCTTTGGTCAAATGATTTATCCTTTTAAATCTTTAATCCGAAAAAAAACTTCAATTATCCCTCAAGGTGAAGTGGAAGTTGTGAACCTCCCTAAAACAGCAACACAAGAAAATGAGAGTTCCAATGAGAGTTCCAATCAGAAAAGAAAAAAGTTTAAAAAAAAGAAATAGGTTTTTAATTCCTTGCAATTGTATTACCTTCTTGTGAAATAATATCCACAATTATTTTAGAACTAATTTATTTACAAAAGTTCATTTCATTATTCAAAACACAACCTTGCTTGTAATACAGTTACTTATAAAATTAAAAATTTTTAAAGTGACAAATACTTTCATTAGGCAAGGAATTTCTATTTAAAATAATGTAAGACATTATTTGTGGAAATATCTGGAACAACAAATTTATTATACCTAACAGGGGAGGGAAGAACTGAAGTATTTTCAGGAGTTTATTTTAATGGAGTTATGTATTATGATTTTACCAATGTGAAATTCATTAATAATTCAGGTCTTGCTGACCTTGTTGATCTAGTAAAAACTTGGATGGAAATGGGTACAGATGTTAGGTTTATTCATGTAAATAGAGATATTCAATATAAATTCAGGGAAACAGGTTTAGATCAAATAATTAATTGTGAATGAATATTTAAGATTTTGAAAACGTTTTATTTTAGTCAGTTTGAACAACGTAAACCTTATCCTGAAATTAAAGATAATAGGTATAGGACACTGATTTTTCAATTCTTATCAATTCTCACGATTTGTTTTGGAATAGCTTACTTAAACTGGAGGTGGCTGTATTCATTGAATTATGATGCTTTGTGGTTTGCAATTCCTCTTATTATTGCAGAAACATTAAGTTTTATCGGGACTATTTTAGTCATATATAATATGTGGTCTAACAAGGATCCTATAAAACAGCCTCCAGTCCATTATTTGTCTGAAATAGAAGATTTAAAAGGACGTAAGGATCGACCTGTAAAAATTGATGTACACATTGCAACCTATAACGAGGAAGTGGAAATTGTTAGGTATAGTATTAGAGATGCAAAAAGGATGAAATATCCTTATGATGATGTTTCTATTAATGTTTATGTTTTAGACGATGGGAGAAGGGATGGAAGAAATCCTTTGGAAGAAAACATGAAAAAAGTGGCAGAAGAAGAAGGTGTAGGATATATTATCAGAGATAATAATGAAGGATATAAGGCTGGAAATTTAAAAAATGGTTTAGAAAAAACAAATGGTGATCTATTTGTCATTCTTGATGCAGATACAAGAACGTTTACAGAATTTTTAATTAATACCACTGGATATTTTAGAAATAAAAAAGTAGCATGGGTACAAACTCCCCAATGGTTTTATGATACAACCCAAGGAAAAGACATTAGTGAAGTTTTAGCACATAAATATGGGAAAATTGGGGAGGCATTAGGTAAGATGTCAGACAGGCTGTTTGGTAAAATCCAAACTGGTGAAGATATTTTCGGTAACGATCCTCGTTTGTTTTACGATGTTTTGCTTCGTAAAAGAAACAATTACAACGCTGCTTTTTGTTGTGGTGCTGGTTCTATTCACAGGCGTGAAGCTGTAATGAGTCTAGCACTTAGTGGTTATGGAGAGGAAGTAAAAAATGGAATTAAAAATAATTTTAGAAAAAGTAAAATAATCAATAACCAAGAATATAAGGAATGTAGAAAATCTTTAATCATTGAAAAAAATCTCATACCTTTTAAATATCATGCCTCAGAGGATATTTATACATCAATGATGTTGCATGCAGATAGACAAAATGCCTGGGAAAGCATTCAGCATTCAAAAGTTGAATGTAAAATGTTATCTCCCCAAGATATTGATACATGTATAAAACAGAGAACCAGATATGCAGCAGGGTCATTGGATATTGCTTTTAAAGATAACCCACTATTTTTTAAAGGTCTAACTTTATGGCAACGACTTGCATATTTCTCTACAATTTGGTCATATATTGCTCCCTTATGGATTATTGTGTTTTTATTAAGTCCTATTATATTTTTTTTTACTCAATCTCTTCCAGTAGCTGCATATAGCTTTGATTTTTTTAAATTTTTTATTCCATTCCAAATTTTAAACACACTGTCCATGACTGTTGCTTGCTGGGGAATTAATACTTCAAGAGGAGATCAATACTATATATCCTGCTTTTGGCTTATGTTGCTTTCTTTATATTCAGCAATCCGAGGAGAAAAGGTGAAATTTAATGTAACACCGAAAACAAAACTGGTTGTAAACCCCTACATGCAACATATATGGCCCCATGCCACTATTATTGCGCTTACAATTTTAGGAATTTTTTATAATCTTTTTCTTCTTGGAATAGATTCACACCCAACAGCTTCGGGTTTTATATCAAATACTTTTTGGGGCATATTTAACATATACAATTTAAGTATTATGATAAGGGCTGCTTATTGGAGTGATTTTAATGCAGAAGATGAAAAAGGAACAGTTTTGGAAAACAATAAAGAAATCTGTGAAGTTGTCAATTAATTTGATATTATTTTCTTAAAAGGAATATTTGTATTGAAAAAATTTAGGAAAATTAAAACTTATGAAATAGCCATGCAGCAACCGTGCACAAACACTAATGAATATAACATGGCGTATTCCATATGACAATTAAAAAAATAATTATATACATATGAAATAGCCATGCAGCAACAGTGCACAAACACTAATGAATATAACATGGCGTATTCCATATGACCTTTAAAAAACAAATTATATACATATGAAATAGCCATGCAGCAACCGTGCACAAACACTAATGAATATAACATGGCGTATTCCATATGACAATTAAAAAACAAATTATATACATATGAAA